>NZ_JBFBEA010000011.1:0-311941 GCF_040683495.1 Streptomyces sp. NPDC093544 | reverse complement strand
AGCTTCTTTGGCCCCTGAGCAGTCCGGATCTCCCGGATCTTGAAGTCCATCGCATCCCCTGAACTGGGGTGTTGCGACGACCACTAGAACGGAAGGTCAGGTGCGGGCCTTCGTGCTTGGGGCCCGCACAGGCTTCCTCGGTAATGCACAGGTGAAATCCGGCTCCGCCACAGCCTTCTCATCATTCTCTTATCTCGGCCTTATGTCTTCATCACAAGCCGTACCTACCTTGCGGCCATGTTCTTCACTTACCTGAGGCGCGAACTGCGCCGCCGCAGAAAGGCGGCCCTCGTCGTCGCCTCCGGGCTCGCCCTGGGCATCGCCCTGGTCATCGTGGTCAGTTCCGTGTCCTCGGGCATGGAGAAGGCCCAGGGCAAAGTCCTCCAGTCGCTGTACGGACTGGGTACGGACATGACGGTCACGAAGGCTGCCGCGGCTCAGACGGACACCAGCGAACGCCCGCGCTTCAACTTCGACGCGAACGACAGCGACTCCGAGCAGAGCAGCGACCGCGTGATGGTCCAGGGCTTCCAGACCCTGGCCTCCAGCACAGTCACCAAGGTCGACTCGCAGGCAGGCGTCGCGGATTCCGTCGGCGGGCTCAGCCTCCAGGTCATCAAGGTCAACGGCCAGTTCCGGCAGGGCCAGTTCCAGCAGGACGAGGGCGCGACGGCGGCCCCCGGTGGTCGTGGCGGTGGCGGCACCGGTGCCCCGCAGGGCCGTGTCGAGGGCGGTGGCGCCGAGTTCGACGTCAACAACTATTCCGTCTACGGCACCGACGTCACCAAGCCGGAGCTCGGCCCGCTGACCTCCTCGAAGATCACCAGCGGCCGTACGTTCACGACGTCCGAGAAGGATGCCAAGGTCGTCGTCGTCGACACCTCGTACGCCAAGGAGAACAAGCTCGTTCTCAACGGCACCGTCACGATCAAGAGCGTCAAGTACAAGGTCATCGGCATAGCGACGCCCGACAGCGGTGACGCGGCGGCCAACCTGTACATCCCGCTCAAGCAGGCGCAGACGCTCAGCGACTCCAAGGACAAGGTCACCACGATCTACGTCCAGGCGTCCGACTCGCAGCAGATCGACAGCGTCAAGAGCACCATCCAGAAGAACATCTCGGGTACGACGGTCACCACCTCCGCCGACCTCGCGAACACCGTCTCCGGCTCCCTGTCGACCGCCTCCGACCTCGCCTCGAACGTGGGCAAGTGGCTGTCCATCGCGGTGCTCATCGCCGCGTTCCTGGTCGCCGGTCTGCTCACCTCCTCGGCCGTCTCCCGGCGTGTCCGCGAGTTCGGCACCCTGAAGGCGCTCGGCTGGAAGTCGGGCCGGGTGACCCGCCAGGTGGTCGGTGAGGCCATCGTCAACGGCCTGGTCGGCGGCGTCCTCGGTATCGCGGTCGGCCTCGCGGGCGCGTTCGTCGTCACCGAGATCAGCCCCACCCTCCAGGCGGAGGTGGGGAGTTCGGGCGGCGGCGCGGCGGCCGGTCCCGGCGGGGGCGGCGGTGGTGGCGGAGGCGGCGGCTTCGGCGCCGCCCGTCAGACCGCGTCCTCGACCCTCGACGTCGCGCTCAGCGCGCCCGTCAGCCTCAACACCATCGTCGTGGCGGTCGGCCTGGCCGTCGCCGGCGGCCTGATCGCCGGTGCCTTCGGCGGCTGGCGTGCCTCCCGGCTGCGTCCCGCGGACGCGCTGCGCCGCGTCGAGTAGTCCGGCCCCGCACGGCTCACGCGGCTGGGGCCTGTCCGGCGGATCAGGCCGGAGGAAGGCGACGGCGCCCTGTGAGCCCAGGCGAGCGGGGTGTGGTGCGTGCAGCTGCAAGGCGGAGGAGGGCGACGGCGCGGAGCGTCGGCAACCGACGACAACGCCGCAGATGTGCGTGCCACACCCCGCGTCTCCGGCCTGATCCGCCGGACAGGTCCTAACCCCCTTACGCACAACCAGGAGTTGTTCCATGTACGAACTCAGAGGCGTCATCAAGCGCTATTCGCGGGGCAGGGACACGATCAACGCCCTCGCGGGTGTCGACCTGACCATCGCGGACGGCGACCGACTGGTCATCCAGGGCCCCACCGGTGGCGGAAAGTCCACCCTTCTCCAGATGCTCGGCGGGCTCGACCGGCCCACTGAGGGCAGCGTCGAACTCGACGGCACGGACATGGCGAAGCTGTCCGAGGCGAAGCTCACCAAGGTGCGCGCCGAGAACATCGGCTTCGTCTTCCAGAGCTTCAACCTGATTCCCACGCTCACCGCCCAGGAGAACGTGGAGACCGCTCTCGTACCCCTCGGGGTGAAGGCGAAGGAGCGGCGGCAGCGGGCCGCCGACGCGCTGGCGTCGGTGGGTCTCGAGGAGCGGCTCGGGCATCTGCCCGCTGAGCTGTCCGGTGGTCAGCAGCAGCGCGTCGCCATCGCCCGCGCGCTGGTCAAGCAGCCGAAGGTACTGCTCGCCGACGAACCGACCGGCAACCTCGACGAGTCGATGCGCGACGAGATCATGGACGTACTGGAAACCATGTGGAAGGAGCACGGGCTCACTTTCATCATGGTCACGCACGACTCCTCGATCGCGAAGAAGGCCCCGCGAGTTGCGACGATCCGCAAGGGCAAGCTCACCGTCAAGGAGAACGCGGGAGCGTAGAGGAGCACAGAAGAGGGGGCTCGGGAGTGCGGCGGAAGGTGTCCGTCAACTCTTCACCTGTGTCTCTGCTATTGAGAATCTGTGCCCCGCTATTGAGAAGCCGATCACCCCCCGGGCATACTTACGTATTCCGGGGGGTGCATGTACGCGCGTGCGGAACTTCCTCCGGCCGGATGAATGGGGATTCGTCCGGATCTCATCTCAGGGGGAGTTTTGCGCAGACAAGTGAAAAGAGCATGCCTCGCGACGGTCGCCGCGGCGGCCGCGGTGGCCCTGGCGGCGGGAATGACCAGCCCGGCGTCGGCGGAGTACGCGAGTGGAACATCTGCCACGGGGCAGGCCAAGCAGGCCGACCTCACGGCCAAGCACTACATCACGCTGATCACCGGTGACCGGGTGGCCATCGACGCCAAGGGTCGTGTCGTCGGCGTCGAGCGTGCCGAGGGCCGCGAGAACATACCGGTCCGGACCCGCGAGGCCGACGGCCACACCCTCGTGGTGCCGGCCGACGCGCAGCGCCTGATAGCCACCGGCAAGCTCGACCAGCGGCTCTTCGACGTCACCGAGCTGAACACGGCGGCGACCCGCAAGTCCCAGAAGCAGGGACTGAAGGTGATCGTCGGCTACAAGGGCACGGCGACGGCGGCCAAGGACGACGTCCGTGACGCGGGCACCGTCCGCAGGACCCTCAAGTCCCTGAACGCGGACGCCGTGGTGACGCCCAAGCAGGACGCGGCCGAGCTGTGGGACGCGGTCACCGAGGACGGTAGCGCCGCCTCCGGTGTCGCGCACGTCTGGCTGGACGGCGTGCGTGAGGCGAGCCTCGACAAGTCCGTGCCGCAGATCGGCGCCCCCAAGGCGTGGGCCGCCGGTTACGACGGCACGGGCGTCAAGATCGCCGTCCTGGACACCGGCGTCGACGCGACCCACCCGGACCTCGCGGGTCAGGTGACCGAGTCCAAGAACTTCTCCACCTCGCCCGACGCGACCGACAAGTACGGCCATGGCACGCACGTCGCGTCGATCGCGGCGGGCACCGGCGCCAAGTCGAACGGCAAGTACAAGGGTGTCGCGCCCGGCGCGAAGATCCTCAACGGCAAGGTCCTCAGCGACGAGGGCTTCGGCGACGACTCCGGCATCCTCGCCGGCATGGAGTGGGCGGCCGAGCAGGGCGCCGACATCGTGAACCTCAGCCTGGGCGGCGGGGACACCCCCGAGATCGACCCGCTCGAGGCCGAGGTGAACAAGCTGTCCGAGGAGAAGGGCATCCTCTTCGCGATCGCCGCCGGCAACGATGGCCCAGGAGAGCAGACCGTCGGCTCCCCGGGCAGCGCGGCCGACGCGCTGACCGTCGGCGCCGTGGACGGCAGCGACAAGCTGGCGTCCTTCTCCAGCCGCGGCCCCGGCCTGGACGGCGCGATCAAGCCGGACGTCACGGCGCCCGGCGTGGACATCACCGCGGCCTCGGCCGCGGGCAGCGTCATCGCCAAGGAGGTCGGCGAGAATCCGGCCGGCTACCTGACCATCTCCGGTACGTCGATGGCGACCCCGCATGTCGCGGGCGCGGCGGCGATCCTCAAGCAGCAGCACCCGGACTGGACGTTCGCCGAGCTCAAGGGCGCGCTGACCGGCTCCGCGAAGGGCGGCGCGTACACGCCGTTCCAGCAGGGTTCGGGCCGTATCCAGGTCGACAAGGCCATCCAGCAGACCGTGATCGCCGAGACGTCGTCGGTGAGCTTCGGCACCCAGCAGTGGCCGCACACCGACGACACCCCGGTGACCAAGCAGGTCACCTACGGTAACTTCGGCACGGCCGACGTCACCCTGAACCTCGCGGCGACGGCGACCAACCCCAGCGGCCAGGCGGCTCCGGCGGGCTTCTTCACGCTCGGCGCGAAGACGGTCACCGTCCCGGCGGGCGGCAGGGCCTCCGTCGACCTGACGGTCAACACGAAGCTGGGCGGCACCACGGACGGCGCGTACTCGTCGTACGTGACGGCGACCGGCGGCGGCCAGACCGTCCGTACGGCGGCGGCGGTGCAGCGCGAGGTGGAGTCGTACGACGTGACGGTGAACTACATCACGCGTGCCGGCGAGCAGCCCATCCACCTCACCGACCTGTGGGCCTACTCGGGTGTGGCCAACGGGCGGGACTTCTACCGTGAGGGCACCGGCGCCACCGACACCATCCGGGTGCCCAAGGGCACGTACACCGTGGACACCGTCCTCGTGAAGGACCTCGTCACGATCGAGGGTGGCCTGGACTGGCTGGTCCAGCCCAAGCTGAGCGTCACCAAGAACACCACGGTGACGATCGACCAGCGCACCGCCAAGGGCGCCGACATCACGGTGCCGGACGCGGCGGCGCAGCAGCTCTCCGCGGGCGTCTCCTACTCGTACGACCCCGCCGGCGTCGCTGTCGGCATCGGCGTGGACTCGTTCAAGAACCTGCGGGTGGCGCACGTCGGCCCGGCGATCTCCTCCGGTCTCTCCCAGAGCTGGTCCGGCACCTGGATCAAGGGCGCCGCCACCGAGTACGACGTGTTCACCGGCGGCCAGCTCACCAAGCTGCAGGGCGCCAAGACCAAGCACTACAAGGCGAGCGAACTCGCCAAGGTGAAGACGAACCTGGGGGCCTCGGCCACCGGCAAGACGGGTGCGGTCGCCGCCTACGGCGAGCTGCCCAACGACTTCTCCTTCGGCGTTGAGGTCGGGCAGAAGCTGCCGGGCACGCGGACGCTCTACGTGTCCACCGGAGACAAGGTCAAGTGGGGTCTCGACTTCACGCAGTACGGGCCCATAGGTGCGGACGGCTACCCGAGCGTCGAGGCCTACTACACCCTGGGCGACCCGCTGACCTTCGCGGCGGGCAAGACCTACTCGAAGACCTTCAACACCGCGGTCTTCGGCCCGAAGCTCAACAGTCTGTACGGCGCCTACCGCAGCGGCGACTACCTGTACGGCTATCTGCCGGTGTTCGCCGACGGAGCCGGTCACGCCGGTGACTCGCTCTACAGCTCGGTGAAGACGACCCTGTACCGCAACGGCACCAAGATCGCGGCGAACGCTGATCCGCTGGACGGCAGCGGGCAGTTCAAGGTCCCTGCGGCGGACGCGCTGTACCAGCTGTCCACGTCCATCACGCGTTCCTCGAAGGTGGCCACGGCCGCCACGAAGATCAACGCGAGCTGGACGTTCCGCTCGAAGAAGGTCGCCGACGCGAAGCTGCCGCTCTCGACGGCCCGCTTCGGTGCATCCGTCGGCCTGGACGGCCGTGCCACGGCCGGCCAGAAGGTGACCATCCCGGTCACCGTGCAGGGCGCGGCCGCTGGCAGCAACCTCAAGTCCCTTGATGTGTACGTCAGTTACGACGCCGGCAAGAAGTGGACCAAGGTCACCGTCAAGAGTGGCAAGGTCACCTTCAAGAACCCGGCGAAGGGCAAGAGCATCTCCTTCAGCGCCAGGATCGCCGACAAGAAGGGCAACAAGTCGACGGTCTCGATCTTCAACGCGTACTACGGCAAGTGAGCCCGTACGTGAAGTGAGCCCACAGCGAACGGCCCGTCGGAGGGAGAGCCTCCGGCGGGCCGTCCGTGTTTGTGTGGGGACATGACTGTTCAGACCGTCGAGTACGTCCGGTACCGCATCCCCGAGCAGCAGTCGCCGGAGTTCCTGGCCGCCTACACCCGGGCAGCCGCCCATCTCGCGGCGGCGCCCGAGTGCGTCGACTACGAACTCGCGCGCTGTGAGGACGACTTCGAGCACTTCGTGCTGCGCATCACATGGACGTCGACCGAGGCCCACGAGGAGGGCTTCCGCAAGTCGGAGCTTTTCGCCGACTTCCTCGCCGAGATCCGCCCCTACGTCTCCAGCATCGAGGAGATGCGCCACTACAAGCCGACGACGGTACGGGGGTCGGGCGCGGCCGTGCCCACGCTGTACGCCTGGGCGGGCGGCGCCGAAGCCTTCACCCGCCTTACCGAGGTCTTCTACGACAAGGTCCTCAAGGACGACGTCCTGGCACCGGTCTTCGAGGGCCTGGCCCCCGAACACGCCGAGCACGTGGCGCTGTGGCTCGGCGAGGTCTTCGGTGGCCCGGCCGGCTACTCCGAGACGCAGGGCGGCCACGGGCACATGGTCGCCAAGCACCTCGGCAAGGGCATCACCGAGGTCCAGCGCCGCCGCTGGGTCAACCTCCTCCAGGACGCCGCCGACGACGCGGGCCTGCCGACCGACGCCGAGTTCCGCTCGGCGTTCGTCGCGTATGCGGAGTGGGGGACGCGGCTCGCTGTCTACTTCTCCGGTCCGGACGCGGTGGCTCCGGGGGAGCAGCCGGTGCCGCGTTGGAGCTGGGGGGCGGTGCTGCCGTATCAGGGGTGAGGGGATGTTTTCTCGCCCCCTCCGGCCCCGTTTCAGCCTGTCCGGCGTTTGAGGACGAGCGCGTTCAGCGCGATACGGGGGGTCTGGGGGCAGAGCCCCCCGATACGGGACGGGCAGGGGCGGAGGGGGCGAACAAACTACGGCGGTGACACGGCCCCCGCACGGGTCGCGTCCCGGCCCCAGCTGGCCAGCAACCGCATCGCCTCCGCCGAGTCCGACCCGGGCTCCGCGTGATAGGTGACCAGCACCTGCTCACTGTCACCGGCCAACTGGAAGGACTCGTACTGAAGGGAGAGGTCACCCACCAGGGGATGACGGAGCCGCTTCACCCCGTGAGTCTTCTCCTTCACATCGTGAGTGGCCCACAACCGCCGGAAGTCCTCACTCTTCACGGAGAGCTCGCCTACCAGGGCGGACAGCCGAGGATCGTCGGGGTGACAGCCCGCGTCCATACGCAGCAGGCAGACGATGTCGATCGCCTTCTGCTCCCACTCCACGAACAGATCGTGGTACTCGGGCTTGAGGAACACCATCCGCGCCCAGTTCCGCTCCGGCGCCGGCAGCTCCGACCAGTCGCCGAACACGGCCGCCGCCATCCGGTTCCACACGAGGACGTCGGAACGCCGCCCGGTGATGTACGCAGGCACCCCGTCCAGCGTGTCGAGCAGCTGCCGCAGGGCGCCTCTGACCTGCTGCGGCCGAGCCCCCTGCTTCTTCTTGTGCTGCTTGGGCTTCGCGAGGTGGGTGAGATGCGCGTGTTCGGCGTCGGTGAGCCGCAGGGCGCGGGCGATCGCGTCGAGTACCTCCGAGGACACGTTCCGTCCGTTGCCCTGCTCAAGGCGCGTGTAGTACGCCACCGACACCCCGGCCAGCTGCGCCAGCTCCTCGCGGCGCAGCCCCGGCACCCGCCGGTGCCGCCCGAAGTCCGGCATCCCCACGTCCTCCGGCTTCAGCCGGGCTCGTCGCGTGCGCAGGAACTCGCTGAGCTCGGCACGCTGGTCCAGCGGCTGCCCCGCTGCGCCCGCGGGCTGCTGAGAAGGCTGTGGGTCCATGCCTCCAGTATTCACGGTCAATTCCCGGTCGTACGCGCACGAGGCTGACCCCGCCAGTAGTAGGACCAGCGAACGTACGTAAACCTGTGACCTGGGTGAATGTCGTGCGGGCGGGCAGGCTGGACGACGTACCCGGTCAGAAGGTCAGCAAGGTCAGAAGGCAGCCGGGTACACGACCACTCCTTAGGAGAACCCCGGCATGACCACTGTTGCTGCGTACGCCGCCCCCGCCCCCAAGGCGCCGCTGGAGCGCACCACCATCGAACGCCGCGAGGTCGGCGAGTTCGACGTCCTGATCGACGTCAAGTTCGCCGGTATCTGTCACTCGGACATCCACCAGGCCCGCGAGGGCTGGGGCGAGGCCATCTTCCCGATGGTGCCGGGCCACGAGATCGCCGGCATCGTCACCGAGGTCGGCTCCGGCGTCACCAAGTTCGAGGTCGGCGACCGCGCGGGCGTCGGCTGCATGGTCGACTCCTGCCGCGAGTGCGACAACTGCAAGGCGGGCCTGGAGCAGTACTGCGTCAAGGGCAACGTCCCGACGTACAACGGCATCGGTGTGGACGGCACGCCCACCTACGGCGGTTACTCCACGCACATCGTCGTCGACGAGAACTACACCGTCCGTATCCCCGACGGCATCTCCCTCGACGAGGCCGCACCTCTGCTCTGCGCCGGCATCACCACGTACTCCCCGCTCAAGCACTGGAACGCCGGTCCCGGCAAGAAGGTCGCCGTCCTCGGCATGGGCGGTCTCGGTCACATGGGCGTCAAGATCGCGCACGCGCTCGGCGCCGAGGTGACCGTCCTCTCGCAGTCGCTCCGCAAGAAGGACGACGGTCTGAAGCTGGGCGCCGACCACTACTACGCGACCAGTGACCCGAAGACCTTCGAGGAACTGGCCGGCACCTTCGACATCATCCTGTCGACGGTCTCGGCCCCGCTGGACTTCGGCGCGTACCTGGCGCTGCTGAAGACGGACGGCGCCCTGGTGAACGTCGGCGCCCCGGAGGAGCCGATCTCCCTCAACCTGTTCTCCCTGCTGTCGGGCCGCAAGACCCTCGCCGGCTCCGGCATCGGCGGCATCCAGGAGACCCAGGAGATGCTCGACTTCTGCGCCGAGCACGGCCTGGGTGCCGAGATCGAGCTGATCACCGCCTCCGAGATCAACAACGCGTACGAGCGTGTCCTCGCGAGCGACGTCCGCTACCGGTTCGTGATCGACACGGCCACGATCTAGATCTCCAACGGTGGGGCGCCGACCGGTCGTATTCGTACGGCTGCTCGGCGCCTTCGGCGTTCGGTCGTACGACCGTCAGCGCCTGCCCGACCGCCCCAGCAGCCACAGCAGATACGGCCCCCCGACCAGGGACGTGAGCGCCCCCACCGGGATCTCCAGCGGCGGCAGCAGCGTACGGGCCACGAGATCCGCGGCGACCACGATGACCGCCCCCGTCAACCCGGAGGCGACGAGCGGCAGTTGAGGGGTGCGCGTGATGCGGCGGGCCAGCTGCGGCCCGGTGAGCGCGACGAAACCGATCGGTCCCGCCGCACCCGTCGCGACCGCGGCCAGCACCACGCCCAGGAAGGTCAGCCCGAGCTGGGTGCGGTGCACACGCACGCCGAGCGAGGCGGCTGTCTCGGGATCGAGGCCGAGCGGCCGCAGCGCCCGGTTCGCCCACACAAGGGCGGGCAGCGAGAGGAGCAGGACCCAGCCGAGCGGCTCCGCCTGCTCCCAGCCGCGCCCGTTGAGACTGCCGGTCAGCCACAGCTTGAGCGCCTCGGCCTCGGCGAGTTCACTCTCGGTCAGATACAGCTGTACGACGGCCGAGAGCGCGACCCCGATCCCGACTCCCGTCAGCACGAACCGACTTGGCTGCATCCCGTGCCGCCAGGCCAGCACGTACACCAGCCCGGCGGCCACGAGACCGCCGGTGACCGCGACGGCGGGCAGCGCGCCCGGTGAGGCGACCGTGCCGGTGGCGAGCGCCAGGACGGTCGCGGCCGCGGCGCCGTGTCCGACGCCGATGACGTCCGGGCTGGCGAGCGGGTTGCGCGTCACGGTCTGCACGAGCGCCCCGGACAGCCCGAGCGCGGCGCCGACCAGCGCGCCGAGCACGATCCGCGGGACGCGCAGCTCCCCGACGATCAGGTCGTACGGGCCGCCCTGACCGCGCAGGACCCGCCAGACCTCACCCGGCGGGATGTACGTCTGCCCGACGCACGCCGACAGCAGCATGACGCCCGCCAGGAGCAGGACGAGCGCGCAGACGACGGCTGCCGAGCGCCGGTGCAGGAGGAGGGAGAGGCGGCGGTGGCGGAGTACGGAGACTCCGGCCGAGCGCGGGTAGGCGGCCGGCTCGGACGTGCTGGTGCTCATGCGCCCACCGACTTCCGGCGTACGAGCACGATCAGTACAGGTACGCCGACGAGCGCGGTCATCACGCCTGCCGGGACCTCCGCGGGGGCGCGGACCACGCGTCCCGCCACATCCGCCGCGAGCAGCAGGGCGGCGCCGAGGAGCGCGGAGAGGGGGAGGGTCCAGCGGTGGCCGCCGGAGACGAGGCGCTTGGCGAGGTGGGGTACGGCGAGGCCGATGAAGGCGATGGGGCCCGCGGCGGCGACCGCGGCCGCGGTGAGCACGGTCGCACCGAGCGCCGCACACCCTCGTACGAGCGCGACCCGGTGGCCCAGCGCCCGCGCCGTGTCGTCGCCGAGCGCGAGCGCGTCCAGACCGCGGGCGCAGGCCAGCACCAGGAGCGCGCCGGCGATCAGGAAGGGCAGCATCCGCCCCACGGTCCCGGCGTCCCGCCCGCTGAGCGCGCCCACCTGCCAGAACCGGAACTGGTCGAGGGTCGCCGAACTCGACGTCAGGACAACGGTGGTGGCCCCGGCTGTCATCGCGGACAGCGCGGTTCCGGCGAGCGCCAGCTTCACCGGCGAGGCGCCGCCGCGCCCGCGCGAGGCGATGGCGTACACGACACACGCGGCGGCGACAGCGCCGGCGAAGGCGTACCAGACGTAGCCGGAGAAGCCGTTCGCCCAGCCGAGCGCGATCGCGAACACGACGCCTGCCGCCGCGCCCTGGCTCAGGCCGAGGATCCCCGGATCGGCGAGCGGATTGCGGGTGACCGCCTGCAGCGCCGCCCCCGCGAGGCCCAGCGCCGCCCCCGCCGTCAGCCCGATCGCGGTCCGCGGCACCCGCAGCGACCGTACGACCAGCGCGTCGGGTGAATCTCCGCCGTGCACGAGGGCGTCGAGGACCGTGGACAGGGGGACGGACCGGGTGCCGACGGCGAGGCTGAGCGCGACGGCGGTGACCGTGAGGAGGAGGGCGAGGACGAGCCAGGCGGTACGCCTGGCCGCCGTCGCCCGTCGTTTTACCGGACGCGGCGGACCTGCTCGGCCTGCCTTGCCCGCCCTGCCTGCCTGACCGACTTGACTCACTTGCCGATGGTGTCCGTGAGCTGCTTGATGACGAGCCGTGCGGCGGTCGGACCGGCGTTCAGGTACCAGGGGTCGTCGTCGACCTTCACCGCCCGGCCCGCCTCGACGGCCTTCATCGACTTCCACAGCGGCCCGGCGAGCACGCTGCCCGCATCGGTCTTGGACGCGTCACCCTGTACGGAGTAGAAGATCCAGTCGCCGTCCGCGGTGTCGATGCTCTCCGCGCCGATGTCCTGCGAAATCGCCTTGAACTGCTGCGACTTGGGCCGGCTGAGCCCCATGTCGACGGCGATCGACCCGGTGAAGGAGGACACCCCGAACATCCGCGTACGGTCCGGCGTGAACCGTAGCATCGACACGGCGGGATCGCCGAGGCTCTTGCCACTGGTGGCGGCGGCGTCCGCGATGTCGTCGAGCAGCTTCTGCGCCTGCTCGCCCTTGCCGACCGCGTCGCCGACGAGCAGCAGGTCCCGCTTCCAGTTGATGCCGTTGCCGGCCGTGACGACGGTCGGCGCGATCTTCGACAGCTTCGGGTAGAGGTCGCCGAGCGAGTCGTTGAGCAGGATCAGGTCGGGCTTGGCGGCGGCCAGCGTCTCCAGGTTCGGCGCCTGACGCGTGCCCGCGTCGGTCATCGCCGCGAGCTGCTTCTTGTACGCGGGGAAGGCGTCCGCCAGGTAGTCCGGCACGAGCCCGGCGTTGTCGGCGCGGGTCGTGACCGTCGGGACGATCCCCAGGGACAGCAGGTCGTCCAGCTGTCCGGTGCTGAGCACGGCGATCTTCTTGGGCTCGGTCTTGATCTCCGTCTTGCCCTCGAAGTGCCCGACGGTCCGGGGGAACTCGCCGTCCTTGGCGCTCCCGGCGCCCATGCCGGCCTCGACGGCGCTGGGCGCCACGGAGGGTCCCTCGGAGGCGCCGGCCACGAGATTGCGGTCCGAGTCGGAGGAGGCCTTCCCGCTCTCCGAGGAGGAGGCCCCATCGCTGGAGGAGCATCCGGCCAACAGGCCGCCGACGACGGCAACGGCCAGTACGGCCTTTGATCCCCAGGTGCGCACGACGACTCCGATCGAAGAATTAGGTAAGGCTTACCTTAAGCTCCGTCGTGGGGGCGGCCGGAACCGGGGCCCCCACTTATGCCGGGCACCACAGCTATCGGGGCCCCGCTTGGGCCTGGCACCACAGCTACTCGGAGGACGCCGGACCGTGCTGCTCGGGGCGATGGCGGACCGTGTTGCTCGGGGCGGTGCCGGACCGTGCTACTCGGAGCGGTGCCGGACCGTCGAGAGCAGGCGCCGCAGGCCCGCCGCGTGCCCGCCCGTCCCGATGGCGAGCCGTCGGTACAGGCCGCCGGCCAGACCGGGGAAGACGGCCCGGGTCTCAGCGCTCAGCCGTGTCCGACCCGGCCCTGCGTGGTCGAGACGGAAGATCAGGGCGTACGTCGAGAAACGGTGGCGCCCCTCAAGGACCAGTTCCCGCCCCGGCACCGCGGCGACCACCCGGAACCCGGGGAACGTCGACCCCTCGGCAAGGGGCCGCGGCCCGGACGCCGTACGGTCGGCGCATCCGACCAGCCGCGTGTACCCGGCCGAGCCGAGACGCGAGAAGGACCGCTCCACCGACTCGACCAGACCGCGCCAGACGTCGTCGGCGTCCGCCACGACGACCGTGACGTGCTCGTCGACGTACGGCAGCGAAGTGATCCCCACGAATGCCTCCCGGCGCGGATAAGTCAGGCCGACCGGGTCTTCATGGTCGGCCCCTTACAGAGATTGAGTGCCCAATTGCCGCGCCATAGGATCCACATTGGCCTGGATCCGCTGTGGCCCTGGATCCGCAGGGGTCTGGGTCCGCCATGGTCTGGGTCCGCCGTGGTCTGGGTCCGCCGTGGTCCGGTCCCAGGCGTATGTCGAGTCCAACGCGACAGCCGATGCCACGGCCAATGCCCAGGCCAACGCCACGCAACGAGCAGCGAAACACTGAGCCGTGACAGGAGCGACCGCCCATGACGACCGACGTTTCCGGCGCCGAGTTGAGTGCGCAGGAGGCCGCCGCCCTGGCCGCGATAGACGAGGAGGCCATCGCCCGGACCCTCCTGGAGCTGATCGCCATCCCGAGCGTGACGGGGAGCCCGGCGGAATCCGAGGCACAGCACCACCTGGCCGGACGGCTGGACCGGCTCGGCCTTGACGTCGACCTGTGGTCCATGGACCTGCCCGCACTGCTGGCGCACCCCGGCTTCCCCGGTTCGGAGGCGCCACGGGATGAGGCCTGGGGCCTGGTGGGGGTCACCGAGGACGGCGGCGACGGGCCGACCCTGATCCTCCAGGGCCACGTGGACGTCGTACCGCCCGGTGACCTGGCGGGTTGGGACGGGGACCCGTTCATACCGAGGGTGGTCGGGAACACCGTGCACGGCCGGGGTGCGTGCGACATGAAGGCCGGTCTCGTGGCCCACCTCGCCGCGCTGGCCGCGATCCGGGCGAGCGGGGTGCGGCTGCGCGGCCGGCTGGCGGTGCACTTCGTGGTGGGTGAGGAGGACGGCGGACTCGGCGCCTTCGGCACGCTCCGGCGCGGTCACACGGGCGACGCCTGCGTCATCACCGAGCCGACCGGCTCCGCCCTGATCACGGCCAACGCCGGCGCGCTGACCTTCCGTATCGCCGTTCCCGGTCTGGCCGCCCACGGCAGTTCCCGTGACGCCGGGGTCAGCGCCATCGACGCGTACCTGCCCATCCACCGCGCGCTGGCCGGCCTGGAGACCGAGCGGAACACCGACCCGGACCCCCTCATGGCGGAGTACCGCATTCCGTACGCGCTGTCCGTCGGTACGGTCCGCTCGGGCGACTGGGTGAGCACCGTGCCCGATCTCCTGGTCGCCGAGGGCCGGTTCGGCGTACGCCTCGACGAGGACCCCGCGATCGCCCGCGCCGCCCTGGAGAGGTGCGTGGCCGAGGCCTGTGCCGCCGACCCGTGGCTGCGCGACCATCCGGCGAAGGTCACCTGGCCCGGGGGCCAGTTCGCCAGCGGGCGCCTGCCGGCGGGGCATCCGCTGCGGGATGTCGTACGGGAGGCGGCGCACGCCGTCGCGGGCGGTGTTCCCGCCCCGCGCGAGCACGGCGCCCCGTACGGCAGTGACCTGCGGCTCTACGCCGCCGCCGGCATCCCGACCCTGCAATTCGGACCGGGCGACATCCGTGTCGCGCACAGCGCCCAGGAACAGGTCTCCCTCGCCGAGACTGTGCACGTCACCCGCACACTGATTCTCACCGCGCTCCGCACGGTCGGCACGAGGTGAGCGGCTGAAGGCGGGCTGAGGACGGGAGGCGGGGGGCGTCGGAAAGTTCCGACGCCCCCCGAGTGGTGAAAGCCTTCTCCCGGCCTGTGGACCGGTATCAGCCGCCGGGGAGCTTGAAGCCCGAGGCGACGTTCAGCGTCGTGGCGAAGGTCAGGTACATCAGCCAGATGCCGGTGGCGATGTGGAAGAACCCGAGTCCCTTTTCACCGAGCACCATTGTCTTTCCCTTCTCGGACGCCGTGCCACTCCGGCCGAGCGGAACGCTCGCGAAGAATTCGAAGACGTAGACGCACGCCAGGCCGGTGAAGAGCAGGCCGACCGGCCATGCTCCGGCCCGGTAGAAGACCACCATGCCCAGTGCGGAAACGATGATGAACGCGATCGACATGCCGCCGTTGGTCCGCGCGTCGGACTGCTGATAGCGGTTCCAGCCCATCGCGAACCAGTGGATGCCGTAGACGCTGAAGGCGAGTGCGGCCATGTAGAGGGCCTTGTTGCTGAACACCTGGAACCAGGTGAGCCCGACGAAGAGATACACCCCGGCGAGCAGCTGGCACAGACCGGGCATGAAGATGCCCCACACGCCCGTGGCCCGGTCCACGCTGCTGTTCCGTGACGGTGCGTTGAACAGTTCCTGCGGACCGTAGATCAGATAACCCGTGCCGAGACCGAAGAACCCGAGGACCACGGGAACGAAGGACGACTCGGGGAATACGAGAGCGAATTCTGCGGAGCCCATACGGCGCTACTTTCGGTCGGGGAATTCTGGGACTCGGGGTAATCCGACGGACCCAGGTGGCCGAGCCGTCATGACACGAGACCGAAGTAAACGCATTCGGCGGCCACGGGTGTCCTGACACGCCGCAGACGCCCCCGGTGACGCTCGGGTGGGCGGCAGACGGGGGTCTTCGAGGGCCTTCCCCAGGCCGGATGCGCGGGAGGTCCTTACGCTGGACAGGTGTGAGGTGCGGTGGCAACCGGCGCGTTCAGGTGCAGAGAGTCAGGTCATTCATGAGCACCATCGAGGCATCCGTCGACGTCCAGGTCCCGGTCCGTACGGCGTACAACCAGTGGACGCAGTTCGAGAGCTTCCCCCGGTTCATGGACGGGGTGCGGCGCGTCGACCGGGAGAAGTCGACGCTGACCCACTGGGTGACCCGGTGCGGCGGGGTGACCCGTGAGTTCGACGCCGAGATCGTGGAGCAGCGCCCCGACGAGCGCCTGGTCTGGCGCAGCCTCGACAGGCCCCGGCACTCGGGCACGGTGACGTTCGCGCCGTTGGACGACGACCTCGCCAGGGTGACGCTGAGGATCGACTTCGCGCCGCGCGGACTGCTGGAGCGGGCCGGGGACGTCGCGGGCGTCGTACACCGGCGGGTGCACTCGGACCTGAAGAACTTCAAGGAGTTCATCGAGGTGCACGGCAGCGAGACCGGGCAGTGGCGCGGCGCGATCAGCGACAGCCGCGTACGGCCGGACTCCGGGCAGGACCGCCCGCGGGTACCCGACTGGCCGAGCGGCTGACCTCCGCATGAAATGCGCGGGTGTCGCGGGCCACACGACACCGGGGGCGGACAAAGATCGGGCACTCGGAACATCGGGCACTCGGAACACTGGGTACTCGGACCGTCGAGCACTCGGAACACAGGGCACTCGGAAATCAGGGGGAGCACAGGAAGAGGTTGATGCGGGTGAAGAAGCCACCGACCGCGGACCAGGCCGGAGAACCGACCGGCGACCAGGCGGAGATCACCCCGCCCAAGAAGTGGGCGGCCGGCGTGCCCGCGGTGGCCCATGCGCTCACGTACTCGCTGGCCGAGACATCGGCCCCGCGTACCGCGCTGACGCTGCTCAACATCAACCAGACCAAGGGCTTCGACTGCCCTGGCTGCGCGTGGCCCGACCCCGAGCCCGGCAGCCGCCATATGAACGAGTACTGCGAGAACGGTGCCAAGCACGTCAACGACGAGGCGACCACGCGCCGGATCACTGCCGACTTCTTCCGGCGGTACCCGGTCAGTGAGCTGGCGCGCAGCTCTGATCAGTGGCTCAACCAGCAGGGCCGGCTCACCGAACCCATGGTGAAGCGGCCCGGGTCCGACCACTACGAGCCGATCAGCTGGCACGATGCGCTGGGCCTGATCGCCGGTGAGCTCCAGGGCCTGGACTCGCCGGACGAGGCCGTCTTCTACACCTCGGGCCGGGCCGGCAACGAACCAGCTTTCGTACTCCAGCTGTTCGCCCGGGCCTTCGGCACGAACAACCTGCCCGACTGCTCCAACATGTGCCACGAGTCGAGCGGTGCTGCCCTGCACGAGACGCTGGGCGTCGGGAAGGGCAACGTCAGCCTCACCGACATCTACCACGCCGACCTCATCCTCACCCTGGGCCAGAACCCGGGCAGCAACCATCCGCGGATGCTCTCCGCCCTGGAGGAGTGCAAGCGCAGGGGAGGGCGGATCGTCGCGGTCAACCCGCTGCCCGAGGCCGGTCTGCTGCGGTTCAAGAACCCGCAGACGCCTCGCGGTGTGATCGGACGCGGTACCCAGATCGCCGACGACTTCCTGCAGATCCGGCTCGGCGGCGACCTCGCGCTCTTCCAGGCACTGAACCTGCTCCTGCTCGAAGCGGAGGAGGCCGCGCCCGGTACCGTCCTGGACCGGTCCTTCATCGAGTCGCACACCAGCGGGTTCGCCGACTTCGTCGAGCACATCCACAAGACCGTCAACTGGCCCGACGTCCTGGCCGCCACCGGGCTGACCCGCGAGGAGATCGAGCACGTACGCGACCTCGTCATGGACAGCGAGCGGGTCATCATCTGCTGGGCGATGGGACTCACCCAGCACAAGCACGGCGTACCGACCATCCGCGAGCTGGTGAACCTCCTGCTGATGCGGGGGAGCATCGGAAAGCCCGGGTCCGGCGTGTGTCCCGTGCGGGGCCACAGCAATGTGCAGGGCGACCGGACCATGGGGATCTGGGAACAGATGCCGCAGAAGTTCCTGGACGACCTCGGGCGCGAGTTCTCCTTCACCCCGCCCGCGGCGCACGGCCTGGACACGGTGAACTCCATCAGGGCCATGCGTGAAGGCCGGATCAAGGTCTTCCTCGGCCTGGCCGGCAACTTCGTACGGGCCACGCCCGACAGCCGGGTCACGGAGGAGGCGATGCGGCGCTGCCGGCTCACTGTGCACATCTCCACCAAGCTGAACCGCTCGCACGCGGTCTGCGGTGAGACCGCGCTGATCCTGCCCACCCTCGGCCGCAGCGAGCGCGACCTCCAGGCGGGCGGCGAGCAGTTCATCACCGTCGAGGACTCGATGAGCCAGGTGCATGCCTCCCACGGCCGCCTCGAACCCGCCTCCAAGCTGCTGCTCAGCGAGGTGGCGATCCTCAGCCGGCTGGCCCGCAGGACCCTGGGCGACCAAGTGGCCGTGCCCTGGGAGGAGTTCGAGGCGGACTACGCATCCATCCGCGACCGGATCGCCCGGGTCGTGCCGGGGTTCGAGAACTACAACGCCCGGGCGGCGAAGCCGGGCGGCTTCCTGCTGCCGAACCCGGTGAACGAAGGGGTGTTCGCGACCGAGGGCGGCAAAGCCCGCTTCAGCCGCAACGACTTCGAGATGCTGCACGCCCCCGAGGGACACCTCATCCTCCAGTCGCTCCGCTCGCACGACCAGTGGAACACCATCCCGTACACGACGAACGACCGCTATCGCGGCATCCACGGCTCGCGCCGCATCGTCATGGTCAACCCCGCCGACCTGGACGCGCTCGGCCTCGCCGACGGCGACCGCGTCGACCTGGTCAGCATCTGGCGCGACGGCACCGAACGCCGCGCGGAGGACTTCCGCCTGGTCGCCTACCCCACCACCCCCGGCTGCGCCGCCGCCTACTACCCGGAAACCAACGTTCTCGTCCCCCTGGACAGCGTGGCGGACATCAGCAACACCCCGACGTCCAAGGGCATCACCGTCCGCCTGGACCCCCTGCGGAGCGCGGCGATGCCCCAGACGTGAGCGGGGCCGGAGATCCGACGGCCCGGCTTCGGGTCGCGCGCGATGTCCGGCCGGGTCCAGCTGGTCGGGTCGGGGGACGACTACCGTGCGGAGCCGGGCAGTTGAGAAGATCACGGCATGGTGGCCTCCGACGAACGTCCCCCCGACAGCTGGGCATTTCTCGGTATCGGCGACCCGCTCTTGGTCGTCCACGAAGAGCGGCGCCGCCTTCTGGCCGTGGCAGGCACTGATGTGCACGGTGGAACCACACCGGTCGCGGTCTACAACAGTCGTTCCTTCGCCCGCGGCACGCTCATCCGCTCACGCTTCCCCGTGCACGCGTTGGCCTTCCATCCCGGGCGTCCGCTGCTCGCGATAGGCACCGGCTGGTACGACGGCGGCTACTTCTTCGAGGGTGAGCTACTCCTTCTGAACTTGAGAACGGGCGCGGTGGCTTCTCTCATCGAGCACGAAGGCGGCCGTCAGGTTCTGGAGCTGGAGTGGCTCGACGAACAGTCACTCCGTGTCCTCATGGCACCGCCCGACGACTGGCAGGACGAAGCGGCGCACGAGTGCGGACACGTCGCCGTGGTGCGCCGAGCCGACTGGACCACCGTCCCCGCACGGTCGCTCAACGATCGGGACCTGACCGGCCCACGAACCCCCGCCCCACGCTCCGACCGCCCCGAGGCAGCGCAACGAGCGGTAGCCGAACTGCGCGCTCTCTGGCACACCCAACGAGCCACCCCTTCGGAGGGCCTCTGAGGGTGCTGGCAGCATCAACCGCGTCGCTGCCACCAGCGCCGCTTCGGCTCGACCGGCTGCGGATGGTCTGCGGTCTCACCAAAGGCCGGCGGGATGTCCGAGGGGAGGGAGTTCAGGGCGGCGCGGATGCGGTCGAAGGAGGCAATCGCGTGGTGATCGTCGGCGGGCAGTGTCACTCCCAGGCAGACCAGTTTGAAACTGTCGCCGCTGAGGCGAGCGCTGATGAACGCGGGTGCGCCCACGCACCCTTGCGGCAGGTCTCCGTTCCAGCGGATGGCGCCGTCGCTGGTGCGCGTCACGTGGCCGACCACCACAGCCTGCTCTCGGGCACCGTCCTCGATGATGTGACCCAGCACGTAGGCCGCTATCGGGTGCTCTCCGAGGCCGGCGATGTCCTCTTCCGTGGCGGCGATGCCGTCGGTGATCTCGTCGGTCGTCCAGCGCCAGCCCTTGCGAGCGCCGTGTGCGTGCAATCCGGTGGTGGGCATGACCGCCACCCCCAGGTCGCCTAGATGAGTCCATCCCTCCGCGAAGTCGATCATCGCCAGCTTCTCTGCGCTCATCGCGGGTGTGCACAACTCCGGGCGCAGGGTGAACTCGGCCAACTCGACTCTCGCGGGCTCGCTCGCGGTGACGAGGTACTGGCGGATGACCTCGCCGTCGGCGGTCGTCTCCACGAGTTCGTTGAACCAGAAGGCCGTGGCGTGTTGTTCCTCCCGGTTGGCTCGCTGGAAGGGAAGCGTTGATCGGCCGGCGTGATCGACTATCGCGTCGATGGTGGCACTGTGAAGGTCGGGTAGGTCGGACACAGGTCGAGAGGCTAGTGCCTGCTCTGAGACTGCCACCGAGGAGGCTGACGGTCCAAGGGGGCCATCGACCTCGGGGTGGTCCCAGCTCCTCAAGAGTTCCACGATCACCAGGCACGATCGGCGCACCGCGATCAAGGCAGGCCCGCCCACAGACCTTTCGACGATGGCCCTCTGATTTGAGTCCGCCGGAAGCCGCTCGTCAGCTCGCAATTGCTGGAGAGCGGCGGCTGGCATCACGGCCCGTAGTAGACGGCGTACCAGGCCGAGTGGTTTGCGGCGGAGAAATCTTCGAAGTCGCGGGTCGCTTCACAGCGGAGCAGTCGTCGCAGTGCCGCTTCGGCTTCGGGCGGGCGCTGGCTCGACAGGTACGCCTTGGTCCTGGCCAGTCCGCTTCCGCACAGCAACTGAATGTCGATCGAGCAGTCTGTGTCCATGCTGGCGGACTTGGCCCGCCAGATGAGCAGCACGTCGTCGAGAACCCCGGCGTTGAACAGCTGTACGCAGCACAACTTCATCAGCTCCGTGTCACCGTCTCCCTGCGTACGCTCCTCCAGCCGGGTTTGTGTGGTGAGCAGACCTCGTACCTCGTCGAGGTCCGCGCCGACGGGGTGCAGGCCGTAGCGGCGCAGGCTCTCGTCTTCGTCCATCGCCATGCCTTCTCATCGGGAACGGACACAAGCTCTACCGGACACAAGCTCTACCGGACACAAGCTCTACCGGACATACGCCAGCTTCATCGTCCACTTCGTCACAGCCCCATGATCCATGCCTTGGCAGGCCCTGCCCAACAGGCTTAATGCAGCGCACCGTTCAAGCACGTACCGCTCCAGGCTGTGAACGCCGTTTGATGACTCACGTCATCCGGTCCCGATTCCGAGTCACTTGGCATGACACCGTTCGGCGAGCCCGTGCTGCCGTGTGACCTGCGCGGCAATCCCGCAAGCGCGGGCGGGTTGGCCGTATCCGAATGGCAGGCGAGGTCAGCTCTGGGCGGTGGGGCGGACGACGATCTCGTTCACGTCCACGGTGTCAGGCTGTTCGATGGCGAAGGCGATGGCGCGGGCGATCGCCTCCGGCGGGATCGCGATGTCGTCCCGCATCTTCGTGATCTCCGTACGGACCTGGTCGTTGGTCGATGCCTCGGCGAAGCCGGTCGCGGTCACCCCGGGCGAGACGGTGGTCACCCGTAGGGAGCCGCCGGATTCCTGGCGCAGTCCTTCGCAGATGGCCCGGACCGCGAACTTGGTACCGGCGTAGACAGCCATCGCCGGCGCGACGCGGAACGCGGCCGTGGAGGCGATCGTGATGAAGTGGCCGGTGCCCTGCGCCCGGAAGACCGGCAGTGCGGCACCGATTCCGTGCAGCACACCCTTCACGTTGACGTCGACCATCTGGTCCCACTCGTCGACGCGCAGATCGTCCAGGGGAGAGATCGGGCCGACCCCGGCGTTGCTGACAAGGACGTCGAGCCGCCCGAAACGTTCGCTGGCCAGTGCGACCAGGGCGTGCAGGTCATCCCGGCGAGTCACATCCGTGCGGATCTGCACGGCCTCGCCGCCCGCCTTCTCGATCCGGGCCACCAGCTCCTCCAGGCGCTCGGACCGGCGCGCGCCCAGAACGAGTCGCGCGCCGCGTTCGGCGAGCAGCAGCGCGGTCGCTTCGCCGATGCCGCCGCTGGCCCCCGTGATCGCCACTACCTTGCCTTCGATTCCCGACATGATGCCGTCCTCCTCGCGTCGTATTTCTGGACTTGAACTCAGTGTGCGGCAGGTTTAGCCTGGTATCCAGAATGCATTTATTCTGGAATAAGGACTGCCACACACTATGCCGAGTCAACCGAGTCAACCGAAACAACCTGATCAACCGAAACAACCTGATCAACGTCAGGAACTGAGCGCCTTCCTGCGCAGTCGCAGAGAACGCATCACGCCCGACGAGGTCGGTCTGCCACAGACCGGTCGCCGCCGGACGCCGGGCCTTCGACGGGAGGAACTCGCCCTGCTCGCAGGGATCAGCGCCACCTGGTACACGTACCTGGAGCAGGGGCGGGAGATTCGCGCTTCCGAGCAGGTATTCGACTCCCTCGCCTCGGTGCTGCGGCTCGACCGGCACGAGCGCACGACCCTGCTCCAGCTGGCCGGTCACGCGCCACTGGCCGAAGCCGAGGCACCCGAGCCGCTCACGCCCGAGGTGGCGGCCGTTCCCCTCCTGCTGCAGCCGCACCCGTCGTACGTCATCGACGGCAACTACGACGTCCTCAGCCATAACCAGGCGGCCGACCAGCTGTTCCCGAACCTCATCACCGAGGCCGACCGGACGGCGAACTTCGTTCGCTGGGTCTTCCTCGAACCCGCCGCCCGGGATGTGCTGGTGGACTGGGAGCCGGAGGCGCGAGGCCTGCTCGCCCGGCTTCGGACACTGGCCGGACGCCATCCCAACGACCCGCGGTACACCCGGCTGATCGAAGAGCTGCACGAGGGCAGCCCGGAAGCGCGGGACTGGTGGCCCCAGTACGAGGTGCAGGCCCGGCACAGCGGACAGAAACGGCTACGGCACCCAGGAGGCGAGCCGATCGACTACACGTACACCGCCTTCCACCTGGCCGAGCAGCCGGAACAGACCCTCGTGATCTATTTCGCCGGCTCCATTCCGCCGGCACTCTAGGGCGGAGTGGTACGGCCGAGTGGTACGGCCGAGTGGTACGGCAGAGCGGTACGTCATCCAGGCGTCCGTGCCGCGCTTTCCTGGGCTTCGAGAAGCTCGTCACCGTGCTCGACGGCCCAGCGTCCGAGCGCCATCATCGGGCCCTCGACGAGGCTCTGCCCCAAACCGGTCAGGCCGTACTCGACACGAGGTGGCGCCTCGGCATGCGCGTGACGGTCGACCAGACCGGTGGCGAGCAAGCGGTGCAAGGTATCGGTCAGGACCTTGTCGCTGATGCCGCCGACCGCGGTGCGCAGCTCGCGGCGTCGGCGCGGTCCCGTGCGAAGAGCCGCCAGTACAACGGGATCCCAGGTATGGACGAAGAGATCGGTGGCCGCGCGCAGACGGCAGTCGGCGACCAACTCGTAGCAGTGGACTTCGCGATCAGTCATCTCGCCGCCCATCGTCGCGCGTTCGTTACGCACTGATCGGTGCATAACACCTTCCCTACCGTAACTGCCCTACTGGCTAGTGCTTGCTACGTCTTGAGAGAGGCACCGACGATGCGCATCGGGATTCTGGGAACTGGGACACTGGCGGCGGCCCTGGGCGAGGGCTGGGTACGTGCAGGGCACGAGGTGGTGATCGGCGGACGGTCGCAGGTCAAGGCGGAGAAGCTTGCCGAGCGGCTGGGTCACGGAGTACTCGCCGTCGCGCCGCGCGAAGTGGTCACCGGGCGCGATGCGGTGCTGCTCGCCGTGTCATGGGACGGCGTCGAGGACATGCTGCGATTGGCGGGCGCGTCCGACGGCGTGCTTGAGGGGACGCCGTTGATCGATCCCACGAACGCCGTCGCACACGGTGTCGGCGCGCTGCTCACCGAACCCGGGAAGTCGATGGCGGGTCGGATCGCCGAGCTTGCTCCAGGAGCCCATGTCGTGAAGGCGTTCCACCTCTTTCCCGCCGACCAGTGGACGAGCAGCTCTCCCGGTGGTGTCCCGTCCCGTGTGACCGTCGCGATGTGCGGCGACGATACGGCGGCACTGCACATCGTCGGTGAACTGGTGCGCGGCGTCGGCGGGACGCCCGCGGTACTCGGCGCGCTGGATCGCGTCCGCCAGTTGGAAGAGGTGGCGGGATTCGTCATCGGATTGGCGTTCGCAGGCTTCGACCCCAACTCCGCGATCCCTAGCGTTCCTTCATCGCCTGCGAGGGACTGACCCCGCCCGGTGCCGCAAACGTTGCCGAGTCTATTGACATGGACCCGACGGTAGGAACACGCTCCTGAGAGCGCTCTCACCTCACCTTCAGGGACGCCGCCTGACGGAGCAACGCCAAGTGGCCGCCCCTCGCCCCCCACGAGGGGAAGGAGCACGGATGTCCATCAAAGGCACGCGTTTGCACCTACTGCCGCGCCGAAGAGGCAGGCGGCGAACGGGCATTGGCCTGCTCGCGGCGGTATCAGCCCTCGCGGCGGTCGCGTTGGCCGGTGCGCCCGCCGACCAGGGAGCCTCCGCGCAGGCCCCGGTGACGACCATCGCGGCGGAGCCCGTCGCGGCAGCCGCCCCCGCGGCCGTGCCGACCGCGCCCGCCGGTTTCACCACCACCTGGAGCGACGACTTCTCCGGCGCCGCCAACACCGGTCTGGACACCGGGACTTGGCGCTACGACGTGGGCGAGGGCTGGACCTTCGGCACCGGTGAAGTCGAGACGATGACCAACAGCACGGCCAACGTCTACCAGGACGGCAGCGGCCATCTGGTGCTCAAGGCCCTGCACACAGGATCCGACCCCGTCGCCGGCTGGACCTCGGGCCGGGTCGAGACGCAGGCCGACGGCTTCGGCGCGCTGCCCGGCGGCGTGGTGCGGATACAGTCGTCCATCCAGCAGCCGAACGTCAACACGTCCAACGGCCTCGGATACTGGCCCGCGTTCTGGATGCTGGGCTCCCCGCTGCGGGTCGGCACGGTCTGGCCCGGCTCGGGCGAGGTCGACATCATGGAGGACATCAACGGTCGCAGTTCGACCTTCGGCACGCTGCACTGCGGCACAGCTCCGGGTGGCGCGTGCAACGAGAACACCGGTGTCGGCAGCGGTGAACGCGCCTGCTCCGGCTGTCAGACCGGGTACCACACGTACGCCGTGGAGATCGACCGCTCGACCTCTCCCGAGCAGATCCGCTGGTATCTCGACGGCACGCTCAACTACACCCTCAGCTCGAACCAGATCGATGCCACCGCCTGGGCCAACGCGGTCGACCACAGCTTCTACATCATCTACGACCTGGCCATCGGCGGCGCCTTCCCCGCCGCGTACGGCGGTGGCCCCACCGCGGCCACCGTGTCGGGCGGCTCGCTGAACATCGACTACGTGGCCGTCTACAACAAGGCACCGGCCGGCACCACGGGCACCAACATCGCCCAGGGCAAGCCCACCACGGCCTCCTCGGCGGAGAGCGCGTCGTTCCCGGGGTCCAATGCCACCGACGGCAACATCAGCACTCGCTGGTCGAGCACGTTCAGCGACCCGCAGTGGCTCCAGGTCGACCTCGGCGCCACCTACACCCTCACCCACGCCTCGGTGATCTGGGAGGCGGCCGCCGCATCGGCCTACCAGATACAGACGTCCACGAACGGCACTACGTGGACCACGATCTATTCCAACAACAACAGTCCACAACTCCTCCAGGACACCGCGCTGTCGGGCTCCGGCAGATACGTCCGGATCTACGCCACGGCCAGAAACTCGGCCTACGGAGCATCGCTCTACGAATTCAGACTCTACGGTTCGACGTCCGGCTCCGGCGGGGGCACCGGGACGCTCCTGTCGCAGGGCAGGACGGCCACCGCCTCGTCCTCGGAGAACACCAGCTTCACCGCTCCCATGGCGGTCGACGGCAACACCGGCACCCGCTGGTCCAGCGCGTTCAGTGACCCGCAGTGGCTACAGGTGGACCTCGGCGCCACCCACACCATCAGCTCGGTGGGGCTCAACTGGGAGGGCGCGTACGGCACGGCCTACCAGATCCAGACCTCCGCCAACGGGACGACCTGGACCACCATCTATACGACCACAGCAGGCAGCGGCGGCAACCAGACACTGACCGTCACCGGCTCCGGACGGTATGTGCGGGTGAACGGCACCACGCGCGCCACCCAGTACGGCTACTCGCTGTGGGAATTCCAGGTCTACGGCACCTGATCGCGCCCCGACTCGGTAGCTGTCACTCTCACTCCCTCGGACGCCCTGGTACGCCATCCGCGCACCAGGGCGTCCGCCTCAGCGGCGCCTGTCTACTAAGACCGGTCGTCGTCTTCGTCGTCTTCGCCGGGCGCGGAATCGCGTGGAACCCTCACGCGTTGAGGTGTGTGGGTATGAGATGCCGGTGGTGTGCGAGCCGAGCAGCCCGAGTGACCGAGCTGACAGATATTGGAGGGCCGCAATGACTGCGCAGACGCAGAGGGCCGTGCTGGCGGGCGGATGCTTCTGGGGGATGCAGGACCTGATCCGCCGGCTCCCGGGCGTTACGGCGACCCGGGTCGGATACACCGGGGGTGACGTGCCGAACGCGACGTACCGTAACCACGGCACGCACGCGGAGGCCATCGAGATCCTTTTCGACCCCGAGAGGACCGACTTCCGCGCGATCCTGGAGTTCTTCTTCCAGATCCACGACCCGAGCACCAAGAACCGTCAGGGCAACGACATCGGCCTCAGCTACCGCTCGGCGATCTACTACGTGGATGACGAGCAGAAGCGGACCGCCGAGGACACGATCGCGGATGTGGACGCCTCCGGACTGTGGCCGAACAAGGTCGTCACCGAGGTCGAGCCGGTCGGCCCCTTCTGGGAGGCCGAGCCCGAGCACCAGGACTACCTGGAGAACTACCCGGACGGCTACACCTGCCACTTCCCGCGCCCTGGATGGCGACTGCCCGCACGCACGACAGGCTGACCACGCGAAGCCGGCCCGGCGGAGGGGCGGAGGCCGACTGGACCGAGGCCCCGCGGCCGGGCCGGGCTTGCGCTTGCGGGGCGGCCTTGCCGGGCCGCGGAGCTTGTCGCTGCGGGGCGGGTGTTGCCGCGCCCCGACAGCTGTGGTCACGGATATAGGTGGGCCGGCAGTTCGCCTGCGGCAGGGTAGGGACGTTCCGGTGGCAGTAGTCGCGCTGCGGAGTCGAGGTCGCCGCTCCTGACGAGCGTGTGGATCTCGCGGGCGAGTGGTGTCACGTCGGTGATCCTGACTGTCCAGTCGTCTGCGTAGTGTCCTACGGCCTCGCCGGAGAGGCCGAGTTGCAGAGAGCGGTACGGCAGGGCTTGAAGGTGCAGGTCGCGCTCGGGGTCCCATTGGACGCGAGCATCCCAGAGCGGACGGCACGCCTCTGGCTTCACAGTGGGATCGGATGTGCTGCTGCCGGTGCTCGACTCGGGTGTACCGGTGACGCTGTAACCCGGCAAGCTCCCGTCTCGTGGCAGCGCTGCCGTCAACTCGGCGGCGCTCAGCGGCTGGACAGTCGAAGATGGTGTTCTCGAAGAATCGCGTGACGCCCCGGACCGGGCTTCCGTGTTGTCTGTCGCCGAAGAACAACCACCCACAAGGACAAGCACCGCACCGGCGGAGGCCACGGCCAGGGAGGAACGGCCTCGGTTGAACGACATACGGACCCCCGTCGCAAGACATCGAATGTCACGCAGTGTATGGGCTGGTCAGGTTGCGCCTGGTGGTCGCGAACTGCAGGGGTGGAACCCTGCCGATCCGGCTTGGGCGGATCTTCGTCGATCACGTCAAAGTGCGCGACCTACCGAGGCATGCACCGTGTGCTCGGCGCGCTCACCTCTGGTTGGGCATGGAGCGGTTGGTACTCGCTGCTTGCGGCGAAGCCTACGGCGGTAACGTGCTTGCGGGTCTGCAGACTTGGAGGGGCACAGCGTGACCAGGACGTGGTGGCTCATGCAGGGGGAGGTTCGGGTCGGTGAACTCCGCGAGTACGGGGTCGACCAGCCGACGTTCTTGTGTCACTTCGCGCCAGGACCGGGCTGGGACGGCGTCAGCGGGCTGTTCGAGGCGTGGGCGGCCGGTGCAGGGGTCTGACCCGGAAGGGAGCCGTACCGCGACGGCTATTCGTCCCTTGATGGATCTGGGACTGACATTGCAGCCGTCGGGCGGGGGTGTGCCGTTGGCCTGCTTCAAAGACTGCATCGTGCGCATCTATGGGGACACGGCTCGCCTGCGCTACTGACCGGTCGCTCCTGACGATCGTCCGGGGGAGCGTCGTTAGGCTGTGGAGCTATGAGCACGGACATTCATGGGGGCATCGAATTTCGTCATCCGGGCGTCGGAACCGACTACTACGACGGGGAGCCGTGGGTAGCTGCGATGGACCTATGGCCGTTGTACGACGAGACCGACTACGCGGCCTTCGGCTGTCTCTTCGGGGTACGCAACTACGTGGGCTTCCAGCCGCTTGCACCAGACCGAGGCCTGCCCTCCGACCTGTCGAGCGGCATGCGTTCGCAGTTGGGCTCTTGCGTTGCGTCGGGTGCGCTGCACAACGCGGGCTGGGTCACCTGGGCGGAGCTTGCCTCGATCGACCTCACGGTCGCACCGGACGACTGCATCGGCCGGCTGACTTGGCGGACGAGGCTGACATCATCAACAGTGCATCGGCGGCTCGTGTCTGATCCCTGGCCGACGGAGGTCCTGTCTGCGGTAGGTGAGCCGCCGATGGACCTGCGGCACGCGACGGCACGTGTGGAATGGGCTACCGACAAACTGGCCTGCACATACGAGCCGTTGACAGTTGGTGCCGTCCTGGGTCCTGAAACTCACTGGCCACATGTCTTCGCCGTGATGAAGGCGCTGGCGGGCCGCTTCGGAAATGACGGTGTTCGCCTGGTCGTGGCATTCGACTGACCACGCAGGGCTTGCCCTCCTCACAACGAAGGGCCAGCGGCGCGTCCCGCCCAGGAGCTGACCCGCACTCGGACACGTGAATATGGCCGTGCCACGACCAGCGCGGTTGGGGTCTGTGGACGCGGTATGACGATCCATGTCAAGCCGCGTTCACAGACCTTTCCCGCGAGGTAGCGGAGCCTGTGCACAGGGCTTCGTGGTGTCTGTCCAATTCCGGCGGGCACACCGTGTCGGCGTACGTGCGGTGTTCGGCGACGTCAGTACCAGCGGACTTGGCCGGCTGCCCCATGGCCCGTGCGGGCGGCGTGGCGGAGAACGCGGAGCGGGCCGTCAAGAAGTTCGTCCGCGTCGTGGGCGGGGTCGTCACCCAAGCCGGTCATCCACGCGTGGATTCGATCGATCGCGTCACGACGTGGGGTTCCGGTCAGGACGAAGGTCTCCTCGGCCGCAGGCAGTTGAGCGCGGACCTGCTCGGCATCGAGAAGGAAGCCCCCGAACCGGCCCGGCAGCCGCAGCGTCGCATCGGGACCCAACGCGTAAGCCAGGGCGGAGAACGGGGCGGCCTTGCGCGCCGTGGCCACGAACAAGCCCTCCCCGACATCGGAGGGAAACTGATCCATGACCGTGTCACGCAACTTCTCCACGTGGTCGGAGTCGTCGCGGCAGGCGTCGAAGAACGCGCTCAGCCGGAGGGCGTCATCGTCGGCGCTCCAATTGCCGGGAGAGCTCGTCGACGTAGTGAACATGGACGCCCGCGCCTTGCCTCGCCACCAAGCCAGCTCCCCAAGCTCGTCACAGTGCACCGGTGCCGGCGACGAGTTCTGAACCGAAGCGCTCAGCAAATTCCGTACCTCCTGGTCAGGCACCGCGCCGACGATCCACACACCTGTGACGCTCAACTCCGCCTCCTTCTGCTCTTCCACCCGAACTCGGCCATGTCTCAGCCGTCGGCGTGACGGTCGTCCGTACCGCGGGCCCACAGGGAGAGGTCGCTGCTCGTCGCTACGGCGATCGTTCGGCCGGAGGGGGAGAAGCCGGCTGCGCGGAATGTGGAGTAGTTCGAGTGGAAGATGTGCCACCACTCCTCTCCGTGCGGGCCCGAATGCGGGAGCCCGCCGTCTCTGGACAGCAGGACTCGCTCGTTCGGCCAGGCCGGCATGACGACTTCCAGGGTCCAGCCCTCCTCGGTGGTGGTGTGCAGCCCGCCGCCGAAGAGCCCGGCGATGCGTACGCGGCTTCCGGTGATCGGCCCCAGCCCGGGGCAGGACAGGTCGGCGACTGCGTCGGGGGTGCTGTCCTCCAGAGCGGGGTCGCGGTTCCTTGCGATCTTCTCGCCGGTGACGGCGTCGAAGAGACCGTGCCCGTCGTGCGAGACGACCATCACTAGATCGTGGCCGGTCTCGGGGTCCGCCGCGAAGCCGATGCCGAGCAGTCCGCCGACAGGGACGCCGTAGTCGTACTCGAAGACGGGCCGCCAGGGTTCGGGCGCGGGCACCACAGGGGCTGCGAGAAGCCGGGTCCGCATCGCCCGCTGGTAGGCCGAGAGTTCCGGCTCATGCTCGGACTGCCCGGCCGGAAGCGTCTCCTTAGTCCACTTAGTCCACTTCATCACGGGACCATGATCCTCGCCTCGACAAGCCACCCCGAAGGCGACCTCGGTCCACCGCGTGGGCACGGGTACTGGCGGATGACCTCGCCGTCGGCGGTCGTCTCCACGAGTTCGTTGAACCAGAAGGCTGTGGCGTGTTGTTCCTCCCGGTTGGCTCGCTGGAAGGGAAGTGTTGATCGGCCGGCGTGATCGACTATCGCGTCGATGGTGGCACTGTGAAGGTCGGGTAGGTCGGACACAGTTCGAGAGGCTAGTGCCTGGTCTGAGACTGCCACCGGGGAGGCTGACGGTCCAAGGGGCGCCGTCGACCTCGGGGTGGTCCCAGCTCCTCAAGAGTTCCACGATCACCAGGCACGATCGGCGGGCCGTGACCAAGGCAGACCCCGCCCACGCGCCACCACTTTTCAGGCTTCGTCGTCGGCAAGGCACAAGGGTCTGTCAACGCGGCTTGATGGTCCACGTCATGCGGTCGCGCTTCTACGTGACAGGGAATCGGCCCTCTCGGACAGCGGGCAGGCCGATCTCCGGGGAGTACGCCTGGTAGACGGTGATCGTAGATGCCGTGTAGGTCGCGCGGATCCGTTGTTGCGGTTCTTCCATGACGTACAGCGTGGCGCCCGCCGGGTATGGGCAGCCATTGAGTTTCGACTGTCGTCGTGGGAAGAGAATCGGCCGCAGCACCGCGTGAGTTGCCGGCAGCGACCGTCCTTCTGAAGGGCGAGGGCGGGACGCTACCGGCTACTTGTCCGCTACTTCTGGTGCCGGAGCGACACCCGTCGCGCAGGAAGATCCCCAGTTCGTCTCGAACGGGTCGCCCAGCTTGACCCCCGTCCCCCCGATCCCGCAGTACCCCGCCGGGTTCTTGTCCAGGTACTGCTGGTGGTAGCCCTCTGCCGGGTAGAAGGTGTGGTCCTCTGCGGGCTGGAGTTCCGTTGTGATCGTGCCGTAGCGCGAGTCTGTGAGGACCTTCTGGTAGGCGTCGCGGGAGGCGGCGGCGGTGGCGGCCTGGGCGTGGGTGTGGGTGTGAATGGCGGAGCGGTACTGGGTGCCTGAGTCGTTGCCCTGGCGGAAGCCCTGGGTCGGGTTGTGGGACTCCCAGAAGACCTGGAGGAGGCGCTCGTACGAGATGAGGGAGGGGTCGTAGACCACGCGGACAGCCTCGGTGTGGCCCGTCAGGCCCGAGCAGACCTCCTCGTACGTGGGGTGCTCGGTGAAGCCGCCCTGGTAGCCCACCAGGGTCGTGTACACACCCGTCGGAAGCTGCCAGAACTTGCGCTCCGCGCCCCAGAAGCAGCCCATGCCGAAGTCGGCGATCTCCAGGCCCGCAGGGTAGGGGCCGAGAAGCGGTGTGCCGAGGACCGTGTGCCGGTCGGGGACGGTGAAGAACGGCTCGGAGCGGCCTTTCAGAGCCTGCTCGGGGGTGGGCAGGACGGGCGTGCGGCCGAACAACATGACGCGGGCTCCTTCGTTTCCTCGCCGTTTCCGGGCGGAATGCGGGACAGCACGGACAGCACGGACAGCGTGGACTGTGTGGCGCGTGCGGTGGTGTTGTGGCTGTGTCCCTTGGCGGCTTGTGGTCTCAGCGCGGGAGGGTCGCCGGGCTTCCCCCGTTCGCCTCGTATCCCGCCACCGCCAGTGCCCGGTACACCGCGTAGTCCGCCGCCGGGTCGGACGTGAGGGTCCAGGGCAGGGCGCCCACGTGGCCGTCGATGTGCACCAGCTGGTTCATGGCCTCCGCCCAGCGCTCGCTGCGGACCAGGAAGAACACCAGGAGGTGGCGGACGTGGGCGAGCATCGGGTCGTCGGAGCGGGCCGCGTGCACCGCGAAGAGGGCGCCGTGGACGGCCTTCGTCACGACCTCGCTCTGGTAGAAGCTGCGGACCAGGTTGACCTCGGGGAGGTGCTCGAAGACCGCGAAGAGCGGCATGGCGGCGAGCAGAGACCCCTGCGGGGCGCGCGCTGCCGCCGCCTCCGCGAACGAATACGACATCTCCCGCGAGCCGTGCCACTTCTCGCACCAGTAGTGCAGCGCCGCGAGATGTGCTCCCATGTGGGCCGGTGCGCGGTCCAGGATCTTCAGCCAGAGCTTCTCGAACTCCGGTTGGGAGTAGGCGAGTCCGCGGGCCACCGAGAGTTCGATGATGTACGGGATCGGGTCACCGGGGGACAGCAGCGCGGCCTCGCCGCACGCCGACCTCGCCTCCTCCATGATGATCCGGAACTCGTCCGTCCCCGGCGTCGACGTACGCCACGCCTGCTGGACCAGGAACTCCGCGTGCACCGCCGCGCCGCCCGCGTCCTTGGGCTTCTCGGCCCGCCACACCCGAAGCCACTGCCCGCCGGGGGTCTCACTGACCCCGCCGGGGCGCTGCCGCAGCTCCAGCGACGCGGCGCCCGCGAAGGCCTGCACCCGCTGCCAGCGCAGCTCGCCCGCTGTCTCCGTGTCCGCGAGCAGCTGCAAGGCGGAGCGGTAGTCGTGCGTGCGCTGCACCAGGTCCAGTACGTCCAGCAGGTCCCGGTCGGGGCCAGGCATACGGATGTCCAGCTCCTCCTGGAGCAGGAACCCGTAGTTCGCCGGGTCCGCGGCGTCCGGGTCGCCCGGCGAGACCAGCTGTATACCGGCACGCCTGCGCCTGAAAACCGGCAGCAGGACCAGGCTGAACATGGCCAGCGCCATCAGGACCCAGAGAATCTCCATGCCACAAGCGAACCAGACGGGTCGGACAATTGGCGAACCCGGTCGGTTCACCGGTGTCCGGCAGTTCGTGAACGCAGTGTGGCAATCGGCGAACCCGCTCGCCTCCACCGGGGCGCGACGCCATCAGCCCCGCGAGCGCACTACGCTCGGGACACATGAGCGACAGGCACATCAGTCAGCACTTCGAGACCCTCGCGATCCACGCGGGCAACACCGCCGATCCCCTCACGGGTGCGGTCGTCCCGCCGATCTACCAGGTCTCGACCTACAAGCAGGACGGCGTCGGCGGGCTGCGCGGCGGCTACGAGTACAGCCGCAGCGCCAATCCCACCAGGACCGCCCTGGAAGAGAACCTCGCCGCCCTTGAGGGCGGTCGCCGCGGCCTCGCGTTCGCGTCCGGACTGGCGGCCGAGGACTGCCTGTTGCGTACGCTGCTCAGCCCCGGCGACCATGTGGTGATCCCCAACGACGCGTACGGCGGCACGTTCCGTCTGTTCGCGAAGGTCGTCTCCAAGTGGGGGGTGGAATGGTCGGTCGCCGACACCAGCGACCCCGCGTCCGTGCGGGCGGCCGTCACCCCCAAGACCAAGGTCATCTGGGTGGAGACCCCCTCCAACCCGCTCCTCGGCATCACGGACATCACCGTCGTCGCCCAGATCGCGCGCGACGCGGGCGCCAGGCTGGTCGTCGACAACACCTTCGCGACGCCCTATCTCCAGCAGCCGCTGGCGCTCGGCGCGGACGTCGTCGTGCACTCGCTGACCAAGTACATGGGCGGCCACTCGGACGTCGTCGGCGGCGCGCTGGTCGTCAGCGACCAGACGCTGGGCGAGGAGCTGGCGTACCACCAGAACGCGATGGGCGCGGTCGCCGGGCCCTTCGACTCCTGGCTGGTGCTGCGCGGCACCAAGACGCTTCCCGTACGTATGGACCGGCACAGTGAGAACGCCACCAGGGTCGCCGAGATGCTCACCCGGAACGCGCGCGTGACACGTGTTCTGTACCCGGGTCTCCCGGAGCACCCCGGTCACGAGATCGCCGCCAAGCAGATGAGGGCGTTCGGCGGCATGGTCTCCTTCCAGGTCGCGGGCGGCGAGGAGGCGGCCGTCGAGGTCTGCAACCGTGCCAAGGTGTTCACGCTCGGCGAGTCCCTGGGCGGCGTCGAGTCCCTGATCGAGCACCCGGGGCGCATGACGCACGCGTCCGTCGCCGGCTCGGCCCTCGAGGTCCCCGGCGACCTCGTACGCCTCTCCGTAGGCATCGAGAACGTCGACGACCTGCTTCAGGACCTTCAGCAGGCGCTCGGTTAGGACCTGGGTCACCAGCCCGTCAGCGGTGGAGTCGTCTCCGACGGCGGCTCCACCCAGGGCTGTGCCGTTATCGCCCAGACGATGAAGGCAACGGCGGCGGCGAACAGCAGCAGCCACATCAGGCGGCGGGCCGCCGTCCTGCGGCGCAGTATGCGGGCCCCACGGCGTACGACGTCCGCATGCAGTTCGGGCGGCACCGGGGGCGGCGCCTGCTCCAGGATCCGCCGTACGGCCGCCTCACGATCGCGCAGGCTCATGAGGGCACCGCTTTCGCCAGGGCCGGGGCCGGTCCGCGCGGCGGGTGCAGCAGGGTAGCCATCGCGCGGGCGCAGATCGCCCGTACCCGTTCCGTGGGGAGTCCCAGCAGCGCCGCCGTCTGCTCCTCGGCGACCCCCTCGTACAGCCTGAGGACCACGATCAGCCGCTCCTGGGGCGTCAGGAGCGCCAGAACGCTGTCCGGCGCCGGACGGGTCCGGGCGAGGCTCCCGTGCTGGTGCCAGGCGCCGTGTGCGAAGCGGACGGCCAGGTGCTGGCGAGCATGGTCGTACGGGTCCTCGCCGCGCAGGCGGTCCCAGGAGGCGTACGTCTGGGCGAGGGCCGATGTCAGCAGGCGCCGCGCGCGTGGGTTGGCGTTCGCGGGCTCCGCCGTGAGCAGCGTCGCGGCATGCAGCAGCCGCCCTGCCGCGCCCGCGACGAACGCTTCGAACTCCCGGGCCCGGCGGGCGCCTTGGGACGCCTGCCGTTCTCGCACCGCGCCTCCCGCCCGAGGACGACCCTGAGGGAAACGGGGCCCCGGCCGCGTACGACATGCCGCACCGCGTATGCCGACCGCATCGCGTACGACAGGGGCCCGGTCTCATATGAGACCGGGTGCGGCCTTCCGGTCAAGAGCGCGGCGCACATGCACGCGCGCGTGGAGCACGAAACGATCCACGCGCGCGTGGACGGGAGAACAAGCCTCGCGCACGCGCGCGCGAGGGAGGGCCTTGAGGGACGCGAACGCCTGACCCGGCCGCTGCCTGGCTCAGGAATTCGGCTGCGACTCGTCCACCGGCACACCCTGGGTGGCCTGGCGGGCCGAGAGCGCGCTGTTGAAGCGTGTCAGGAGCGTGCAGAACTCCTCGCGCTCCTCCGGTGCCCAGTCGTGTGTCAGCTCGGCCATCAACTGACGCCTGGAGGAGCGAACTTCGTCGAGGCGGGACTGCCCGCGCGGCGACAGCTGAAGCACCACCGCACGCCCGTCCTCGGGGTGCGAGGTGCGCTTGACGAGCCCGGTGTCGACCAGCGGGGCCACCTGCCGGGTGACCGTCGAGGAGTCGATCCCCATGCTCGCGGCGAGCGCCTTGACGCCCATCGGGCCTTCCTTGTCGAGGCGGTTGAGCAGCAGGTAGGCGGCGCGGTCCATGGAGTTCCGCACCTGCCCCACTCCGCCGAGCCGGGTCTGTTCGGCACGGCGCGCGAATACCGCGACCTCGTGCTGCAGCGTGTCGAGGAGACCGGTGTCACCGACGGTCGTCATGTCCATCGACATCTCTGGTGTTGTGGGCATGGCCGGGGGCTCAATTCATGCGTGGGAGCTGGGTTGGGGGACAGGGTACGCGGCCGGGGCGCGGGCCGTACCGACGCTGCGTAAACCAGTCTCGGAGGGTGGTCACACCGCGAGGAGACCCGGGTGAACTGCGAGACTGGTGGTCATGAGCTACAGCACGGCTGACTCCTTGCCCAGCGTGACCCTCGACGACGTACGCGGCGCGCAGAAGATGCTCACGGGTGTGGCGCGGATGACCGCGATGGAGGGCAGCAGGTACCTGTCCCAGCTGGTGGGCGCGCCGGTGCACCTCAAGTGCGAGAACCTCCAGCGCACGGGTTCGTTCAAGCTGCGCGGCGCGTACGTGCGGATCGCCGGGCTGCTTCCCGAGGAGCGTGCCGCGGGTGTCGTCGCCGCGAGCGCCGGCAACCACGCGCAGGGCGTCGCGCTGGCCTCCGCGCTCCTCGGTGTGCGGTCCACGGTCTTCATGCCCACCGGGGCGCCGTTGCCGAAGATCGCGGCCACGCGCGATTACGGCGCCGAAGTGAGGCTGCACGGACAGGTGGTGGACGAGACGCTGGCCGCCGCGCAGGAGTACGCGGAGCGGACAGGGGCCGTGTTCATCCACCCCTTCGACCACCCGGACATCATCGCGGGGCAGGGCACGGTCGGCCTGGAGATCCTGGAACAGTGCCCCGAGGTGCGCACGATCGTCGTCGGCATCGGCGGTGGAGGCCTCGCCGCGGGCATCGCGATCGCGGTGAAGGCGCTGCGCCCCGACGTGCGGATCGTGGGCGTGCAAGCGGCGGGCGCGGCCGCTTATCCGCCCTCGCTGGCGGCCGGGCGCCCGGTGTCGATAGAGAACCCGGCGACGATGGCCGACGGCATCAAGGTCGGGCGGCCGGGCGATGTGCCGTTCCGGATCATCGGCGACCTGGTGGACGAGGTCGTCACGGTGACCGAGAACCACCTGTCCAGCGCGCTGCTGCTCTGCCTGGAGCGGGCCAAGCTGGTCGTCGAACCGGCGGGCGCGAGCCCCGTCGCCGCGCTGCTGGCCGAGCCGGGCGCCTTCGAGGGCCCGGTCGTGGCGCTGCTCTCGGGCGGCAACGTGGACCCGCTGCTGATGCAGCGCATCCTGCGGCACGGCATGGCGGCGAGCGGCCGCTACCTGGCGGTCACCCTGCGTCTGACGGACCGTCCCGGCGCCCTGGCCACACTTCTCGGGGTGTTGTCAGTGGCCGACGCTAACGTCCTTGATGTGAGTCACGTACGGACCGATCCACGGCTCGGGCTCACGGAGGTGGAGGTCGAGCTGCACCTGGAGACGAAGGGGCCCGAGCACTGCGCCGAGGTGAACCAGGCGCTGCGCGACGCGGGTTACACGGTCATCGAACTGAGGCCGGCTGCGGTCCGCTGAGTTCATCTGCGGGAATCTGCGGCATCTGCGGGCATCTTCCCAGGTCAGCGTCATTGTCAGTGCGAGGTGGAAAAATCTGTTGAGTGACGCGATACATCGCGTTATGGTGTGTCTCTCGCCACACATCTCACCACAAGTCTGTCCGGGCGGTCGAACTCTTTTGGAACGCCGGGCGGGACAAAACAGCGAAAACCAAGCTCCTTCCTAGGAATTCCCCAACCACTTGGGAGACCTCACATGCCAGGCGCCATCTATGCCGAAGGCCTGGTGAAGACCTTCGGCGACGTAAGGGCTCTGGACGGCGTCGATCTCGATGTCCCGGAGGGCACCGTGCTGGGCCTGCTCGGGCCGAACGGCGCGGGCAAGACGACCGCCGTCCGCTGCCTGACCACCCTGTTGCGCCCCGACAGCGGCAAGGCGGTCGTCGCGGGCATCGACGTGCTCAAGAACCCCGACGCGGTGCGCCGCCGGGTCGGCCTGTCCGGCCAGTTCGCCGCGGTCGACGAGTATCTGACCGGCCGCGAGAACCTGCAGATGGTCGGCCAGCTCTACCAGATGAAGGCGAAGGCCGCGAAGGTCCGGGCGGAAGAGCTGCTGGAGCAGTTCAACCTCACCGACGCCGCCGACCGCACCGCGAAGACGTACTCGGGCGGTATGCGCCGCCGGCTCGACCTGGCGGCCGCGCTGGTCGTCTCGCCGCCGGTGATGTTCATGGACGAGCCGACGACCGGCCTCGACCCGCGCAACCGCCAGCAGTTGTGGGAGGTCATCAAGGATCTGGTCTCCGGCGGTACGACGCTGCTGCTGACCACCCAGTATCTGGAAGAGGCCGACCACCTCGCGCACGACATCTGCGTGGTCGACCACGGCCGCGTCATCGCCCGCGGCACCGCCGACCAGCTCAAGGCGCAGACCGGCGGCGAGCGCGTCGAGGTCGTCGTGCACGAGCGCGAGCACATCGAGACGGCGTCCGAGGTGCTGCGCGGCTTCGGCAAGGGCGACACCAAGGTCGAGGAGCACACCCGCAAGCTCACGGTGCCCGTCACCGGCGGCGCGAAGCTCCTCGCGGAGGTCATCCGCGAGCTGGACGCCCGCGGCATCGAGATCGACGACATCGGCCTGCGCCGCCCCACCCTGGACGACGTCTTCATCTCCCTCACGGGCCACCTGGCCGAGGAGAAGGAAGAGGACGACGGGGTGGCCGACAGCAAGGGCCGCAAGAAGAAGAAAGAGGACGCCACGTGAGTGCCGTAACCGACGCCGTGCAGGTCGCGGCACCCGCCAACCCCGTCGGCCAATCCATCCGCGACTCGCTGGTCATCGCTAAACGCAATCTGATCAGAATGTCCCGGATTCCGGAGATGGTGATTTTCGGGCTGATCCAGCCGATTATGTTCGTGGTGATGTTCAGCTATGTCTTCGGCGGTTCCATGGAGATCGGCGGCAGCACCAGCTCCACCGACTACCGGAACTTCCTGATGGCCGGCATCTTCGCGCAGACCGTCACCTTCGCCACCGCAGGCGCCGGTGCGGGCATCGCCGACGACATGCACAAGGGCCTCATCGACCGCTTCCGCTCCCTTCCCATGGCGCGCGGCGCCGTGCTGACCGGGCGGACGCTCGCCGACCTCGTGCAGACCGCGCTCACCCTGATGGTCCTCGCGGTCGTCGCCCTGCTGGTCGGCTGGCGGGTCGGGTCGGACGGAGACACCAACGCGGGCAAGGTCCTCGGTGCCTTCGGACTTCTCCTCCTGTCCGGGTATGCGTTCACCTGGATCGGCGCGCTCATCGGCCTCTCCGTACGCACCCCGGAGGCGGCCACCTCCGGCGGGCTGATCTGGCTCTTCCCGGTCACGTTCATCTCGAACGCCTTCGTGGACTCCAGCAATCTGACGCCCTGGCTGCGCCACATCGCGGACTGGAACCCGTTCAGTGCCACCGTCCAGGCCTCCCGCGAGCTATTCGGCAATCCGGGCGTCTCACAGTCGGACGCCTGGCCCATGCAGCACGCGGTCTGGGCCTCGCTCATCTACTCGGTTCTGATCGTCCTGATCTTCAGGACGCTGGCCGTGCGCAAGTACCGGTCCGCCACCGCGTGATCCGGGCATGACGATGCCCCCGGCGCGCGGCCGGGGGCATCGTCTGAGTCGGTGTACATGGTCCTGGGACGCCGTCCTGGACACAGGTGGGTGTTGGACGTACGTGGTCCCGGACTCCGGGTGGTCCTCCGCTCAGCCCTGGTAGGGCTCGGACTTGAGGATCTTCACCGAGGCGAGCTTTCCGTTCGGCAGCTCGTACTGGGCGTCCTCGCCGACCTTCTTGCCGTTCACGCCGGAGCCCAGCGGGGACTGCGGCGAGTAGGTCTCGATGTCGGCGCTCGCGTACTCGCGCGAGGCCAGCAGGAAGTCCAGGATGTCGTCCTCGTCGCCGTCGAAGGCGATGGTGACGACCATGCCGGGCGCGACCACACCGCCGGCCGCGGGAGCCTCGCCGACCTTGGCCTTCTCCAGGAGCTGGGTCAGCTGGCGCACACGGAGCTCCTGCTTGCCCTGCTCCTCCTTGGCCGCGTGGTACCCGCCGTTCTCCCGCAGGTCGCCCTCCTCGCGCGCCGCCGCGATCTTGGTGGCGATCTCCGTGCGCGCGGGACCAGACAAATACTCCAGCTCGGCCTTGAGCTGGTTGTACGCCTCCTGGGTCAGCCAGGTGACGTTCTCGCTGGTCTGGGTCACAGGTGCTCCTCGTAGGTACTGGAAATACAAAGCATCGCCCTACCCAGAAGAATGTGCCTTCACGGGTGGGCGAAACCACGAGCCTAACAATTCAGCGGCTGAAGGGGGAGGACATAAGACAACAGAATTACGTCAACGCAGGTCAGCACGTAAGTGCTGGGGGTGACGTCAGTCGTCGTAGCAGCCGAGGAGCTCCGCGGTGGTGCCCCTGGCGGTCGTGCGCAGCGTGAGGACCTTGTCGATGCGGGAGGCGTTCTGGTCGAAGCGGAAGTCGGCGCGGCCCACCTCGGCGCCGTCCGCGGCCTGTGAGCGCAGTGTGCAGTAGCCGTGGGCGTCCGCGTCCTTGCGCACTTCCAGGTGAACCTCGACCTCGGTGTCCGAGGCGCTGAAGGTGATCACCTCGGCGCTGATCTTGGTCCCGGCGATGTGGTCGTATCCGTACCAGCCGATGACCACGAGCAGGATCACGCCCAGCGCACCGCCGAGGACCTTGAGTTTCCGGTCGGCGCGCTCGTCCGCGGAGCGGCCGTACCGGCCCTCGGGCAGCTGCGTGCTCGCCGTACTCATGGTCGTCCTCTCGGCGCAGGGGCGGCCTGGGTCCAGGAAGGGCCCAGGGACCGGGCCCCGGAATTATTCGCCCCCCGGTTCCGTCACTATAGAAGCCGCCCATGAAGCTGATTCACGCCGGGCGCCGACTTGCCGACTGGCCGACTTACTGAGGATTGAGTCTTGACTGATCAGCTGCGACTGATGGCCGTGCACGCCCACCCCGACGACGAGTCGAGCAAGGGCGCGGCCACCATGGCGAAGTACGTGTCCGAGGGGGTGGACGTGCTGGTCGTGACCTGCACGGGTGGCGAGCGCGGCTCCATCCTCAATCCGAAGCTTCAGGGTGACAAGTACATCGAGGAGCACATCCACGAGGTACGCAAGAAGGAGATGGACGAGGCGCGCGAGATCCTCGGCATCAAGCAGGAGTGGCTCGGCTTCATCGACTCTGGCCTGCCCGAGGGTGACCCGCTGCCGCCGCTCCCCGAGGGCTGCTTCGCGCTGGAGGACGTCGCCAAGGCGGCCGGCGAGCTGGTGAAGCAGATCCGCTCCTTCCGTCCGCAGGTGATCACCACCTACGACGAGAACGGCGGTTACCCGCACCCCGACCACATCATGACCCACAAGATCTCGATGGTGGCGTTCGAGGCGGCGACGGACACCGAGAAGTACCCGGAGTCGGAGTTCGGTCCGGCGTTCCAGCCGCAGAAGCTCTACTACAACCAGGGCTTCAACCGCCCGCGCACCGAGGCGCTGCACAACGCCCTCCTTGAGCGCGGCATGGAGTCGCCGTACGGGGACTGGCTGAAGCGGTGGTCGGAGTTCGAGCGCACCGAGCGCACGCTGACCACGCACATTCCGTGCGCGGAGTTCTACGAGATCCGCGACAAGGCGCTGATCGCGCACGCCACGCAGATCGACCCCGACGGCGGCTGGTTCAAGGTCCCGCTGGAGCTCCAGAAGGAGGTCTGGCCGACCGAGGAGTACGAGCTTGTGAAGTCCCTCGTCGATACCTCCCTCCCCGAGGACGACCTCTTTGCGGGCATCCGCGACAATGCCTGACATGAGCGCAAGCCTGGCACTGACGCACCTCGTCCCCCTCGCCAAGGAGGTCGACGAGAACAAGGTCACCCCCGGCGTCCTCGGCTTCATCGTCTTCGCGGCGATGGCCCTGGCGGTATGGGGACTGATGAAGTCCATGAACCGGCACATGGGGAAGGCCAACGACAACTTCGAGGCGGGCGCCTCCGGCAAGGGGAGCGGGGGTGGTTCCGGGGAGGCGTCCGGTGGCCCGGACGCCTCAGCCGGGGGGACCTCGCCCGCGAAGGCCTCGTCGACGACGGCCTCACCGGCGAAGGCCGAGAAACGCTGACCCGGCGCGGGCCGAGAGGCTGACGACCCGCGCGGGCCGTGCCCAGCGCTGGCTGAGCCGTTGCCGGCCGCGGGCGGTCGGCGTGGCGCGAGGTTGTTCGCCCTGCGTCTTGGCGCGGTGTCGCCAACCCGCTGGCGCGGTGCCCCAGCCCGCTGGGGCGGCTGGTGAGCCCAGGGCTGGCTGAGCCGTTGCCGGGCGGGGTCGGTCGGCGTGGCGCGAGGCTGTTCGCCCTGCGTCCTGGCGCGGTGCCCCCAGCCTGCTGGCGCGGCTCGTGAGTGCCCAGCGCTGGCTGAGCCGTTACCGGGCGAGGGCGGTTGGCGTGGCACCTGGCTGCCCCCGCGGCGCGAGGTGCTCGCCGACGTACGCCGGTCGCTGCGGCGTGATGCGACCCGGGACCCGGCGGGCGAGTGGGTCCGCGAAGCGCTTGTCGACGTACGCCGGTCAGTGCAGTGCAGTGCAGTGCAGTGCGGGGTCGGTCCGTCCGACGTCGAGTGGGCCAGCGGGTCCGTGCGGCGCTTGTCGACGTATGCCGGTCAGTGCGGCGCCGTGCCGCCCGGGCTCGGCCGGTCCGAGGCCGGGCGGGGCGAGCTGGTCCGCGTGGCGCTCACCGGCGTAGGCCGGTACCGCGTGGCGCTCACCGGCGTACGCCAGCACCGCGAGGCGTTCGCCGACGTACGCCGATAATGCGCGGCGCTCGTCGGCGTACGACGGCCCCCGGGGCACCGTCACCCCCAGCACCGGCATCCCGGCACCGCCCCCGTCACCCCCGCCCCACGCCAACCACCACCCCCATCACATCCCGGGCGTGCCGCTTGGGCACCATCTGTAGGCGCCATGCCTGCCAGCCGGTTTCCAGGCTTACGCCACGCTCCAGCAGCAGCTGATACGCCTCGACGTAGTCGTCGAGTTTTGTGTCCCGGGTTGCGTGGCCGGTGCGGGAGAGGCGGCTGAGTTCCTCCTGGGCGACGGCGGTGCCGATCTCGGAGCCGCCGGGGGCGGCGTAGGGGAGCAGGGTGCAGCGCAGGAAGCGGGCCCAGTCCTCGCCGCGGCGGTCGCCGTAGGAGGTGAAGAGGGTGATCGCCTCGTCGCAGAGCTTCAGCGCCTGTTGGGTACGGGCGTTGCCGCCGTCGACGACGGCCAGTTCCAGGCATGTCCACGCCTCCCCGTGGGCGACGCCGATGCGCTGGAAGTCGGCGCGGGCGTCGACGAGGAGCTGGCGGGCGAAGCCGGAGTTGCGCAACGAGCCTGTCTGGCCGGCCCGTTGGTCGCGAGTGACGCGGGCGGAGTGGTGGCGTGCGCACGCGAGCCCGTACACGTCGCGCATGCGGGAGAACATCGTGCGGGAGCGTTCCAGTTCGCGGACCGCCTGGTCCAGGTTGCCGGTCTCCTCCAGGGCCTGGCCCAGGTAGTACAGCGTCCATGCCTCGCCGCGCGCGTCCTCGTTGTCGCGGTGACGGGAGGCCGCCTGGCGCAGGCCGTCGACGGCGGGGGACGGGTCGCCGGCGACGAGGCGGGCGCGGGCCAGCTGGGTCAGGGCCCAGGCCTCGCCCCGGGGGTCGCGGGTGCGGCCGTACAGTTCGAGGGCCTCGCGCAGCTCGCGTTCCGCGCGCGGTACGTCGCCCATCCGCAGGCCCAGCTGGCCGAGGTGGAAGTGCGCCCACGCCTCGCCGTGCACGGACTCGCTCTCACGGTGCAGGACCAGGGCCCGGGTGAGCAGGTCCAGGGCCACGGCGAGCCGGGAGCGGTCGCGCTCCACCCCGGCCAGCGCGTGCATCGTCCAGGCGCGGTCCCCCGCAAGCTCGGGCGAGGCCTGGAGGTCCATGGCCTCCTGGAGCTTCGCCGCGGCCTCGGTGAGGTTGCCCTGGTGGTGGAGGGTGATGCCGAGGGAGCACAGGGCCAGGGCGGCGCCCGCGTCGTGGTGGGCCTCGAAGTAGAGGTCGACGACCGAGGAGAGCGTCGTACGGGCCTTGTCCAGTTCGCCCAGCTGGCGGGCCGCGATGCCCGTACGCCACTGGACCGAGCGGACCAGGAGGCCCTGGTCGACGGCCTGCGTCAACTCGCTGATCTCGCCCAGGCGGTAGAGGTCGCCGCGCAGCAGGCAGTAGTCGCAGAGGGCGCCGAGGAGGTGGAGTACGGCCGCTTGGTCCACGCCCTCGGCGTGCCGCAGGGCCGCCGTGATGAAGCTCGACTCGTCGTCCAGCCAGCGCAGGGCCGCGTCGAGTGAGGTGAAGCCGTGCGGGCCGACTCTGCTCGATTGAAAAGCAGCGTCGGCACGGGTGGACGTCTTGCCGTCGACCAGGCGGATCACCGAGTCCGCCAGCTCCGCGTAGTTCACGATCAGGCGTTCCTGGGCCGCCGTACGCTCGGACGGTTCCTCCTCGTCCAGGAGGCGGGCCTGGGCGAAGGTGCGTACGAGGTCGTGCAGGCGGTAGCGGCTGCCGCGGACGTGGTCGATGAGGCCCGCACGGGAGAGCGCGGTCAGGTGGCGGGTGGCCTCCGGCTCGTCCGTGGCGAGGAGGGAGGCGGCCGCGACGGCGCCCAGCGAGGCGCGGCCCGCGAGGGCGAGGCGGCGCAGGAGCCGGCGGGCTGTGTCCGTCTGGTCCGTGTAGCGGAGCCACAGGACCCGTTCGACCGGTTCCACGGGACCGTACGCCGCCAGGTCGGAGGCCAGTTGGCGTGCGGTCCGGGGGCCGAGCGAGGAACCCGCGACGCGCAGGGCCAGCGGCAGGCCGCCGCACAACTCCCTTACGCGGTCGGAGGATTCGGCGTCGTAGGGGCCCGACTTGTCCTGCGCCGAGGCGTTCAGCAGTTCCTCGGCGCCCGCCGCCTCGAGCGCCTCGACCGGGAGCTGGTGCACCCAGGCGGCGAGGTCGGCGGGCAGGTCGAGGGGTTTGCGGGCGGTGACCAGGACCAGGCTGTCCGAGCGCTCGGGGACCAGGATGCGGACCTGTTCCGCGTCACTCGCGTCGTCCAGCACGATCGTCACCGGCAGGCCCGTCAGGTGCTGGTGGTACAGCTCGCTCAGCCGCCTGACCTGCTGGTCCTGCTGGTTCTGCGAGGAACGCTCGCGGAAGAGGAGCTGCTCGCGCGGCGCGCCGAGACGATTCAGCAGATGGAGCAGCGCGTCACGTGTCGTCAGCGGCGACTCCTCGGGGTTGTCGCCGCGCAGGTCCACCACGCACGCGCCCCGGAACTGGTCCTTCAGGGCGTGCGCCGCCCGGATCGCGAGCGTGCTGCGGCCGGAGCCTGGCACGCCGTACAGCACCACCACCGTCGGCTTCGTCTCCGTGCTCGCGCGCGCCGCGTGCACCCACTGCGCGACCCGCGACAGCTCGGCGCGACGACCGGCGAACGGGCCTTGCAGGTCGGGCAGTTGACCGAAAGACTGCTCAAGAACGCTGCGCCGCCTGGCCGCCGCGCTCTTGTCGGTGCGCCGCAGTTGGGGCCCACCCTGCTTTGTGCCGGTGGAGGCGTTGAGTACGCGCTGCTGGTCGAGGAAGGGCCGGATCCCGCGTACCTCCAGGGCCGTCAGCCACTGCAGACGCAACTGCTCGGAGCCGCCCGGCTGCCCCAGCGCCCCGGCCCGGCGGCTCGCCGCCGGCAGATGCGAGGCCGTCACCTTGACCACGGTGGCCGCCGCGCCCACCACGGCCACCGTCGCCCCGGCACCGAACGCCGTCCCCGCGCCCGTACCGAGCGCCAGGTCCGCCACGACGGCCGCGACCGCCGCAACAACCGCAACCAGCAAGGGAGTTCCGGCGCCGTCACGGGCGTACCGCTGCCCGAACGTCAGCCGTCCCGCCTCCGCCTCGTCGAGCGCTCCCGTGTACGCCCCGTACTCCTCGGCTGCCGTCTCTCCCATCGCGTCCAGCGAACCCCGAGCCCGTGAAAGAAGTACGCCCCTGTCGGTACGTCCCCCCGACCGCCGTACCTCTTCCTCCACAGCCCGGGCCAACAGCCGCTCGGCTTCCGCGCGGTGGCTGTCCCGCATGTCACGTCCCCCTCCGGCGGCAACATCTGTCGCCGTCAAGTGTCCTGCGTACGGGGCGTCCGCGCGAGGGTGCGCACGGATCATCACGGTGGCTACGCGGATCCGCGGATCATCACGGTGCCTTCGCGGCGATGAGGGGCGCGGTGCGCAAGGATGGAGGTATGCCGAACCGACTGGCCCACGAGACGTCCCCCTACCTCCTCCAGCATGCCGACAACCCCGTCGACTGGTGGCCCTGGTCGGCCGAGGCCTTCGACGAGGCACGCAAGCGGAATGTGCCGGTGCTGCTGAGCGTCGGCTATTCCAGCTGCCACTGGTGCCATGTGATGGCTCACGAGTCCTTCGAGGACGAGGCGACGGCCGCGGACCTGAACGAGCACTTCGTGAGTGTCAAGGTCGACCGCGAGGAACGCCCAGATGTCGACGCCGTCTATATGGAGGCCGTGCAGGCCGCCACCGGGCAGGGCGGCTGGCCGATGACCGTGTTCCTGACCCCCGACGCCGAACCCTTCTACTTCGGGACCTACTTCCCGCCCACTCCACGCCACGGCATGCCGGCCTTCCGGCAGGTCCTGGAGGGTGTGCACAGTGCCTGGACCGAGCGGCGCGGTGAGGTGGCCGAGGTCGCGGAGAAGATCGTGCGGGATCTCGCGGGGCGGGAGCTGAGTTACGGGGACGCCTCGGTCCCGGGGGAGGAGGAGCTCGCCGGTGCGCTGCTCGGGCTCACCCGGGAGTACGACGCTCAGCACGGCGGGTTCGGCGGGGCACCCAAGTTCCCGTCCTCGATGGTGATCGAGTTCCTGTTGCGGCATCACGCGCGGACCGGGTCCGAGGGCGCGCTCCAGATGGCCGCCGACACGGGTGAGCGGATGGCGCGGGGCGGGATCTACGACCAGCTCGGTGGTGGGTTCGCGCGGTACTCCGTCGATCGCGAGTGGGTTGTGCCCCATTTTGAGAAGATGCTGTACGACAATGCCCTGTTGTGCCGGGTGTACGCGCATCTCTGGCGCTCCACTGGTTCCGAGCTCGCCCGGCGCGTCGCACTGGAGACGGCCGACTTCATGGTGCGTGAACTGCGTACGAACGAAGGTGGGTTCGCCTCCGCGCTCGACGCCGACAGCGACGACGGGAACGGGAAGCATGTCGAGGGGGCGTACTACGTGTGGACGCCCGAGCAGTTGAGGGAAGTCCTGGGGGAGGACGCCGAACTCGCCGCCGACTACTTCGGGGTGACCGAGGAGGGCACCTTCGAGGAGGGGGCTTCCGTTCTCCAACTTCCGCAGCACGAAGGTGTCTTCGACGCCGAGAAGATCGACGGAGTCCGTAGTCGGCTTCTCGCGGCCCGCGCGGAGCGCCCCGCCCCCGGTCGTGACGACAAGATCGTCGCCGCCTGGAACGGGCTCGCCGTCGCCGCCCTCGCGGAGACCGGCGCCTACTTCGAGCGCCCCGACCTCGTGGAGGCCGCGATCGGCGCCGCCGATCTCCTCGTACGGCTGCACATGGATGACCGGGCGCGACTGGCCCGTACCAGCAAGGACGGTCAAGTCGGGGCGAACGCGGGGGTGTTGGAGGACTACGCGGATGTCGCCGAGGGGTTCCTGGCGCTGGCGGGAGTCACCGGTGAGGGAGTGTGGCTGGAGTTCGCCGGGTTCCTGCTCGACCATGTGCTCGTGCAGTTCACGGACTCCGAGACCGGTGCCCTGTACGACACCGCCGCTGATGCCGAGCGGCTGATCCGGCGTCCGCAGGATCCCACCGACAACGCGACGCCGTCGGGGTGGAACGCGGCGGCCGGCGCGCTGCTCTCGTATGCGGCGCAGACGGGGGCGGAGCCCCATCGGACCGCCGCGGAGCGGGCGTTGGGGGTCGTGAAGGCGCTCGGGCCGCGTGTGCCCCGCTTCGTCGGCTGGGGGCTGGCCACGGCGGAGGCGCTTCTCGACGGGCCGCGGGAGATCGCCGTCGTGGGTCCGATGGAGGATCCCGCGACCCGGGAACTGCATCGGGCGGCGCTCCTGGGTACCGCGCCGGGGGCCGTCGTCGCCGTGGGCACTGCGGACAGTGACGAACTTCCGCTGCTCGCTGACCGTCCGTTGGTCAACGGTGAGCCCTCCGCTTATGTTTGCCGTAACTTCACCTGTGACGCTCCGACCTCCGATGTCCAGCGGCTGCGCGAGGCCGTGGGAGGCGGAAACGCCGTCTGACATGGGACTACAGGGACCGTAAACCTCCGACGTAGCGGGATACGTCCGGGTACTCGCCCTTAGTCGACTGAGGATTCCGAAACATTCTATTTATCTGATGAGCTTCACGACTTCACAGTTCCCCCATAGTCTCTGCACGTTGACGCGGCAGGAGTGACTCGCTGTCGCGACAGGGGGTTTTTGGGATCTGGGGGGATCTTTTGCTCACGTCTGTCTTTATCGCTGCCGTTTCGCTGGCCTTGTTCGGGATGGCAGCCTTCACTCTGTGGTGGCAGATGCACGCGTGGCGTACGCCCGAGGTGCTCGCTTCCACCCGGTTCAGCAGTCCGGACGGCGGCGACGGCCTGGCGTTCTCACTGCTGCTGCCCGCTCGGCACGAGCAGGCCGTACTCGACCACACCATCCAGCGGCTGCTGGAGTCGAGCCACGACGACTTCGAGATCATCGTCATCGTCGGGCACGACGACCCGGAGACCACCGAGGTGGCCCGCAGCGCCGAGGCGCGTGACCCGCGCGTCCGGGTCGTCGTCGACCACCACGAGAAGAAGAACAAGCCGAGGGCCATGAACACGGCGTTGCCGCACTGCCGCGGCGATGTCGTCGGAGTCTTCGACGCCGAGGACCAGGTCCACCCGGAGCTGCTCGCCCACGTGGACCACGCGTTCCGTACGACGGGTGCGGACGTCGTCCAGGGCGGCGTACAGCTCATCAACTTCAACTCCAGCTGGTACAGCCTGCGCAACTGCCTGGAGTACTTCTTCTGGTTCCGGTCCAGGCTCCATCTGCACGCGCAGAAGGGGTTCATCCCGCTCGGCGGCAACACCGTCTTCGTGCGGACGAACGTGCTCCGGGAAGTGGACGGCTGGGATCCCGACTGCCTCGCCGAGGACTGCGACCTGGGCGTGCGGCTGTCCAGCATCGGCAAGAAGGTCGTCGTCGCCTACGACTCCGACATGGTGACCCGGGAGGAGACCCCGAGCACCCTGATGTCGCTGATGAAGCAGCGCACCCGGTGGAACCAGGGCTTCCTTCAGGTCTACCGCAAGAAGGACTGGAAGCAACTCCCAGGATTCGGGCAGCGGTTGCTGGCCCGCTACACCCTCATGACGCCGTACCTCCAGGCGATCTCCGGCGTGGTCATTCCGCTCAACGTGGCCATCGCGCTCTTCCTGGACGTACCGGTCGGAATCGCGTTCATCACGTTCCTGCCGGCTGTGACCGCGCTGGTCACCTTCGTCTTCGAGGTCGTCGGACTGCACGACTTCGGCAAGCAGTACGGGCTTCGGGTCCGCTCTGTCCACTACCTGAAGCTGATCGTCGGTGGCCCCTTCTACCAGGTGCTGCTGGCCGGCGCCGCCGTTCGTGCCGTCTGGCGCGAGCAACGGGGGCGCAATGACTGGGAGTTGACCAGCCATGTCGGCGCGCACCTCACCGAAGTCGAAGTGGCCCGCTAGTTCGCGAGCTTGCTGGTTCGCGAGCTCGCTGGTTCGCGTTCGCGAGTTCGCCAATCCGGTAGTCCGGTAGCCCGAGAGTCCCGAGAGGACATTCCCGCGTGACCTCCACCCTTCCCGCGGTGGCCACTTCCACGGTCCCCGCGAAGCGGCCCCCTGCGCCCAAAAACGTCCCCGACTCCCGTCCGCCACTGCGTTTTCGCAGTTCGCGTGCCGATCTACTGCTGTGCCTCGCACTCCTTGTGGCGATCATGCTCGTGCAGGGCTGGAACATCGCCGACTACCCGACGCTCAGCGACGACGAGGGCACCTACCTCGCGCAGGCCTGGGCCGTGCAGGAGGGCAACGGCCTTGCCCACTACACGTACTGGTACGACCACCCGCCGCTGGGCTGGATTCAGATAGCCGCACTGACCTGGATCCCCGCCCAGATCAGCCCGGGGCTGATGACGGTCGGCTCGATGCGTTTCGCGATGCTCCTGGTCAGCGCCATCAGCGCGGTCCTCGTCTACGTCCTCGCGCGCCGCCTCTCACTGCCCCGGTGGGCGGCCGGGCTCGCGATGGTGCTCTTCGGGCTCTCGCCGCTGTCGGTGGTGCTCCAGCGCGAGATCTTCCTGGACAACATCGCGGTGATGTGGACGCTGCTCGCGTTCTGCCTCGCGGCCTCGCCGAATCGCCATCTCTGGCACCACTTCGGGGCGGGCATCGCGGCCGCGGCGGCCGTGCTCACCAAGGAGACGATGCTCGTCATCCTGCCCGCGCTCCTTGTCACCATGTGGCGGCACGGTCACCGCGACACCCGGAAGTTCGCGCTCACCGGAGCCATCACCGCGTGCACCCTGATCGGCCTGTCGTACCCGCTCTTCGCCCTGCTCAAGGGCGAGTTGTTCTCCGGGGCGGGCCACGTCTCGCTCTGGGACGGCATCAAATACCAGATGAGCCGCCCCGGTTCGGGCTTCATCCTCGACCCGAGCACCGGCTCGCACGGCGTTCTGCAGTCCTGGCTTTACTACGACCGCGTACTGCCCCTCGGCGGCCTCGCGGGCGCGCTGCTCCTCCTCGTCACCTGGCGCTGGTCGGTGACGGCGCGCGCCCTGGCCGGACCCGCGCTCACCGTGGCGATCCTCGCCCTGGTGGCCATGCGCCCGAGCGGCTATCTGCCCGCGATGTACGTCATCCAGGCCCTGCCGTTCCTCGCGCTGGTCCTCGCAGGCGGCACCGCGAGCGTCGCCCACGCGGTGCTGCGCAGATGGCGCAGCGAGGACGAGAAGCCCTACCTCCTGTGGGGACGGCGGTTGACGGCGGTGCTGCTGGTGGCGGGCGCCGCCGCCTACGTCGTACCGCGTTGGTACGACGGTAACCGCACCGCCCTCACCCTCGACGCCAACGCCCCCTACAGGGCGGCCTCTTCGTGGCTCAAGACCGAGGTCGACAACCCCGGGGAAACCCGTGTCCTCGTCGACGACGCGCTATGGCTGGACCTCGTGCACTCCGGCTACAAGCCGGGGCTCGGCGTCATCTGGTTCTACAAGGCGGACCTCGACCCCGCGGTGACCAAGACGATGCCGCACGGCTGGCGCGACATCGACTACGTGGTCGCTTCCCCGACCGTACGGCGCGACGCGGTCGACCTGCCCAACGTCAAGGCAGCGATGGAGCATTCGACACCCGTCGCCACCTTCGGCAAGGGCGAGGACCGGATCGAGATCCGGCGAATCGAAGACAGCACGGACAGTACATCCACAGCGACCGACGGAGGCAGTCGATGAGCAGCTTCGAGAGCACTGTCCCCGATGAACTGGGCGATCCGGCCGTACGGGCCGCCGAGGTCCCCGAACCCGGCGCCGTCACCATCGTCGTACCGACGTTCAACGAGGCCGCGAACATCGGGGAGCTGCTGCACCAGATCACCGAGTCGGTGCCGGCGCGGCTGCCCTGTGAGGTCGTCTTCGTGGACGACTCCACGGACAACACCCCAGAGGTGATCCGGGAGGCCGCGCAGGACTGCCCGTTCCCCGTCACCGTGCTGCACCGTGCCGAACCCGTGGGCGGGCTCGGCGGTGCGGTCGTCGAGGGACTGAAGGCGGCGACCTCCGACTGGATCGTCGTCATGGACGGCGATCTGCAGCATCCGCCGTCGCTGGTACCGGAGTTGGTCGCAACCGGTGAGCGTTCCTCGGCGGGGCTCGTCGTCGCCTCGCGCTACATCAAGGGCGGCAGCCGCGAAGGGCTCGCGGGCGGCTACCGCATCGCCGTCTCACGCGGTGCGACCTGGCTGACCAAGACGCTCTTCCCGCGCAAGCTGCACGGCATCAGCGACCCGATGAGCGGCTTCTTCGCGATCCGCCGCAGCGCGGTCACCGCCGAGATCCTCCAGCCGCTCGGCTACAAGATCCTCCTCGAACTCGCGGTGCGCAGCCGCCCCCGTGAGGTCACCGAGGTGCCGTTCGTCTTCCAGGACCGCTTCGCCGGCGAGTCCAAGTCGACCGCGCAGGAGGGCTTCCGCTTTCTGCGCCATCTGGTCGGGCTGCGCACCGCCTCGCCCATCGCGCGCATGGTGGTCTTCGGCCTGATCGGCGCCACCGGTTTCGTACCGAACCTGCTGGGCCTGTACGCCCTCACCGCAGCCGGCATGCACTACCTGCCGGCGGAGATCCTCGCCAACCAGCTCGGGGTCGCCTGGAACTTCGTACTCATCGAGCATCTCCTCTTCCGCGAGCGCCGTAAGCACCGCCACTGGGGGGACCGCGTCGGCCGGTTCGCCCTGCTCGCCAACGCCGATCTGGTGCTGCGCATCCCGCTGATCGCCCTGTTCGTGGGCCACTTCGGGATGGGCGCACTCCCCGCCACCGCACTGGCCCTGGTGACGACCTTCGTCCTGCGCTTCGTAGGGACCGAAGCGCTGGTCTATCTGCCGCGCCGCAGCAATGAGCCCGCGGGCGGGAGCAGCAGCCGCACAGCAAGGAGAGCCGCGTGATATTTCGCGTACGACCACGGTTCGATTCACGACTGAGACCACGGCGGAGAACGTCACTTCTGGCCGTGGCGGGCCTCGCCGCCGGCCTGCTGCTCATCTCGCCGCAGCCCGCCTCCGCCGCCAACCTTGTCACCAACCCGGGCTTCGAGACGGCCGGCACGGACGGCATGCCGTACTGCTGGGAGAAGTCGGGCTGGGGCGACAACGACTTCACCTTCTCGACGGTGGCCGGCGCCCACTCGGGCACCAAGGCGATGAAGGTCGAGCTGACCCGCCGGGTCGAGGGTGACCGCAAGGCGCTGATCACCGAGTCCGCCACCTGTGCGCCGCCGGTCACTCCGGGCAAGCAGTACGACCTGGGCCTCTGGTACAAGTCGACGACCCCGGACACCTCGCTCACCCTCTTCCGGCATGACGCGACGGCGGGCTGGCAGTACTGGACGGACCTGAAGACGCTGGAGATAGCGGGGAGTTGGACCCAGGCGACGGTCCGTACGCCCGCGGTCCCGGCGGGGACCGACCGCATCACCTGGGGTGTCTCCGTCTACGGCACCGGCTCCGCGACCACCGACGACTACACGATGGAGCAGGTCGCCGACACACTCCCGCCGGCCACCTGTACCGGCACGGCCGAGCAGTGTGCCAACGGCAAGTGGGACGTGCTGCCCACGCAGAACCCGGTCCGCTCCATGCACTCCGTCGTTCTGAACAACGGCAAGGTGTTGCTGATCGCGGGCTCCGGCAACAGCGAGGAGCAGTTCAACGCGGGTACGTTCACGAGTGCGGTGTACGACCCGGTGGCCGGCACGTACAAGACGATCCCGACGCCCAAGGACATGTTCTGCTCGGGACATGTGCAGTTGCAGGACGGGCGCGTGCTCGTGATGAGCGGCAACAAGGCGTTCCCGGTCGTGGGCGGGCACGGGTACGAGGGGTACAAGGACTCGTACATCTTCGACCCGGTCACCGAGACGTACAGCAAGACGAACGACATGAACGACGGCCACTGGTATCCGTCGGCGACCGAGCTCGGCAACGGTGACATCATCTCCTTCGGCGGTCTGCGCGAGGACTCCACCGGTTCCGTGACCGCCGAACTCTGGTCGGACGACGAGCAGAAGTGGCTGCCGCTCTGGCAGGTCAACCAGACCTGGTCGTACTGGGGTCTGTACCCGTCGATGATCCTGATGCAGGACGGCCGCCTCTTCTACTCGGGCAGCCATGTGTTCGGCAACGGCACTCCGGGCACGGGTTCGGCGATCTACGACTACGACGCGAACGTGATGACTGCGGTCCCGGGACTCCAGAACAAGGACGAACGCGACCAGTCCGCAAGCGTGTTGCTGCCCCCGGCCCAGGACCAGAAGGTCCTGACGATCGGCGGCGGCAACATCGACTCGAACCCGGACGCCAACCGGCTCACCGACATCATCGACCTCAAGACCGCCAACCCGGCGTACACCGTCGGCCCGCCGCTGCCGCAGGGCACGGTGGACCTCGGTGCGGGTCCGGTGGCCGAGACGGGCAACCAGGGCAAGATGTACCTCTCCGCCGTACTGCTGCCCGACGGCAAGGTGTTGGAGACGGGCGGTGCCCTGCACAACCGCGCCAACCCGGTGTACGAGTCGTCGATCTTCGACCCGGCGACCTCGACGTTCGACCCGGTGGCGCCCGACCCGGAGGAGCGCGGCTACCACTCCTCCGCGTTCCTGCTGCCCGACGGCCGGGTGATGACGACCGGCGACAACCCGGGCAACGGCACCTGGAACCACGACGTGTCCATCTACACGCCGCCGTACCTCCTCAAGGGCGCCCGCCCCACGATCACTTCGGTGATCGACAACGAGTGGGTGTACGGGGACACGCAGCGCATCACCACTGACCGGCCCATCGCCAAGGCCGAGTTGATCCGCCCGGCCGCGGTGACGCACTCCTCCGACCCGAACCAGCGGTTCGTGGACCTGCCGCTTTCCGTCGACGGCAACAACGTCGACCTGAACGTGACGAGCAACCCCAACCTGGCGCCGCCCGGCTGGTACATGCTCTTCGCGGTCGACGCCAACGGGGTGCCGTCGGTGGCCAAGTGGGTGCATCTGCAGGGCCCGTCGGCACTGGCCGCCGAGTCGACCGCCGACGCGCACGTCCACTCCTTCGCAGACTCCCTTCAGGGCGCGGTCACCGAGCCCGGCGAGAAGCGGACCTCGCAGAAGGTCAGCCCGACGATCTCCGGGTGCGACCGGCACTACGGCTCGATCAACGTCTGCGTGCCGACAGTCTTCCCCGACGAGGTGAAGAAGACGACGGCCGCCCGGTGCGCGTGGCTGAAGACGAACGACTACGGGCTCCTGAAGATCAACGGGAAGGACGATCCGCTGAAGCTCGACCCGAGCAAGGACGGAGTGGCTTGCGGGGCGAAGGATCTGAAACGCCGCTAGCCGCCGAACTCGGTGAGGGCGCGCCCGTGTTGGGCGCGCTCTCACCGAGTTCTGCCTGGGTTGTCAGGGCGTCAGCCCCTTCTCCAGAACGTCCAGCGCCCTGTTGACCAGGTCCGTGAAGTCCTCCTGGTGGTTGCCTTCGGCCCAGTACATGGAGGTCTCCATCAGGCCGCCGATCAGGGACATCGCGAAGACGCGTACTTCGAGGCCGTCGGGGTCCTTGCCGGTGCGCTCCGCGATGGCGCGGCACAGAATGCGGCTGGTGACCGACATGCTCTCCATCATCCGGGAGCGCACGGCGGGCACCTGGACCATCAGGTGCGTCCGCAGCCGCGTCACCTCGGGCTCCTCGGTGTTCCCGGGGCCGAGGGCCTTCCTCAGGATGTGGCGCAGGGAGTCCATCCACGGCTCGTCGGCGGGCCGCGCCCGCAGCTCCTGCTCCAGGATCGGGTCGAACTCGTCCGTGAGGACGATGTCCTCCTTGGTCGGGAAGTAGCGGAAGACCGTGGACGGGGAGACCTCGGCCGCCTCCGCGATCTGCTCGACGGTCGTCGCGTCGTATCCCTGTTCCTTGATCAGCCGGTACGTCGCGTCGCGGATCGCGATCCGGGTCTTCTGCTTCTTCCGCTCGCGGAGCCCGAGCTGGGGCTCCGCGGGGGAGGTGGAGCTGTGTGCGGTGGCGGCCATGGAGCTCATTGTCCGGCATCGGCGGTGGTCGGGGCCATGTCGGTGTCCTTCCCGGGAGCGGGGCGGTCGGTGGGCTCGGCCGGCTTGGCGTTCGGCAGCAGTGCCGCCGCAAGGAGCGCGGTGATGAGCGCCGCGATCCCGCTGACCAGCAGGACCAGGCTCATGCCATGGACGTACGAGGCGTCGGCGGAGGCGGCGAGCGCGCGGTCGCCGAGCTGGGTGGCGACGACATGGGCGCCGACCACCGAGTCGGAGGCGGTGTCCGCGGCGGTGCCCGGCAGACCCGAGGTGTCGAGTCGGTGGCTGTACGCGCTCGCCAGCAGCGAGCCGAGCAGGGCGATGCCGATCGCGCTGCCCACCTGGCGCACTGTCATGAGGAGCCCGGAGCCCCCCACTGCCTTAAGGGCGTGGGGGGACCCCCAGCCGGCGCGGTCACGGGGCAGGGCGCCGAGGGCGGCGGTCATCGCGGGGACCACGGCGAAACCGAAGCCGAGCCCGGCGATGGACAGCCACAGGGCGGTGAATCCGTAGCCGTCGTCGACGGACGTACGGCTGCCCAGGATCGCGGCGAAGGCGAGCGCGATCAGGCCCCCGGTGATCACCGCGCGTGCCCCGAACTTCGCGATCAGCGGCTGCGCGCTCCGTGAGGCGATCAGCAGTCCGCCCATCATCGGCAGCATCCGCACCCCGGTGCCGAACGCGTCGTACCCGAGCACCGCCTGGAGGTACTGGGGCAGTACGAACATCAGCCCGGACAGGACGAACATGACGAGGGTCGCGGCGAGCGTGTTGAGGAGGAAGGGGCGCTGGGAGAGGAGCGAGAGGTCCAGCATCGGGCGGGAGCTGCGGCGTTCGCGTAGGACGAGGAGTGTGATCAGGAGTGCGGAGACGGCGAACAGGGCGAGGATCAGCGGGTCGCCCCAGCCGGGGTGTGGGGCCTCGATTATCGCGTAGATCAGGGTGCTGAGGCCGGCCGCGGTGAACGCGGTGGAGACAGTGTCGACCTTGGGCGAGGCTGGATCGCTGGTCTCGGGGAGCAGGAAGACGCAGGCGACGATGCCGAGCGCGGCCATGGGGACGTTGACCAGGAAGACCGAGCCCCACCAGAAGTGGTCCAGGAGCCAGCCGCCGACGGATCGGGCCGAGCGGCAGGCCGAGGGCGGAGGCGGCGGACACCGCGCCGACGGCCTTGGCGCGCTCGTCGGGCCCGAACAGGACGGCAGTACGGCCATCGCGAGCGGCATCACGAGTGCGCCCCCGACGCCCATGACTGCACGGGCGACGATGACTGCGCGGGCGACGATGACGAGCGTGACGTCGTCGACGAGGGCGCCGACGAGTGAGCCGGCCAGGAAGATCCCGAGCCCGGCGATGAGCATCCGGCGCCGTCCGAAGCGGTCGCCGAGCAGACCTGCGGGGAGCATCCGGCGCGGCGAAGACGACGACGTACGCGTCCGCCATCCACTGCTGCTCGCCCGTGGAAGCGCCCAGGTCACGGGCCATTGTCGGCAGCGCCACGTTGAGGATCGTCATGTCGAAACCGAGGACGAGCATGCTCGCGACCAGGGCTCCGAGGGCCCACCAGCGGTGGGGGTCGGGCTGTGCGGCATTGCTGTGAGTGATAGGCATCATGAAATGAGAGCAGCTGTCAAAAGGTTGTGGCTGTTAATTAAAAAGGAGAGGGCGCTGTCGGGGCGGGCTCATTGTCAGTGCGTCATGTCACTCTGAGGTGGGGCTGATTCACGGTCTGTGAGGTCTGAGGGGGAAGGGGGGCTCATGAGGAGCACCTTCAATGTGCTGGCGTTCGTGGTGGCCTCGCTGTGCGTGGCCGGATTCCTGATCGGCGGTGCGGCCGTCGTTCTGGGGGTCGTCGTGGTGGGCGTCGCCGCACTGACATGCAAAGTGGCCGCGGCTTCGAAGCCACGGCCACTGAGGAGGAGTCGGTCGAGAGGGTTGAGAGGGTCAGGACGGAAGGCGCGAAGCGCTTCTCTGGAAGGGGGGTGGTGGGAGACGGGCGAGCGATCAGCCGTGCTGATAGGCCACCAGCGAGATCCCGACATAGTGCACGACGAACGCCCCGACGGTGAGGGAGTGGAAGACCTCGTGGAAGCCGAACCAGCTGGGTGACGGGTTGGGGCGCTTGATCCCGTAGATCACGCCGCCCGCGCTGTAGAGCAGCCCGCCGACGACCACCAGGACGAGTACGGCGATCCCGCCCGCCCGCATGAAGTCGGGGAGGAAGAAGACGGCCGCCCAGCCCATCGCGATGTAGCAGGGGGTGTAGAGCCAGCGGGGGGCGCCGACCCAGAACACGCGGAAGATGATGCCCGCCGCGGCCGCGGCCCAGATGCTCCACAGGAGCCACTGCCCCTTGGCGTCCGGCAGCAGCAGCATCGTCAGCGGTGTGTACGTGCCCGCGATGATCAGGAAGATGTTCGCGTGGTCGAGTCTGCGCAGCACGCCGTCCATGCGCGGGCTCCAGTTGCCCCGGTGGTAGAGCGCGCTCACTCCGAAGAGGAGGCAGGCCGTCAGGGCGAAGATCGCGCAGGCGATGCGGGCGCGGGTCGAACTCGCGAGCGCCGTGAGCACCAGACCCGAGACAAGGGCGGCCGGAAACATGCCGAGATGCAGCCAGCCGCGGAGTTTGGGCTTGATCTCGTCCGGCAGGTGCGGGTGCGGCAGGGACAGGTGCGGCGGGGACGAGTGCGACGCGGAGGGCGCCAGGGAGCCGTGGCCGGTGGCCGGCGAGTCCGTGGGCGCGTCGGGGACGGACGCAGTCATGGGCCGAATTCTAGCTACGGAACCGTAAGTTACCTATCAGTGTGGCCGGATGACCGGTGAATAGTGGCCATGGTCTCACGGGTGCCCGGGGTGCGGTACGTAGCGATACGCCTCGGTATCAGGGGTGAACCCAAAGTGGCGTGGAGGAAACCCGGAGATGAGTGGCGATCCTCACTCCGCTCAGTTGTGATGCCCTCTGGACATATGCGCGGTCTAGTCGGATGATCAAATGAGTGCGGTCGGCACCGGATGAGCGCCAGGGCTCCAGCATCGTGAAGCATCCGGGTCGCAGCCCCCACGGGGCACAACAACAAAACCCCTCATTTAGGAGCAATCGTGGCGCGCGACATCGCGGCTCCCACCGTCGTACCCACCAACCACAAAGCACTGATCTCGTGGGTGAACGAGATCGCCGAACTGACCCAGCCGGACAGCGTGGTCTGGTGTGACGGATCCGAAGCCGAGTACGAGCGACTGAGCGAGGAACTCGTCCGCAAGGGCACCTTCAAGAAGCTCGACCCGATCAAGCGCCCCAACTCCTACTACGCCGCCTCCGACCCGACCGATGTCGCTCGGGTCGAGGACCGGACGTTCATCTGCTCCGAGAAGGAGGAGGACGCCGGCCCGACGAACCACTGGAAGGCGCCCGCCGAGATGCGGGAGATCTTCCAGGGGATGGACGGCAGGGGCGGTGTCTTCCGCGGCTCGATGCGCGGCCGGACGATGTACGTCGTCCCCTTCTGTATGGGCCCGCTCGGCTCCGACCTCTCCGCGATCGGCGTGGAAATCACCGACTCCGCGTACGTCGCCGTGTCCATGCGCACCATGACCCGCATGGGACAGCCGGTCCTGGACGAACTCGGTACCGACGGCTTCTTCGTGCGTGCTGTGCACACGCTCGGAGCGCCGCTGGAGGCGGGCGAGGCGGACGTGTCGTGGCCGTGCAACTCCACGAAGTACATCTCGCACTTCCCGGAGTCCCGCGAGATCTGGTCGTACGGCTCGGGCTACGGCGGCAACGCGCTGCTCGGCAAGAAGTGCTACGCGCTGCGCATCGCCTCCGTGATGGCGCGCGACGAGGGCTGGCTGGCCGAGCACATGCTCATCCTGAAGCTGACCCCGCCGAAGGGCGAGTCGAAGTACGTGGCGGCCGCGTTCCCGTCGGCCTGCGGCAAGACCAACCTCGCGATGCTGGAGCCCACGATCGGCGGCTGGACCGTCGAGACGATCGGCGACGACATCGCGTGGATGCGTTTCGACGAGGACGGCCGGCTGTACGCCATCAACCCCGAGGCCGGCTTCTTCGGCGTCGCGCCCGGCACCGGTGAGCACACCAACGCCAACGCGATGAAGACGCTGTGGGGCAACTCCGTCTTCACCAACGTGGCGCTGACCGACGACAACGACATCTGGTGGGAGGGCATGACGGAGGAGACTCCGGCCCACCTGACGGACTGGAAGGGCAACGACTGGACGCCGGAGTCCGCTGCGCCCGCCGCCCACCCCAATGCCCGCTTCACCGTCCCCGCCGCGCAGTGCCCGATCATCGCGCCCGAGTGGGAGGACCCCAAGGGCGTGCCGATCTCGGCGATCCTGTTCGGCGGCCGTCGCGCCACGGCGGTCCCGCTGGTGACGGAGTCCTTCGACTGGAACCACGGCGTCTTCCTCGGCGCCAACGTGGCGAGCGAGAAGACCGCCGCCGCCGAGGGCAAGGTCGGCGAGCTGCGCCGCGACCCGTTCGCCATGCTGCCGTTCTGCGGCTACAACATGGGCGACTACATGGGCCACTGGATCGACGTAGCCAAGGACAAGGACCAGGCGAAACTGCCGAAGATCTACTACGTGAACTGGTTCCGCAAGAACGACGCGGGCAAGTTCGTGTGGCCGGGCTTCGGCGAGAACAGCCGTGTCCTGAAGTGGATCGTCGACCGCCTGGACGGCAGGGCCGAGGGCGTCGAGACCCCGATCGGCATCCTGCCGGCCAAGGGTGCCCTCGACACCAACGGTCTCGAACTGTCCGAGTCCGACCTCGACTTCCTGCTCACCGTCGACAAGGACGTGTGGCGCGAGGAGGCCGCGCTCGTGCCGGAGCACCTCAACACCTTCGGCACACACACCCCCAAGGAACTGTGGGACGAGTACCACGCGCTGGTGCAGCGCCTGGGTTAGGGCCCGTCCGGCAGATCATGCGGGCGGATGCCTGACGGTGAAGCCCGCCCCGCAAAGCTCCGCGGCCGGTCTGACTTGCCCTGACCTGCGACGTCGTCAAGGCCGGCCGCGGTGACAGCACCACGAGAAGGCCGGGGGCCCCGCACGCCGTTATTTTTCGCATCGGCTCCGCCCTGACCGGGATTTCGCGGGACACTCGGGACATCCTGCAACGAACCCTGGATTGAGGTGAGCGGGGTGCGCACGCCCGTAAGCGATCCCTTGAAGATAGGGCCCTACCGCATAGTCGGGCGGTTGGGCTCCGGCGGGATGGGGTGGGTGTATCTCGGCCGTTCGCCGGCCGGGCGCGAGGTCGCGGTGAAGGTGGTACGGGCCGAACTGGCCGCGGAGCACGAGTTCCGGGAGCGGTTCGCGCGCGAGGTCGCGGCCGCGCGGGTGGTCAGCGGCGCGTACACCGCGGCCGTGGTCGACGCCGACACCCAGGCCGAACTGCCCTGGCTGGCAACGATGTACGTGCCAGGTCCCTCGCTCGCGGAGGCGGTCCGCACCGACGGACCACTGCCGGAATCGCAGGTACGGCAGCTGGGCGCGGGCCTCGTCGAGGCGCTCCAGGCCATCCACGCCGCCCGCGTCGTGCACCGGGACCTGAAACCGGCGAACGTGCTCCTCGCCTCCGACGGTCCGCGCGTCATCGATTTCGGGATCTCCCGGGTCGACGGTGTACCCGGGCTCACCCAGACCGGCATCGTGGTCGGCACACCGCCGTTCATGTCGCCCGAGCAGATCCAGGGGGCGGCGGTGGGGCCTGCGACCGATGTCTTCTCCCTCGGCGGAGTCCTGGTGTACGCCCTTACGGGCCGGCCGCCGTTCGGGAGTGGGGACGCCGTGCGCTTCCGGGTCGTACAGAGCGAGCCCGAACTCGACGCCGTACCCCAGGGAACACGCGAGCTGATCGCGCGCTGTCTGTCCAAGCGGCCCGAGGACCGACCCCAACTGGACGAACTGCTCGCCGCGTTGCTGGAGGAGACTCCGAAGCCCGCGTCCTGGCCGCCGTCCACCGTGGCACACAGCATCAAGGTGCGCACCAGCGACCTGGCCGACCGCCGCAAGGCCGCAGCCGCGGGCCGCGGTGCCGGTACGAGTGTGTCGGTGCCCTCCTGCCTGCTGCTGCACGCCCAGGCGTTGCTGGACGCCGGGCTGACGGACGCGATGGTCGCCGAGGCGGTGGGCCGTGGCGACGCCTGACTCCTCGCCCACGCGCTTCCCCGGCCGGGAGCCCGAGGCACTCGAAATCGGCGCGCACTGGCGGGGAATGGTGCAGACATGGGTGGCCGGACGGAATTACCACACCATGACCGACACCGTTTCCGTGTCCATGCAGTTCGATCTCCAGGAAACGGGCCGGATGGTCACCGTGAGATTCATGACCACCAAACGGCTTCTTGTCGCCTTCGCGACCGATGGTCATTATCTGCGCCAGGATCAACTGGCCGTCGCCGCAGCGGCATCGAACGCGTGGAATACCGAACAACTGAATCCCATGCTCTCCGTGTGGGACGTACGAGGGCCGCGGCCCTGCCTTGCCGGGGTCTGCGATCTGCCGCTGACCTGCCGCATGACGCAAACAGATTTCGATGCTTTGGCCAGTGATTGGGTGGAACGGGCGAGGCAGATGTTCACCCGCTGCCATCAGGTGTTCAAGTTGTAGAAGTGAAAGCTGTGGTCTGCCCAAACCCCTTTCGGGCGCACGGCGGTTGCCGCCACTATGGGCGAGTGCCTTTTAGGCCACGGGGGGTTGCCATGAGGCGTTCACTGTTGTGCGCGGTGTTTCTCGGAATGGTTGTCGCTCTGCTTCCGGCGGGGGAGGCGGCGGCGGACGCGTGCGGCGGCAAGAACTTCGGGGACCGGCTCAAGTGCTGGTCCGATGCGATCGGTTCGGGAGACGCCGTCCTGATCACTCTGGACGACAAGCTGCCGTACGACGGCAAGGCGACCGCACTCAGGGACACCGAGAAATCCTTGTGGGACAACCGCAAGAACCTCACGGTCGAGGTGCCGAAGGGCGGCAGTACCGGAGAGGGCGGAACCGTACTCCTCCTGTTGGCGGGCACCGGCTGGATCGCGCAGGACACGACGATCGACAAGCTGTCGGCCGCCGCCCTCAAGGACCTGGAGAATCTGCCCGTCTGCGGTGGCACCGCTCCACAACTCAAGCAGGTCTGCGACCAGTTGGACGACGGCTCGATCAGCGGCGATCAGTTGATCAAGGCGGCCCCGGACATCTACCACCCCCAGCAGTCGTACTCCGTCGCCTCTGACGAGTCGGGCAGCAATCTCCTCCTCATCCTCGCAAGCGCCCTCCTCGTCCTCCTGCTCGCCGCCCTAGTGCTCCTCATCCGCCGCTCCTCCCGCGCGGCGCCCCGCCGCGCCCTCGCCGCGGCGGGCGGCGGCACGGTCCCCACCGCGCACGCCCACGCGGCCGACGAGAAGACCACGCACCTGAGGACCACGCCGAGCCCCCGCTACGGACGCCGGGTCGGCAACGTTCCCGGCCCCGCGAAGTCCGCCGTCGTCCGCACCGAACTGCACCCGCAGGGCTACGTCGAGCTCGACCGTGTGCTGTACCGCGCGGTGTGGGCGGAGCCCGGCCGCCCGCCGCCGGCCCCCGGCGGGCTCGTCGACGTCACGGACGCGCGCGAGCGCGACTCCGACGTCCTGTACGCCTTCCCGCCCACCACGGGACGGCACGCCAAAGGCACCCGGTCCTGAGCCCCGTATGACCCTCAGCCCCGTATGACCTGAGCCCCGTATGACCCGCAGACCTGCATGACCCTGAGACCCGTATGACCCTGAGACCAGGAGAAGAGACACAGAGATGCACAGCGAACACCCGCCCACCATGCCGGCGGAGTACGCCGACATCGAGTTCGAGAACAACGCGCAGAGAATGCCGCTGGTGCTCTGCCTGGACACCTCCAGCTCCATGGCGGGCCAGCCCATCCAGACGCTCAACAACGCGCTGATGGAGTGGACCCGGGAGCTGCACGACGACGTCAGTCTCAGTTACAGCGTCGAGGTCGCCGTGGTCACCTTCGGCGGCCAGGGCGTCGTCGCGTGGCGCGGGCCCCAACTCCTCGACCCGCGCGCCCCGGTGAGCCCCTTCGTGCCCGCCCACATGTTCCGTCCGCCGCAGCTCCATGCCGCCGGGGTGACCCTGATGACGGAGGCGCTGGAGCTGTCGATGCACATTGTCGCGGCCCGCAAGGCGGAGCTGCGCGCCTCCGGGCTCCAGTACTACCGCCCGCAGATCTGCCTGGTCACCGATGGTCTGCCGACCGACGGCACGGGTCATCTCACCGACTCCTGGCACCGGTTGATCCCCGTGCTGGCCGACGAGCAGAGCGCCCGCCGCTTCCGGTTGTACGCGATAGGGGTGGGCGGCATCACGGACAGGGGCGAGCAGGTGCTCCAGGCGTTCGCGCCGAAGTTCAACGCCCGGCTCCAGGGATTCCCGTTCCGCGAGCTGCTCCAGATGATGTCGGCGAGCGCCAACGCCGAGCAGAAGGGCGCGGGCGACGAGGTGTTCGAGAAGATCTTCAGCCAGTTCAAGACCCAGCGCCCGGCCTGGGAATCCTGACCGAATGACCGGATGGGGACCCTGACTCATGGCCGGAGCGGAAAAGCAGGAATCGCCGTGGCGCATCCACGGCATGAGCGTCGAGGGTTACCGCCACCGTCGCCAGGGGCTGCCCTGCCAGGACGCCTGCGCGTTCAAGGTGTCGGCGTACACGGCGGTCCTCGCGGTCGCGGACGGTGCGGGCAGCCGCCCGCGCTCGGAGGAGGGGTCGAGGCTCGCGGTCGAGCTGGCCGTCGAGCACTTCGCGCGGCGGGCTGACGCGGCGGCCGACCACCAGCCCGGAGAGGCCGTCCACGAACTGCTCGAAGACGCCTTCCACGAGGTCAGCAAGATGTTCCTGGACACCACAGGCGCCGACGCCGCCGACTTCGCCACCACCCTCACCGTCGTGGTGCTCGCCCCGGGCTGGCTGGGCCATCTCACCGTCGGCGACGGCTTCGTCGTACTGCGAGCCGGTACGGAGGACGGGGAGCGGCAGTTCCATCTGCTGCCTCAGACGCGGGCGGTCAGCGAGTACAGCAACGAGACGGTCTTCCTCACCTCGCCGGACGCGGCCCGCTGGGTGCACACCGACTGTGTGTCCGACGAGGGGATCGACGGGGTGCTGCTGTCCACCGACGGGCTCGTGCAGGCCGCGCTCACCCGGGCAGGCTCCGGGGCGCAGGCGCCGAACGCGTCCTTCGCCGACGCCGTGTTCAGGTCCCTCGACACGGTGAGCGACGACTCCCACGAGGGACTTGCCACCCTGCTCAGGTCGGACCGACTCACCGCCCTCAACGCCGACGACAAGACCCTCCTGCGGGCCGTGCGCAAGGTGCGGCCATGAGCGGCCTCACGGTGTTCCTGGACGGGAAGCCCGTCGTGCTGGCGGAACTGCCGCTGAAGGGCGGCGGGCAGGCGGCCGTCTTCCCGGTCGTCGGCGACGACGGCACCGTCGTCAAGCTCTACCGCGAGCCGCCGGGCCCCGAACAGGAGCGCCGGCTGACCCGGATGCTGACCATGTCCCCGCTCGCGGCCCGCCCCACCAACGCCTCCCAGCCACCCGAACTGGCCTGGCCCACCGCGCTCGCCCGCGGTCCCAAGGGCGAGTTCCTCGGCTACGCCATGCGCCGCTTCGGCGAACCCCAACACGTCCAGCTGATCGGCCTGTTCACCCGCGCCCAACGCCTCAAGCTCTTCCCCGACCGGGCCGACTGGCGCTTCCTGCTCGGCGTCTCCTGGAACCTCGCCTTCATGACCGCCCGCATGCACTACGACAACCTCGTCATCGGCGACTTCTCCAGCAGCAACGTCGTCGTCGACGGCCACGGCTTCATCACCTTCCTCGACTGCGACTCCATCGCCTTCACCGACCCGGTGACCGGGGAACTCTTCCCCTGCCTGATGCACACCACCGACTACTCGTCCCCCGAGCGCCAGGCCGGCGGTCCCGCCACCCGCGCCACCGACGACTTCGCCCTCGCCGTCCTCGTCTACCAGCTGCTCACGGCCGGCAATCACCCCTTCGGCGGCGTCCCGCACGAGAGCGCCTCCGAGTCGACCGTCAAGGACAACATCGCGGCCAGTTGCTCCTACGTCGTACGCCCCGAACTCGTCGTCATCCCGCGCGGCACAGTCGATCCCTCCGTACTGCCCCCGGAGCTCCTCACCCTGGCCCGCACCGCCTTCGGCCCCGGCGTGCAGACCCCCGGCGCGCGCCCCCCGGCGGAGACGTGGCTGCGCGCCCTGGACAGGGAACGCGCGCTCGTACGGGTCTGCCGGCACCGCCCGCTGCACGCGTACGGGTCCCATCTGCCGACCTGCCCGTGGTGCACGCGGGCGGCGGTCACGGGGCACGACGTGTTCAACGGGCCGCCACCGGTTCCGGTTGTCCCCGTCGCGCAGCCGGAGGAGCAGCAGCCGTGGCCCGCGGCGCTGAAGGTCGGTCTGCTGATCCTGGCGGTGCTGATCCTGCTGATCATCGTCGTGGTGAGCGATGCGAACGGCGGATAGCTCTTCCTGGGGACGCCCCTACGGAGAACGCCCCTACTGGGAACGCCCCCGATCCTCCAGATACCGCGTGTGCGACTCCTGCCGCCGCGCCTCCGTCTCCCGCAGCTGCACCGCCAGCTGTTCCGACTCCTCGTGCAGCACGGTGAGTTGACGCTCAAGGTGGCGCTCCGGTGGTTCGGTGCCGGGTGTCAGCCGAGTCCACCACCTCGTCCGTACGAAGGTGTCGACGGCCTCGGGGATGTCCTGCCGTACGGCACGGGAGAGGGCATGCACTCCCTCCGGGTCCTGCGCGAGCACCGCCGCGACCCAGCCGGGGTCCAGCAGCGCGGCGAGGAGTTCGGTGAGCTCGGTGAGGCGGCCGGCTGCCGCGGGCGGGAGTTCGATGCCGTCCAGGTACTCGCGCAGCTTGCCGAAATCGCCGCGCAGTTTGTCGAGTTGGGCGGACGGGTCCGGGAAGTCGGGGAGCGGCGGGCGTTCCGGCGGGGCGATCAGGGCGCCCGCGCCGTACAGACCGAGGACGACGGCGGGCCAGTACGCACCCGCGAGCCCGGTGAAGGTCAACGCGAGCCCGGCGATCCCGCCAGCGCTCCCGACGAGGTTCTTACGGGACTCCAGGTAGCCCATGAACCCGTCGGTCTTATCAGGCTTATCGCTCTTACTGGTAGCCACGGATCTCCTCGAAGGCGCCGTCGAGCGAGCCCTTCTGGGCGTCGAAGAGGCGGCCGCCGGTCAGGTCGGCGATGTGCTTGAGTTCGTCGCGGTCGGAGTCGCCGAAGAGGATCGGGAAGACGGGTATCTCCCGCTCACCGTCGGCCAGTTGGCCGTAGAAGCCGTCGAACTCGGCCGCGCTCGCCCCCGTCGTGTTCTCGCCGTCCGTCATCAGCACGATCGACGTGAACGTGTCGTCGCCGGCGCCGAGATGCTCGTACGCCTTCTCCAGTGAGGTGAAGATCGCGGTGTCCCCCTCGGCGCTGAGCGCCCGGGTGTCCTTGCGGATGCCGTCGAGCCCGGTCTGCGGATCCTCGGGCGCCACCACGTGCGTGCGGACGCTCTTGACCTCCGAGCCGAACGGCATCAGCGTCACTTCCTCGCGCTCGCGGAAGTCGCTCGTCAGATCGGTGAGCGCCTTCTTCAGCCGGTCGAGGCGGCCGTCCTCGCGCATCGAACCCGAGGTGTCGAGAACGTATACGGTCCTCGACGGGCGGCGGAGCTTGTTCTCGTAGGAGTCGAGGAGGCCGTCGGCGACGGACTGGCTGCCGGGGAAGGGGAGTTCGCGCCTTCGGCTGGCGTCTAGGCCGGCCGCCGGGGCGACGGAGGCGACGACCGGGCGGCGCAGGGTCTGTTCGGTGATCTGCCGCTGGGCGGCCGGGGTGCGCAGGGCCTCGGTGAGGCGGCGGACGTCCTCGCGGGTGTCCTTGGAGGACGAGGCGAGGGAGGTCAGCGGGTAGTCGGCGGTCACCACGCCGTCGCTCGGCCGGATGACGGTGAGGCCCTTCATGTTCTTGAGGACCGACTCGTAGTTGAGCAGGCCGTCCACGGTGCCGCGGCGCTCGTAGGCGGCCGCCAGCCAGCCCGAGGAACCCGACGTCAGCTTCTGCCCCTGGAAAAACTCCCGCAGCTTCGGCGTCGCCTTTTCCACGTCCGCGTCCGTCAGCGCCGACTGCGCTCCGGACAGGCCCGAGGCCACCGAGATCAGCGTGGAGAAACCGGAGTTGGAGCGGGCCGGGTCGGTCATGCCGTACGTCAGCTTCCCGTTCGCGACCGCCTTCTCCACCTGCGACCAGGTCACGTCGTCCGGATTCCAGCCCAGCTCGCTCACGGTCTCCGGTCTGACGCCGATGGCCACCGGGCTGGACATGATCGACGTCTCGGAGACGACCTTCTTCACCGCGTCGGGACGCAGTCGCAGATAGTCGTTGGAGGACAGCCACAGGGCGTCGTACGAACCGTCCACCTTGCCCTGCGCAAGCAGGTCCACGGCGGCGAGGGTGCCTAGGTAGGTGGGCTTCACCGTGATGCCGGTGTCCTGCTGGATCTGCTCCAACACCCCTGTCATGTCGCTGAGTTCGCTGGAGGCGAGGACGCGGAGGGTGCCCGGTGTCGGCTCCGCCGCCTTGGGGTCCTCGTCGCTCTCCGCGGTGCAGGCCGAGGCCGACACGGCGAGCAGAGCCGCCGCCGTCAGTACGGCGAACGCGCTTCGTCGTCTCACGCGTTGCCACCTTCCAGGGCGCCTTGCGAACGGCTCCGCTCCAAGTACGCGCTCGCGTGCTGGAGTTCGGACGTCAGGGACTCGACGGTCACGGCCATGGCCTCGGTGGCCTGGATCTTGTACGTGTCGATCGCGTCGAGAGTGCGGTAGATCTGCTGGAAGGCGCTGCGCAGGGTCTCCGCGCCGACAGCCGGGTCGGCGGCGATGCGCTGGATCTCCCCGCTCTGCGTGGCGAGCATCTCGGCGTTGCCGCGGATGAGGTCCTCCGTCGTGCCGCGCAGGGCGTTGACCTGGTCGACGACCTTGCGCTGGTTGTCGAGGGCGGAGGCGAGCATCACGGAGATGCGCAGCGCCGAGACGGTCGTGGTCGCGGCCCGGTCGACGCCCTTGATCAGCTCGTCGTTGTTGCGGCGTACGACGTCCATGGCCAGGTATCCCTGGGCGCACACGGCCAGTTGGGTCAGCAGGTCCTGGTGCTTCTGCCGTACGGGGAAGAGGACGTCGGAGCGCAGGGTGTCGGCCTGTGCCGGGTCCTGGGCCGCCACGCCCACGATGTGCTCCTCGACCGCGGTGTCCAGGGCCTGGGCGAGGACGACGTACTCCTGGAGCTTGCCCATCGTCTCCCAGAGGCGGACACGCTCGGTCTGCAACGCGGCGTTGTCCCGGCGCAGTTCGTCCTGGCCGCCGCGCAGCGAGCCCACGATCTTGTTCAAGGTGCCCTGTGCGGAGGCGTACTTGGCGACGTGGTCGCGCAGCTTGTTGCCGCCGGGGAGCCGGGACAGGAACTTCCGGCCCTTGCTCGTGGGCAGGTCCCGTAGGTCCAAGTCCTCCACCACGCGGCGTAGTTCGACCAGCGAGCCCGCCACGTGCGACTGGGCGTCCTCGCCCTTGCCGGGGAGGCTGCGGATGGTGCGCTCCAGCATGCGGTTGGACTGCGCGGTGGCGCCCCGCATCTCGCCCGCGCCCAGGCCTGCGATCTCGCCGACCTTGCCGGCGAACTCGGGCGAACGGGCATCCAGGGTGGCGAGCCCGCCGACGTACTCGGCGGCGCGGCGCGCCATGTCCTCGTGCACCGCCGGGTCGACGGGCACGAGCCCGCCCGCCTTCTCGCGGGGCACGGGCGCGACAACCTCGGGCGGAGTGAGGGTCAGAGTGTTCGGTTCAGTGCTCATTGCTTGCTTCCCCCTACTTCCGGGCCCGGAGTGCCATCTCGTGCAGCACCTTGGAGGCGGGCACGGGCGCCTGCCGGACGCCGGTCAGCTTCTGGTTGAGATACCTCGTCTGGGCGGCGGTCGCCGCCGAGAACTCCGTGCTCGCGCCCTGCGGCCGGAACCCGTGCCGGACGGCGAGCTTGCGCAACGTCGGGTCGGTGCTCAGGATTTCACCGAGCGCGCGGCCCTCGGGAGTGAGCGGTACGACGGTGTGGTCGCTGTTCGCCGTGGTGTCCGGGTAGAGGACGGTCAGGTCGCCGACGTCCTGGCCCTGCACGAGCAGCGAGGCGACCTGGGACTCGTAGGCGAGGACGAGCGGGTTGCCGGCCCCGCTGATGAAGTCCCGGAACGTCGCGTCCGTACTGCTCTGTTGTGCGCCCTGGACGCTGATCAGCTTGTGCATCAGGGGCGCGGTGCGGGCGACGGCCGCGTTGTCCGCGGCCACGCGTCCGCCGTCGGCGACGTACGAGGCGGCGGCGAGATAGAGGGCGCCGGAGCTGGAGGTCTCGGGGTCCGTGGTGGCGACGAAGAGCGTCCCGGTCAGCTCGCCGTACTTCCCGGCACCCTTGAGCTGCTGCCAAGTCCGGTCCTGCTCGGCCGCCTTGAGGTAGGCGGACATCTTGAGGGTGCCGGTGGCCTTGTCGAGCGTCGCCAGCCCGTTCTCCTGGAGAACCTCGGCGGCGTTGCGGTGGGCCACGACGACGAGGGGTGAGTAGAAGGGCCGGGGGAGCGGCTTCTGTACGTGGTACTTGTCGGCCAGCTCGTCGGCCGGCGCCTGGCTCGAAGGGAAGGCGAAGTCGTACCCCTTGAGGTCCAGGCCCTCCATGGCCCAGGACCCGGAGGTCTCCGTCTTTACGGTGTAGCCCTTGGCAGCGAGGGCCTTCACCACGTCGGGATCGGCGAAGAACTCCGCCTTCTCCGATCCGATCACTCCTTGCACGGTCTTCGTTGCCGTGCCCTTGTCCTGACCATCGCGGCCTGCGACGACGGCTGCTACCACTCCGCCGATCAACAGCACCGCCAGGACGATTCCTGCGATACGTCTCACATCCGTGAGCGTGCTCCCGGACTCCAACATTCCCCCCGGCCCGGGGTGAACACTGAGTGACGACGGAGTCCCGGTACGCAACCGGAACCTGCGGCGCCGCTACGGGGGTTCACTGAACGGGGCTGTCCGGTTCCCGCCGGTTGCGGCGGACTGCCTCCGGGGCGGCCGGGGTGGAGGGAACTGGCCCCACCAGCCAGGGTGGGGCCAGTTCCCTCGGCCGCAACGGCGCTCAACCACGACGGCGCCTCCCGGCGGTGCCAAGGGACCGCGACCCAGCCGAAAACACCGGGGTCACCCCAAGCCCGCAGCAAGCGAACCGACGACTCAAGCGAACGCAGTGCAGTGGCACCCGGCCCGCACATCGCTGCGGTACGCGCGGACCGGGGCCGAATGAGGGGAGCCCGGAGGCTCAGTGGGCCGCGAGGGGCTGCGGGGCGGTGGCGGAGGCGTGGGCGTCCATGCGCTCGGCGGAGAGGATCGCGGCGGCGGTGTCGGCGCGGGACGCCGCGACGACGAGGGCGCGGCCCGCGAGGGCATGCGCACGCTGGTGCAGGGAGGCGAGCTGCGGCTCGTGGAGGGTGTCGGCCGACGACGACCGCACCGGCGCAGCCCCGTCCCGCAGCCGGGCCACCTGCGCGGCGAGCCGCTCGGCCGCCGCGTCCAGATCGCCGGACGGCGCGCTCGCACGGATCTCGTCGGTCACCGCGAGCAGCGCCGCGAGATGGCCGGCCAGCTGGATGTCCAGCTCCTCCTCGCGCGACCGATGGGGAAAGTCGGAGGTGGTGCCGGCCATCCTGTGGACCGACTTGGTGCGGATCGGTTCGTACATGGGACAGCCTCCTGTGCGCTGACAGGATCCCATCCTAGCTTGGATTTCGTCTAAAGTTGAGCCGGATCGCATGACCGGTCGAAGTGTGGACGCAGCGTCACGGCCGTGACGCGCACGGTGTGCGTGTCACGGCTGGCTGTAGCCGTCCAGGAAGTTCCCGATCCTCGTCACCGCGTCGGTGAGGTCCCCGACCGTCGGCAGGGTGACCACGCGGAAGTGGTCCGGCTCGGGCCAGTTGAAGCCCGTCCCCTGGACGACCATGATCTTCTCGCGGCGCAGCAGGTCGAGGACCAGCTGCCGGTCGTCCTTCACCTTGAAGACCTGCGGGTCCAGGCGCGGGAAGAGATACAGCGCCCCCTTCGGCTTCACGCAGGTCACGCCGGGGATCTGGGTCAGCAGCTCGTACGCCGCATCCCGCTGCTCCCTGAGCCGCCCCCCGGGCAGCACCAGGTCGTTGATGGTCTGCCGCCCGCTCAGCGCGGCGACCACACCATGCTGACCCGGCATGTTCGCGCACAGTCGCATGTTCGCGAGGATCGTCAGGCCCTCGATATAGGAGTCGGCGTGCGCGCGCGGCCCCGAGATCGACATCCAGCCGACCCGGTACCCGGCCACGCGGTACGCCTTCGACATCCCGTTGAAGGTGAGCGTCAGCAGATCCGGGGCGATCTTGGCGGTCGCGGTGTGTGTGGCGTCGTCGTAAAGGATCTTGTCGTAGATCTCGTCGGAGCAGACCAACAGGTTGTGGCGGCGGGCGATGTCGGTCAGCCCGCGCAGCATCGCGTCGTCGTACACCGCACCCGTCGGGTTGTTCGGGTTGATGATCACGATGGCCTTGGTGCGGTCGGTGACCTTCCGCTCCACGTCCGCGAGGTCGGGCATCCAGTCCGACTGCTCGTCACAGCGGTAGTGCACCGCCGTACCGCCGGAGAGTGACACGGCCGCCGTCCACAGCGGATAGTCCGGCGCCGGTACGAGCACCTCGTCGCCGTCGTCGAGCAGCCCCTGCATCGCCATCACGATCAGCTCGGACACGCCGTTGCCGATGAAGACGTGCTCGACGTCGGTCTCGATACCCAGGGTCTGGTTGTGCATCACGACCGCCCGGCGCGCCGCGAGCAGCCCCTTGGCGTCGCCGTAGCCGTGCGCCGAAGACACGTTCCGCAGGATGTCCTCAAGGATCTCGGGCGGGCACTCGAAACCGAATGCCGCCGGATTCCCCGTGTTCAGCTTGAGGATCCGATGCCCCGCCGCTTCCAGCCGCATCGCCTCCTCGAGCACCGGTCCCCGGATCTCGTAACAGACGTTGGCGAGCTTGGTCGACTGGATCACCTGCATGTCCGTGAGCTTACGGCCGGGTAACGCCCGACGGGGCGTGCTTTCCACCACGTGAGACGAGATGTTTTGTTCGCTTTTCTCCCCTGCCGTGGCGAGAGTCGGCCGGACCGTCAGGCCGGAAACCGCTCCTTGTCGCCCCTGGCCGATCCCCTCACAATGCGCATGACAAAACACGAGGTGACCGGAAAACCTTCGGTCACCCACGTCGCAAGAGGGGACCCCACATGAGAAAGCCTCTCGTCGCCGCGCTCTTCGCCCTGGTGATCGCCGGGGCGGGTGCGGCACCCGCGGTCGCGGCACCGGCACCGGCACCCGAGCCGAGGTCCGTGTCCGCGGAAGCGGAAAGCGCCGCCGCTCCCGCGATCCAGGCCGTCGACTTCGCCGGCACCGTCGCGCTCAGCAACTGTTCGGGCTCGGTCGTCCGCATGCCCGCCTCCGAGGCCGACGACCCGGCCCTCGTGCTGTCGAACGGCCACTGCCTGGAGACCGGCATGCCGACGGCCGGCCAGGTCATCGTCGACCGCGCGTCCACCCGCACCTTCAGCCTGCTCAACTCCGCGGGTACGAAGGTCGCCACCCTGCGCGCCAGCAAGATCGCGTACGGCACGATGACCGACACGGACGTCTCGATCTACCAGCTCACCAGCACGTACGCGCAGATCCAGAGTTCGTACGGCATCAGCGCGCTGACGCTGGACGACGCGCACCCGACGGCCGGCTCGGCCATCAAGGTCGTCTCCGGGTACTGGAAGCGGATCTACACCTGCAACGTCGACGGATTCGTCTACCGCCTGAAGGAGGGCGACTGGACCTGGAAGGACTCGGTCCGCTACACCTCCGCCTGCGCCACCATCGGCGGTACGTCGGGTTCGCCCGTCATCGACACCACCACCGGCAAGGTCGTCGCCGTCAACAACACCGGCAACGAGGACGGCGCGAGCTGCACGGTCAACAACCCCTGTGAGGTCGACGCGAGCGGCACCGTCACCGTCCGCCAGGGCATCAACTACGCCCAGGAGACCTACCAGATCGTCCCGTGCTTCGGGCTCGACAACAAGCTCGACCTGAGCCGTGCCGGGTGCACCCTGCCCCAGCCGTAGTAGCGGAAAGAGCGGGCGGTCACGCGGGAGTGCCGCGGATCGCCCGCCCCGCCAGTACGTCCGTCCTGCGCCCGTCCTCGATCACGAAGCGGCCGTCGATGAGGACGTGCGGGATGCCGGTGGGGAAGGTGCGGGGGGAGTCGAAGGTGGAGCCCGCCGCCACCGTGGCCGGGTCGAAGAGGACCAGGTCGGCGCGGTAGCCCTCGCGGACAAGGCCGCGGTCGGGGAGTCGCAGCCGGGCCGCGGGGCGGGCGGTGAGGTGGGCGACGCACTCCTCCAGGGAGAGGACGCCCAACTCCCTTACGTACCGGCCCAGATAGTGCGGGAAGGTGCCGTACGCGCGAGGGTGCGGCTTGTCGCCCCGCAGGATGCCGTCGGAGCCGCCGGTGTGCACCCGGTGCCGCATGATCGCGCGGACGTTCTCCTCGTGGCCGACGTGCTGGAGGATCGTCGAGCCGAGACTGTCGGCGATCAGCAGGCGGCGGGCGGTGACCCAGGGAGCCTCGCCGCGCCGGTCCGCGGAGGCCTGCACGGTCCTGCCCACGTACGGTGCGAGCGCGGGGGCGGTCACTCCCGAGATCTCGATCGTGTCCCACTCGATGGGGACGCCATGGCAGCCGTCGGCGCCCACGACCTCCATGTGGTGCCGGATGCGTTCCGCCGTCCCGTCGTCCTTGAGGCGGTCGAGGGTCGCCTCCGGACCGCCCTCGCTCGCCCAACTCGGCAGCATTGCCACCAGGGTTGTGCAGCCGGGGGTGTACGGGTACGTGTCGAGGGTGATGTCGGCGCCCTCCGCCAGCTCCTTGTCCAGGAGGGCCAGCAGGTCCGGGGCCTTGCCTTCGTTCACGCCGAAGTTCATGGTGGCGTGGGCGAGATGGAGCGGGCAGCCGGCCTCGCGGGTGAGGGTCATCATCTCCTCGTACGCCGCCAGGGCGCCCGCGCCGTACGAGCGGTGGTGCGGGCAGTAGTAGCCGCCGTGCTCGGCCACCACCCGGCACAGTTCGGTGAGTTCGGCGTCCTTGGCGTACATGCCGGGGGTGTACGTCAGGCCGGAGGACATGCCGACGGCGCCCTCGCGCATTCCGGTGGCCACCAACTCCCGCATACGGTCCAGCTCTTGAGGAGTCGCCTCGCGGTCCTCCCAGCCGACCGCGAGCATCCGCAGGGTGCCCTGCGGGATGAGGTAGGCGGCGTTCACCGCGATGCCCTCGCCGTCGAAGCCGTGGTCGAGCCGGTCCAGGTACTCGCCCACCGAGCGCCAGCTGAAGTCGATGTCGTCGCCGTTGCCGTTCCAGCCGGTGATCGAGCGGCGGACCTCGGTGAGTGTGCGGTCGTCGACCGGGGCGTACGACAGACCGTCCTGGCCGATGACTTCGAGGGTGACCCCCTGCGCGGCCTTCGCGCTGTGGTCCGGGTCGCGGAGCAGGGCGAGATCGCTGTGTGCGTGCATGTCGATGAAACCCGGGGCGAGGGCCAGGCCTTGGGCGTCGAGTGTCCGGCGTCCGCCGAGGGGTGGGCCCTCGCGGCGGATCTCGGTGACACGGCCGGCTGTGATGCCGACGTCGGCGCGGTACGGGGTCTGGCCGGTGCCGTCCACGACGCTTACGTCCCTGATCGCCAGGTCCACTTGCTGCCGCCTTTCCGGGCTTCGCCCGCGCTGTTCGTTCTCCCGCGCTCCGCGCGGTGCTGCCCACCCACGACCACCCGACTCGGCCAGCTCACCCGGCCTCGCCGGAAAACACATACGCCCGTCTCAGAAGAACGTCCGCACGTAGTCCACGACCGTCCCGTCCGCCTCCACCAGCGGGATCAGCTGCCACTTGTCGAAGGACGTGCAGGGGTGGGAAAGGCCCATCCCCACCCAGTCCCCGACCTGGACGTCCGCCTCCGGTGTCGTACGGAGCCAGCCGTGCTGGTCGGAGAGGCCGGTGACCGTGACGCCGGTGGCCGGACGGTCGGTGCCGTCGCGGCGGATCACCTGGGCCTCCGGCAGATCCAGGTCGTACGCCGCGTCCCGCTTGCCCGCGTTGACGAAGGCCTGGTCGGGGGAGGGGCGGGAGACGACCTGGGCCCACAGCCGGAAGGCGGGGTGCAGGGCGCCCTCCTCGGGGACGCGGGTGAAGGGGGTGATCTTGCGGTAGTGGCCGTCGTCGTGCGAGACGTACGCGCCGGAGCGGAGCAACTTCAGTACGGGGACGGAGAGTTCGGGGATCTCCGCGAACACGTCCGCCACCGCGTCGAACCAGGCGCTGCCGCCCGCGCTGACAACGATCTCCGCAAGGCCCGTGAACCGGCCCGCCTTGTCGAAGTCCGCCGCCAGGGCGGTGAGCCGGCGCAGCCACGCGCGCACCCGGTCGGGGTCGGCCTGCGGGACCTCGCCCTCGTAGCCCGCCACGCCCACCAGCCGCAGCGTCGCCGTCCCGGCCACCGCGTCCGCGACCGCCGCGCACTCCTTCTCCGTACGGACGCCGGTACGGGCGCCCTCACCGGCGGCGAGTTCGACGACCACGTCCACGGGGCGGGGGGTTCCGAAGAGCGCGGCGTCCATCAGCTCCACGCCGCGTACGGAGTCGACGTAACAGATGAAGCGGAAATCCGGGTCCGCCGCCAGTTCGGACGCGATCCAGCGCAGGGCTGCCGGGTCGACGAGTTCGTTGGCGAGGAAGATCCGGTCGATGCCGAACTTCCTTGCCACCCGCACCTGGTGGGGGACCGCGAGGGTGATGCCCCACGCGCCGTGCTCGATCTGTTTCCAGAACAGCTGCGGGGCCATCGAGGTCTTGCCGTGCGGGGCGAAGGCGAGGCCGTGGCGGGTCGCGTAGGTCTCCATGACGTCGAGGTTGTGGGTCAGGCGCTCGGCGGAGAGGGCGAGGACGGGGGTGGTGAAGCCGTCCATGAAGAGGTTGCGGCGCTGGGCGGCGAGCTCGCCGACGGTCATGCCCTCGGCGTCCGGGGGGAGGCCCTTGAAGCGGAGGTCGACGCGGTCCGCCGTGAGAGCGGTGAGCTGTGCTGCGGCGGTGTCGGCGCCCATGGGGCCTCCCTGGTTACCTGATGAACTTGCCTGATGAACAGTGCGTTGCATTGTCTGCAACGCTCATTGCGTATGTCGCTTGGTGCTGTCTAACATCCCAGCCAACGCAGGGTCAACGGTGCCGATGCCGCTGCCCGAGAGAGCAAGGGGCCCCAACCATCGTGACCGCCTTCGACGTCGTAGCGCTCGGCGAGTCCATGGTCACGTTCCTGCCCTCCCGGTCCGGGCGCCTCGCCGACGTCCCCTCCTTCACCCGGGGGATCGGCGGCGCGGAGTCGAACGTCGCCTGCGTGCTCGCCGCCGCAGGCCACTCAGTGAAGTGGGTCAGCCGGGTCGGCGCCGACGGCTTCGGCGACCATCTCGTCGAGGCGATCACCGCGTACGGCGTGGACACCTCCGCCGTACGACGGGATCCCGCGCGTCCGACCGGCATCTACTTCCGCACGGCGGGCGACCGGGCGACCGACGCGCACGAGGTGGCGTACTACCGGGCCGGCTCGGCCGCCTCGGCGATGGCGGTGGACAACGTGGACCTGGACGCCGTCCGCGCGGGACGCGTGCTGCACCTGTCCGGGATCACCGCGGCGCTCTCCGACGACTGCCTCTGCCTGCTGCGCGAGCTCACCGCGCGCCGGCCCGGCCGCCCGCTGGTCTCCTTCGACATCAACCACCGCCCCGGGCTGTGGCACGACACAGCCGGACCGCGCGTCCTGCTCGACCTCGCGCGCGGCGCCGACATCGTGTTCGTCGGCGAGGACGAGGCGCGGGACGCCTGGGGGCTGCGCGGCGCAGGGGCGATCCGTGACGCGCTGCCGGAGCCGGACGTCCTGGTCGTCAAGTACGGGAAGGGCGGAGCCGTCATGTTCGACAGGGACGTCGAGGGGACCGAGGACGCGGACGGCACCGCCACGCTCGTCGGCGCACTGCGCGTGGACGTCGTCGCGGCTGTCGGCGCCGGTGACGCCTTCGCCGCCGGTTTCCTCTCCGCGACCCTGCGCGGGCTCCCCGCCAAGGACCGGCTCAGGCACGGCCACCTCATGGCCGCGGCCGCCCTCACCGTGCCGGGGGACCTGGCCACGCCTCCCTCCCGGGACCACGCCGACCGGCTGGCCGCTCTGGACGACCGGGCGTGGGAGACACTTCGACTCGGCCCCGGCTGGACCGAAGCCGACACGCGGGCCGACGAGGAGGTACGTACCCCATGAGCCAGACCGTCGACCGAGCGCTGAGCATCCTGCCGCTGCTCGCCGAGGGACCCGCCGACCTCGGGAAGGTCGCCGACCGGCTCGGCGTGCACAAGTCCACCGCGCTCCGCCTGCTGCGCACGCTGCACGAGCACGGGCTCGTCTACCGCCAGTCCGACCAGCGCTACCGCCTCGGCGCCCGCCTCTTCGCCCTCGCCCAGGAGGCGGTGGAGAACCTGGACATCCGGGAGATCGCCCATCCCCACCTCGTACGGCTGAACGAGCAGTGCGGGCACACCGTCCACCTCGCCGTCCACGAGGAGAACGAGGTCCTCTACATCGACAAGGTGGAGAGCCGGTACCCGGTCCGGATGTACTCGCGGATCGGCAAGCCCGTCGCCATCACCGTCGCCGCCGTCGCGAAGCTGCTCCTCGCCGACCTGCCCGAGCCCGAGCGGCGCGTAATCGCCGACAAGCTCGACTACCCCATGTACACGGCCCGTTCGATCCCCAATGCCCCCGCCTTCCTCAAGGAGTTGGCGGCGGTACGCGAACAGGGCTGGGCCACCGACCTCGGTGGCCACGAGGAGTCCATCAACTGCGTGGCCGCGCCCATCCGCGGCACCGACGGACGGGTCGTCGCCGCGATGTCCGTCTCCGCCCCCAACGTCGTCGTCACCGCCGACGAACTCCTCACCCTGCTCCCGCTGGTACGCCGTACGACGGACGCCATCAGCCGCGAGTACTCCGGCAAGTCCCACGCCTTGGAAGCCCCGAAGGAATGAGCACGGCATGACTGAGAAGACCGAGAAGATCGCCCTCACCCCCAAGACCCACACCACCCCGCCCGCCAAGTTCTCGCACGGCGTGAAGAAGGGGAACATCCTCCAGGTCGCCGGGCAGGTCGGCTTCCTCCCTGCCGTCGAGGGCCAGTCGCCCGCGCCCGCCGGACCCGGCCTGCGCGAGCAGACCCTCCAGACCCTCGCCAACGTCAAGGCGATCCTCGAAGAGGGCGGCGCGACCTGGGACGACGTGGTGATGATCCGCGTCTACCTCACCGACGTCGACCACTTCGCCGAGCTGAACGGCATCTACAACACGTACTTCGAGGAGCAGGCCCTCACCGCGCCTCCCGCCGCCCGCACGACGGTCTACGTCGGTCTGCCGGCCGGACTCCTCATCGAGATCGACGCGCTGGCCGTACTCGGCTGACCCAGCCGTGAGCTGAGGCTCTCCCAACTGTGAGCTGAAACTCTCCCAACCGTGAGCTGAGGCTCGTCAACCGTGAGCTGAGGCTCGTCTCCCCTTCTCCCGCACCCGTACGTCATCACGGTGCGGCGCCCGTCATCCCGCGGGCGCCGTGCCGCGATCCCCCACGCCCTGAAAGCACCATGCACTTAAGAAGAGGTCCCCCTTGCTCTCCCATCCGCTCGCAGCGACACCCCCCGCCCCCGAGACCCCACCCCACACCGGCGGTCTGCTCCTCCTCATCGACGGCACCGCGGGGCTGCTCACGGTCGCCGCCCTCGGTATCGCCCTCCTGCTCGTCCTGATCATCAAGCTCAGGCTCCAGCCCTTCGTGGCGCTGCTCGCCGTCTCCATAGCCGTCGGCCTGGGGGCCGGCCTTTCGGTGACGGAACTCTTCGGCACGGTCCAGCGGTCCACGGCCGTCTCGGTCATCGAGTCCGGCATGGGCGGCATCCTCGGCCATGTCGCGATCATCATCGGCCTGGGCACGATGCTCGGCGCGATCCTCGAAGTCAGCGGCGGCGCCGAGGTGTTGGCCTCCCGGCTGCTGAACCTCTTCGGTGAGAAGCGGGCCCCGCTGGCCATGGGCCTGACCGGCCTGATCTTCGGCATCCCGGTCTTCTTCGACGTCGGCATCTTCGTCCTCGCGCCGATCGTGTACGCCGCCGCCAAGCGCTCCGGCAAGTCGATCCTGCTCTACTGCATGCCCCTGCTCGCGGGCCTGTCGATGACCCACGCGTTCCTGCCACCGCACCCCGGGCCGGTCGCCGCCGCGGGCCTACTGCACGTCGACCTCGGCTGGGTCATCCTCATGGGCATCGTCTGCGGACTGCCCGCCGTGCTCGCCGCCTGGGCCTACTCCGCCTGGATCGGCAGGCGGATCTTCGTCGCCGTACCGCAGGACATGGTCGAGGCCGCCGCCGAGGCGAAGCTGGCCGTGCGGGAGGAGCAGCGGGCGTCGGGTGTCGAGCCGCGCGAGAGCCCGGTACCGCTCGGTACCGTCCTCGGCATCATCGGTACGCCGCTGGTGCTGATCCTGGCGGCGACGTTCTCGTCGATCGCGCTCGACCCCTCCACCCTCCGTTCCGTGATCGAGTTCTTCGGCAGCCCGTTCGTCGCCCTCACCATCGCCCTGCTCCTCGCGTACTACCTTCTCGGCATCCGGCGCGGCTGGTCCCGCAAGTCCCTTGAGACGGTGTCGACTTCGTCGCTCAAGCCGGTCGGCAACATCCTGCTGGTGGTCGGCGCGGGCGGCATCTTCGGCGCCGTGCTGAAGGCCAGCGGTGTCGCCCAGGCACTCTCGGACACCTTCAACGACGTCGGCCTGCCGGTGCTCGTCCTCGCCTACCTGATCTCGCTGGTCCTGCGTGTCGCCCAGGGCTCGGCCACCGTCGCCATCGTCACGACGGCCGGCATCGTCGCGCCCCTTCTCGCCGAGGGCGACCACTCCCAGGCCTTCGTCGCCCTCGTCATCATGGCGATCTCGGCAGGCTCGATCTTCGCCTCGCACGTCAACGACGGCGGCTTCTGGATGGTCGCGAAGTACTTCGGCATCAGCGAGCGGGACACCCTGAAGTCCTGGACGGTTCTGGAGTCGGTGCTGTCGGTCGCCGGGTTCGCGGTGGCGGCGGTGGTGAGCGTTTTCGTATAACAGCCGTTTTGTTATAACGGCCGTGCAGCTATATAGGGGCTGGCTGTTCCTGACACAGGATCGTCGACCATACTTCCCGCTGTGGAGCAGCGCATAGGTTCGAAGAGCCAGCCCCTGGATGCCGCCGCGGTCGACCCGGCGTACATCCCCGGGCTCACGTCACCCGTGCCCGCGGAACCGGACGCCAAGGCGGACGTCGAAGACGCGGAGGTCGAAGACGCGGAGGTCGAAGACGCGGAGGTCGAGGACTCGGCGGTCGAGGACGCCGATGTCGAGGCGACCGAGCCGGCCGAGGCTGAGGAGGCTGAGGAGGTCGCCTCCAAGGAGGCGGTTTCCGAGGACGAGGACGAAGACGAGACCGACGACGAGACCGAGGCTTCTGAGGAAGCCGAGGACGACGGTCCCGTCTTCGAGGCCTCCGACCGGCGGGCCTCGATCAAGGCCGACCACAGCGGCGTACACCTTCGCCTGGACGACCAGCAGGCGGAGTTCCGCTGGGAGGAGATCGGCGCGGTCGAGACGGAGTCGCCCCGCTTCGGGAAGCGGTTCACCATCACGGTGCACACGCCGGACCGCCGCTGGTACCCGATCGAGATCGAGGCGTCGGCCCGGGCACGCTTCAAGGAGTGGGAGGACCAGCTCGACGCCGTCCTCGATGCCTACTTCGAGGACGGCGACGACGACAGTGACGACAGCGAACCCGACGAGGACAGCGACTCGTAGGGGGCGCGGGGAACTGCGCGACCGGCCACGTACGGCCCGCAGTTCCCCAACGACCTGTAGTTGCCCGCCCGTTCCGTCAGCGGAGCGTTATGCGCAGTACTGCGCTTCCTTGCCGATCGAGCGGTACATGCAGTCGGCGTTCTCCAGGAGTTGCAGCACCGCGTCCCGGTTGCGGGACACCTCCCGGGTGATGACCTCGTCGGGCGGGTAGAAGCCGCCGCCGGAGCTGGATGTCGGGTACATCTCGAAGGTGTACGAGAAGATCTTCTGGTTGCCCCACAGCCAGTCGTCGATCGAGCCGTCGGTGATGTAGAGATCACTGGCCTGCTCGGCCGTGTAGCCGTTGCTTGCGGCCATCTTCCCGCCGACCGCGGCGAAGGCGTTGCGGTCGTCCAGTGTCATCCCGGTCGCGGTGTTGGCGGTCGTGTAGCCGTAGGGCCACAGCACCAGTTCGCTGTACGTGTGGAAGTCGATGCCCGCCTTGATCTGCTGGGCGCCGCCGACGACCCGGCTGCGTACGAAGTTGGCGACGACCTTGACCTCGGGGGCGGACTCGGCCGACGCACCGCGGTAGGTCTCCGAAGAGGTCGAACCGGAGGAGCCGCCACAGCAGCCGAACTGGTAGTTCCAGTTGCGGTTCAGGTCCGTACCGATGTACGACGAACCGGTGTTGGGCTGGCGGTTCTTGCGCCACGAGCGGTACGCGCCGGTCGCGATGTCGTACTCGCCGCCGTCCGGGTTGAGGTCCGGGATGATCCAGATCTCGCGGGAGTTGACCAGACTGGCGACACGGGAGTCCGTGGCGTACTTGGAGGTCAGCTCCTTCAGCAGATAGAGCGCCATCTCCACGGTGAGGTGCTCGCGGGCGTGCTGGTGGTGGGTGAACAGCACCTCGGGCTCGGCCTCGTCCGTACCGACGTTGTCGCTGATCTTGAGGGCGACGATGTTCCGGCCCTGGTACGAGGTGCCGATGACCCGCTGGCTCACGAGGCTCGGGTACTGCGAGATGACGGTGCTGATGTCGCTCGTCATCTCCGCGTAGTTGTGGTAGGTCGAGTCGGCCGTGGGGAAGTCGAGGACACCCACGTCGGCCGCGCTCGAACGGTCCGGCGCCGAGCCGAGCAGCGAGACGTCGTAGCCCTGCGAGCGCAGCTTCTTGATCTGGTCCGCGCGGCCCGAGACGACGAGGGTCTCCGAGTCGGCCTCGTCCACGGTCACGCCGGTCTGCATGATCGCCGTACGGGACTTGGAGTCCGAGTGCGTGTGCACCTCGTACTGGCGGACGGGGTCCGGCTCGGCCGCGGGGGCCTTCGCCCCGTCGGCGGTGGCGTCGGTGGCCGTGGTCATGAGGGGGGCCGCGAGCGCGAGCGCCACCAGGGTGGCGAAGGCGGCGGTGCGGCGACGGCGTCTGCTTCCGGTGGTTCCGGCGCCGCTGCCGCGAATGCGAAGTCGCATGAAATCTCCTTGTTTCTCCGGGCGCTCCGGGATCTCCGGAACGAGAGGAGTGGAGCGGTGGGGGGTGGATCAGTGCGACGTGCTGGTGCGGGTGTGGCGCTCATCGTGGGGGTCTGGCATGGTCAGGTCAAGTATTCCCCAAGGGTTGGTGACGGGAATCGGCCGAAAATCAGCCGGACAGGTGAACCAGGGGCTCTATGGGGCCCTGGCGATGGTGAACCCGGAGCGCTACGGGGCCCGGCCGATGGTGAACCCGGTGCGCTACGAGGCCAGGGCGATGGCGAGGGCCAGGTCCCGTTTGTGGGTGAGGGAGACGCGTATCTCCGTGATGCCGGCCTCGGCGGCCCGGGCGGCGGCCGCACCGTCGAGACGGACGAGGGGGGCGCCCGTGTCCGTCTTCAGGACGGCCACCTGGCACGGACGTATGCCGCCCGTCATGCCCGTGCCGAGCGCCTTCAGCACCGCCTCCTTCGCGGCGAACCGGCCGGCGAGGAACTCCCGGCGGCGGTCCGGGCCGAAGCCGGCCGCGAGGGCCAACTCCGGCTCGGCGTAGGCGAAGGCGCGGAACCACGGGCGGGTCAGGAGGCGGTCGAGTTCGTCGAGGTACAGCAGATCCACGCCGAGGTGCATCAGCGTGCGCCCGCCGAGACGGTGAACACCGCGTGGTGGCTGACGCCCGTGCGGGGGTCGGTGTCCCGCAGGACGACCGTGCGGTGGCTGTGCCGCCACTCCTGCCAGTGCGCCGCGAGTTCCAGCCAGACGCCGGTGCAGTAGGTGCCCGGCGGCGCCCGGTGCACGTCGGCACCTTCCGGTACGTCCTCCTCGGCGGCCCACGAACCGAGTACATGGAGGACTCCGTCCCCGTCCCCGCCCGGCTCGGGCGGTGCGCCCGAGCCCGCTCGGGCCAGCTCCAGGCTCCCCACTTCGGCGCCCGGTGCCGCGCGCAGCACCAGGGCCGCGGCCGAGTCGGTCAGCGGCGTCCGGCTGACCAGCGGCACGTCGGTGGGGAGGGTGGTCTGTTCCAGTACGGCGAGGACCACCTCCGCGGCCCGGCCGGACCGCTGGTAGGCGGCCGCGATCCGCAGCGCCGTGAAGGGGGCCGCCAAGCCTTGCTGGGCGATGGCGAAGTTGACCGCGGCGCCCCCCAGCCGTTCGGTCAGGTGCGGCGCCACCGCGGTGAACGGGACCACGTCCGGCAGGGCGTGGGTGACGATCAGCAGCTGCGGCCGGGACTCGCGCACGCCGTCGGCGTCGGCCAGCAGGTCGGCGAGCTGACGATGGCTCACATGACTTCCGCGACGCAGGAGTTCCTCGTCCGGCTTGGCACCGAACGGCCCGAGGAGGTCCTCGAAGAAGCCCGCGGGTGCCGTCGTGCCGGCGGGGCCCGGACCTTCGGGCGAGCGGACGTGGGCGGCGGCGTGCAGTACGAGACCGGTCATGGCCCTGTGTCTCCTCCGGTCAGCAGCCCCTCGACGTAGTCGGCGAAGGAACGGACGGTGCGCAGATGATCGATGTCCAGGGTCTCCGGGTCGACGGTGACCTCGACGAAGTCCTCGACCAGGAGCAGGAGTTCGAGAACGGAGGAGGAGTCGAGGCGGAGGTCGTCGAAGAGCCGGGTGTCCTCGGTCAGCTCGGTGACCTGCCGCTCCAGCACCTCCGAGAGCGCCTTCTCGATCGCCGAGATCACCTCCTGGCGGTCGGTCATACGGGTGTCGCCCCCTTCTGGTGGGTCTGCCGGTGGATCTTCGGGTGGGTCTCCCGGTGGGTCTTCGGGAGGTTCTGCCGGTGGGTCTCCCGGTGGGTGATCACCATCGCCCCGAAGGTCGCGCCGAGGCCGACCGAGACCATCACGTAGTGGGCCCCGTCGACCAGCAGTCCGGTGTCGCGCAGGGTGGTGTAGTTGACGAAGACGTCGGAGGCGAAGGTGTGGCTGTAACGCGGCACGTTGTCCAGGAAGACCTTCTCGACGGGCACGTCGAGCGCCTTGATGGTCTGGCGCCACGCCAGCAGGTTGACGTTGTGCGGAATGATCAGCTCGATGTCGGCGAAGGACAGCCCGGCCTCCGCCACCGCCCGGTGGATGACCTCCGCGATGCGCGTCCCGTACTGCTCCCCGAACACGGTGTTCTGCTCGGGGGTCAGCTCCATCCACTGTGCGTACTCGCCGAGGGTGCGGGTGACGAAGGAGCGCACCTCGTCACCCTCGCCGTCCAGGGTGACCAGACAGGCCGCCGCCGCGTCCGCCATGATCGCGGTGTTGGGGATGTGCTGGACGACCGGCGAGTACGCCCGCTCGCCCGTGACCATCAACGCGTACGCGTTCTCGTCGCCCTCCGCGCGGAGCAGTTCGCCCACCACGTCGAGGGCGCCCAGGCTGGAGACGCACGCCTGGTGGCTGAGGGCGAACGCCTCTGTTCCGTCAAGGCCCAGTTCCTCCCGTACCACCTGGGCGACCTCCACCTCGGGGGGCGCGACGGCCTGCGTGGTGTGGGCGTAGACCAGGTATGCCACCCGGGCGCCGTCCGGCAGTGCGTCCAGCGCACGCCGGGCGGCGGGCCGCAGCAGGTCGAACAGGTTCAGATCCGGGTCGAAACGCAGGGTGTCGAGGCCGTAGAACTTCCGGAAGACGCCCAGGGCGGCGCGGCGCAGCCCTAGGTGCTCGCCGAGTTCCTCGATGCGCAGGCTCCGCTCGGGCAGGTACGACTCGATCCGCTCCAGGGTGGTCCGACCGGCCATCAGGCCGCCACCGACTCGGCGCGGATGAGCCACAGGCGGTTGGCCCCGCGCCGGCTCCTCGGCTGGACCTCGTAGGGCCAGCGGTCCTCGCCGGCGTTCGGCTCGCCGGGCTCCTTGAGATCGGTGATCTTCCAGCCGTTCGCGGTGAGGAACTCCTCCGGCTCGTCGGTGCCGAATATCCAGGGGGTGCCGTCCGCGGCCAGCGTGTCCAGGAAGGACTTGGAGAAGGGGCTGCGCAGAAGGGCGCGGCCGAGGATGTCGAAGGACAGCCTGCTGCCGGGCGCGGAGGCGGAGCCGAGCAGCCGCAGCAGTCCGGCCGCCTGCTCCTCGGTGAGGAAGAACGTCAGTGCCTCGGCGATCCACAGCGTGGGGCGCGTCCGGTCGAAACCGGCCTTCTCCAGTTCGCCGAGCCACTCCCCGGTCAGGTCCGCGGAGACCTCGCGCCGGTCGGTGCGCGGGCTGGCGCCCAACGCGTCCAGCCGGCGGCGCTTCTCCTCGATGAGCGGGCCGTGGTCCACTTCGTAGACGACCGTGTCCTTGGCCCAGTCGAGGCGGAAGGCCCTGGTGTCCATGCCGGCCGCGATGAGCACGACCTGCTTGATACTGCCGTCGGCGAGGGCCGACTCGATGGACTCGTCGAGGTACTTGGTACGGATCGAGATGAACGGGAGCAGCCCGCCGCCCTCGTAGCGTTCGATGAGTTCGAAGCCTTTCGGCGCCGCGAGGTCGCGGGCGAGCGGGTCGGTGTAGAGCGCGTCGTCCCGGTCGGACTCCAGGGCGCGGGCTGCGGCCATCCACTGGGCCGTGTAGGAGACTGCGTGCATGGTTCGGCCTCTTTCTGGGTTGTAGCTGTCGGCGATCGCTGGTGAGCCCTCGTGTGTCGGGCCGTCAGGCGAAGAAGGCCCGCTGGATGGTGTTCAGGGTCTGGAAGTCCTCGACGTCGATGGTGTCGAAGTCGATCTCGGCGCCGCTGGCGTCCTCGATCGCGTAGACCAGTTCGACGAAGGCGAGCGAGTCGACCAGCCGGCTCTCGATGATGTTGACGTCGAAGGCCAGCTCGGTCCGGTCCGGGTGACGGCCGAGGATCCAGTCCCTGACCTTCTCGATACCGGTGGTGTCCACAGCGGAGCTCATGGTGTTTCCCTCTCGTCGGCGGGGTTCGGGGTGTGCGGTGGTACGGCGGTGGTGGCGGCGGCCACGGCGATGGCCCAGCCGCCGTCATGGCTGATGCTGATGTCGATAGGACCGAGCCCCGCCTGTTCGGCGAGACGGGCGGCCCTGCCGGTGAGCCGGACGTGCGGCCGGCCGCCGGCGCCGGGCAGGATCTCGGTCGCGAGCCACGGAACGGGCTCTCCGATCGCCCCGAAAAGCTTGAACACGGCCTCCTTGGCCGCCAGTCGGCCCGCGGCACCGGCCTCGTCGGACAGCCGGCGTTCCTCGGGCGTGAGCATCCGGTGCAGAGCCGGCCCCGACTGCGGTTCGAGCAACTGCGGTATGCGGGACAGCGGGACGAGGTCGACTCCGACCCGCGGCAGTACGGCGGCCGGGCCGGGCCACGTCATACGGGCCGAGCGGAGTCGGCGACATCGGTAGCGACGGCGATGGTGGTGGCGACGGCGGAGCCGCCGACCGTCGTGGCGGCCCGGCGGACGGCGTCGAGCGCGGCGGCCAGGTCCGTGTCGTACGCGTCGGACAGGACGGCGAGCCAGCGTTCGAGGCCGAAGGCCACACAGGAGGTGAAGGCGTACTCGCCCGCCGCGAGCCGGATGTCACAGCGCTCGCCGAAGAAGTTGCGGTGGGTGTTGACCGAGGCGATGGCGAGATCGCCCTGCTGGAACTCGTACTTGACCGGACTGAGCTTGGCCAGCAGCGCGCGGGCACCGTCGTTCTTGAAGAACGGGTCGGTGGCCGCCTGCCGGGTGAGGCCGAGTCCGAGCGCGGCCGAGAAAGCCTCGATACGTCTCGTGAAGCGGGCGATGACCTGCTGGGTGTGCTCGTACGTGCCCAGGGCGACGATCTCGCGCATCTGGAAGCTGGCCAGCCGGCGCAGCCCGCCGTAGTGGTCCTCGTGCCGGAAGCAGCGGTTGACCAGGGTCACCAGGCTGTCGTCGGCGACGCGCGAACCCTCGTGGTAGAGGTAGGCGCCGTAGCAAGTGGCGTGTGGCAGACCGTAGTTGACCTCGCGGACCTCGCCGGGCGCGAACCCGCCGTCCACCGGCTTGACCTCGCCCTCCGCCAGGTCGAGCGCGCCGACGACCCAGGCGAGGTGGGGGAAGTTGTCGTAGACGTCGAACTTCTCCAGATCGGTCACGGGGTACAGCGGCGGTGGGCTGATCTCCTCGGCGCCGGCCGCGAGTCCCCAGTCGGCGAAGGTCCGGTCGAGTTCGCGCACGAGCCGGGTCGCCGCCGGCCCGAGGATGGCCAGTGCGGGGGCGCCCGCGTTTCCGGTCAGCCGGTTCACCGGATGATTCCCGTCTTCTCGAGGAACTTGGTGGTCTTGCGGAAGGTCTGTGCCTCGGCCACGACACGGGCAGGCGAGGCCAGCAGGGTGCGGCGCACCTCGTACGGGTCCGCCAGGCCGGCGTCCCGGTAGACCTGCGGGTGGTAGAGCGACTCGAAGCTGTGAGTCATGTAGCGCCGCAGGTAGCCGGAGATCTCGTCGAGCTCCGCCTCGGTCGCGGTGCTTTTGACGTCCTGGTAGAGCAGTTGGACCAGTTCGCGGCCGAAGGCGATGTGCCGGGACTCGTCCTGGTGGTGGATCCGGTTGATGGCGCGGATCGTCTCGTGCAGGCGCTCGTCCGCCGCCATGGCGGAGTTGTAGTGATCGACGAGCTCCTCGAAGATCATGATCCGGGCGAACACGAGCAGGCTCTCCAGCTTGGCCGAGGGGGCCGCGGCACCCGCTCCGGCCGGCTGCCGGTAGATCTTCCCGTCGCCGTAGCGCAGGCAGAACTCGGCGAAGAACCACATGTGTTCGTTCTCCTCACCGATGAAATGGTGGAAGAACTCCGAGGGCGTTTCGAAGCCCTTGGTGTGAATGCGGTTCACCACTTCGATGAGCAGCTCACGAATGCCATGCACATTCAGGCTGTAGAAGTTGATGCTCTCGAAACGAGAAAGCTTCTGGAGCTGCTCGGTACCGAGTGAATCGGCCAGTTCGGTGCCATGGGTGGTGGTGAGTTCGGGGCTCATCCACCACATGGCCTCCGGCAGTTGTTCAGGCCATTCGAAAAGCCGGTACGGATTGTAGTAGTCGTCGATCGATTTCGCGCTGAGTCGGCCCAGTATCCCCTGGAACCGTGCACTTCGGTCAATTACCTCGCTGGACATGGGGCAATGGCCTCCGCTCGCCGAGGATTGCTTCGCTTTCGAAGGTAGAGCGCCGGTCGCCTTCGGCTCAACGCCCGGAAGTGGCCTGGCCGGGACCGGACAGTGCCGCCGATCCGATGCGGTGGCGGTGTCCCATCGGTTACCGTCGAGCGATGGCCTGTCCTGCAGCGGTCGACTTGCAGTACTGCTGAGGGATTCGACGGGATCGTTCCGACCAATATCCGGTGCGCATGGCGTCTCAGGGGGGAACCACACTCCGTGGAAGGTTCGGTTGGCATGGGTCGGCAGATCCACTCTCTGCGCAGGCGGTCCGGGCTCAGCCAGAACGAGTTGGCGGCCAGATCCGGCATGAGCACACGGGCGTTGCGCGATATAGAAAGAGGGCGGGTGGCACGCCCGCAGTTGCGGACGATCCAACGTCTCGTGGCCGCTCTGGAGTTGTCCGACGGAGAAGCCCAGGAACTGTATGCGGCGGACCGTCGGACGCCGACCCGGAATTCCGCCAGATTCCGCGTGAACATTCTCGGTACGCTTTCGATCCACAGCGGTGACACCGATGTTCCCGTCAACCGGCCGATGCTGCGGCGTCTGCTCGGACTGTTGGTACTGAAGCAGCCACATTCCGTCACGCACGAGGAGATCGTCGACACGCTCTGGCCGACGGGTCCACCGCGTTCTTCACAGAGCCTGGTCCATACCTATGTGAGCCAGGTGCGTCAATTGCTCGAACCTGCGGGGCCGTTGACCCAGGCCGCGCCGAGCGTGGAACGCGTTCCGGGGGGATATCGGCTGCGGGCCGAGGCGGGCCAGAGCGACCTGGGCCGTTTCCGGGACCTCGTGGCGCGGGCGAAGCGCACGTACGGCGCAGGCGATCTGGAGATCGCGCACCAGTCGCTCGCGCTCGCCCTCCAGTGCTGGCGCGGCCCGGTGCTCAGCGACGTGGATCCCCTCTTCCGGCAGCACCCCAGCGCCGTACTGGCCGCCGAGCAGCGCGTGGAGGCCACCCTGCTGTACGCCGACCTCTCCCTGACCGTGGGCCGGCCGGAGCAGGCCGTACCCGTGCTGTGGGAGACGGCGGGCGGCGAACCCCTGCACGAGGGGGTACATGCCCGACTCATGCTCGCGCTCGCCGGGAGCGGCGAGCAGGCCGCGGCCCTGAACGTGTACGCGTTCTTCCGGGAGCGCCTGGACGAGCAGCTCGGCATCACGCCCAGCCAGGAGCTTCGGGAGGCACATCTGCGGGTCCTGCGGCAGCAGGTTCCCCAGCCCGAACGGCCGGGCCTGTTCACCGCAGGACCCACACCCGTGGGAGCGACGGGAGCCGGGGCGACGAGCTCGCCGCTCGCATCCGCCGCCGCTCCGGTCAAGCCCTCCCAACTGCCGGCCGGCACCTCCTCGTACGTCGGCCGCGAGCGGGAGAAGCGGGAGCTGGACGGCCTGCTCGGGCCCGAAGCGGCCGACGGGGCGGACGTCGTGGACCTCATGAACGGGGCGGACCAGTCGACGGTGATGGCGGTGGTCGGACCGCCCGGCGTCGGCAAGACGGCGCTGGCCCTGCACTGGGCCCATGTCAGGCAGGACCGGTTCGAGGACGGCCAGCTCTTCGTGGATCTGCGCGGCCACTCGCCGCTCCCCGCGCTGGAACCCGCCGACGTCCTGGCCCGCTTCCTGCGCGCGCTCGGCGTGCCGCCCGACCGGGTACCGGCCGGTGAGGAGGAGGCCGCCGCCATGTACCGCACGCTGCTGGCGGGCCGGCGCATGCTCGTCGTCCTCGACAACGCGGGCAGCGCGGACCAGGTACGTCCCCTGCTGCCGGGCCCCGGCCGTTGCCGGGTGGTCATCACCAGCCGCAGCCGGCTCCCCGGCCTTGTCGCAGGAGAGGGAGCCCGGCACCTGGGCCTGGACGTACTCAGCCTGTCCGAGGCCCACACACTGGTCGGCCGGATCCTCGGCGAGGAGCGGGCCGCCGCCGAACCGGAGGCGGTGGTGCAACTGGCCCGGCTGTGCGGGTGGTTGCCCCTGGCCCTGCGGGTCGCCGCGGCCAACCTGATCGCCAACCCGGTCCTCAGCGTCGCCGGATACTGCACCGAACTCGCCGGCGGTGACCTGATCGGCGGGCTACGGATCGAAGGTGACGAACGGTCCACCGTCCGGGCCGCCTTCGACCTGTCCTATCTCGCGCTGTCCGAGGCCGCGCGCCGCATCTTCCGGCTGCTCAGCCTGGTGCCCGGCTCGGACATCACCGTCCAAGGCGCCGCCGCCCTGATCGACGACTCGCCCGCCGAGGCGGCCCGGTTGCTGCGCCGGCTGGCCCACTCGCACCTGGTCCTCGAACCGACGCCCGGCCGGTTCGGCATGCACGACCTGTTGCGTTCGTACGCACGTGAACTGGCCGACGGCGAGGAGACGGACGCCGTCCGACGGCTGCTCGACTGGCAGTTGGCCCGTACCGAGTCCGCGGCGGAGCTGCTGTACCCGGACGACCCGGCGCGCTTTCGGGCGGCCGGACGCGAACGGACCCGGGCCGGTGCGCCCGGCGTGGCCGACGCGGACGAGGCCACCGAGTGGCTCACGACCGAGCGGGAGAACCTGGTGAGCATGGTGCTGTATGCCGCCAGCACCGGAATCCACACCAGCGCCTGGCGGCTCGCTGAGGCCCTGCACGGATTCCTCTCCGTCGGTCTGCACCGGGCCGACCGACTGGCCGTCGCGCGGGACGGACTCGCGGCCGCGGTCGCCGACGGTGACCTGCGGGCGCAGTCGGCCGCCCGGCTGCGGCTCGCCGACTGCCACTGGGCACAGGGCCGCAACGCACGGGCCGTACAGGACTACGGGCTCGCCCTGGACCTGGCCGAGCGGGCCGGCTGGGGGGACGGACAGGCCATGGCGCTGCGCCGGATCGGGGCGGCGCACCAGGAGAACGGCGCGATGCGGCAGGCCTCGCTCTTCCTCTCCCGGGCCCGTGGCCACTCCTCCCGCGGCACCGGTCCTGGAGCGGCCGAGGACCTGGTGAACCTGGGGCTGATCTGCTGGAAGCTGGGGCGGCTCCAGGAGGCGGTGGCCCACTACACGCAGGCGGCCCGGCTCTGGGACGAGCTGGACTCCACCGGCAGCGCGGCGATCGCGCGGACCAATCTCGGCGTCGTCCACCGCGCCATGGGGCGCCCCGCCGAGGCGATCGCGGTGCTTGACCGGGCCCTGGCCCTGCACGCCCGCAGCGGCAACAAGGCGAGCGAGACCGTGGCGCTGAGCTGTCTGTCGACGGCGCATTCGGACACGGGCGACCATGTGCGGGGACTGCGCCTGGCGCAGGAGGCCGTCGCCTCGGCGCAGGCACTGCAGAACAGGAGACTGTCGGCGAACGCGTGGTTCTCGATGGGGGCCGCCCAGGAGCGGGCCGGCCGACACGAGGCCGCGGACAGCTACCGGCTGGCGCTGCACCTGGCCGGAACGGTCGACGACCGCTTTCCGCAGGCCTCCGCACTCCTCGGCCTCGCCACCCTGGCCCTCCGGCACGACGAGCCGGAGGAGGCACTGGCCAACGCCGGGCAGGCCCTCGCGCTGGCCACGGAGGCGGAGTTCGGTGTGCTGGAGGCCTGCGCCCGCCATGTCCTCGCCCTGGCCCGGGTGTTGCTGGGGGACACGCGGGCGGCGGTGGAGGAGGCGCGACGGGCGCTCGAGATGCACCGGCGGACCGGCCACCGGCCCGGTGAGGCCCGCAGCCACATGGTGCTGGGCAGCGCTTTCGCGGCGCGGGGTGAACCAGGCCGCGCCTTCGGTCACCGGCGCAAGGCCCTGCTGCTCTTCCAGGAGATGGGCATTCCCGACTTCCGGGACTTCGCGGCCCTCGGGCGCGCCCACCGTAGGGCGGCGCGGGCGGACGAGGTCGCGGACCCCGGGTCCCTGCGGCCGGTTCTCGCGTGTGCGGAGCTGCCGGGGAGGGGTTGAGATTTCTGCCGCCCTGTGCGGCGGCGGTTCGCGGCGGTTTGTGTTCGCCCAGGTCAACGGTGGTGTGGCGGGGGAGGAGCGGCAGCCTCACCGAGCCGTCTCGCTATGGGCGCACTGTGGCCGTTCGTCCCATCGGTCTCCCTATGCTCTCGGGCAAGAGGTACAGACCAATAGGGGGCGAGCATCGTGGAGATCACCACCGCCACGCGGTCCGGGGGCGGACCGGACGGCAGCGAGGACCTCGTGGTCGCCGGAGGCCACTTCGCCCTCCTGCTCGACGGGGCAGGCGCAGACACCGGCGCAGACACCGGCGCAGGCACAGGCACAGGCACCGGCACCGGCGAGGTGGGGGGATGCGGTCACGGTGCCGGCGGCCTGGTGAAGGAGCTCGGAAGCCGGCTCGCCGACGGTCTGATCCGGAACGAGGACGCACCCCTGGGCGCCATGCTCCGCCGCGCGTTCGAGTCCGTCCGAGAGGCCCACCGCCTGCGCTGTTCGTCCACTCCCGCCCGGGGGCCGGTCCCCCCTTCGGCGATGGTCGCCGTCCTGCGGGAACGCGGGCACTTCCTGGACCTGCTGGTCCTCGGCGGTGTGACCGCCCTGGTCCAGTTCCCCGACCTGACCGTCAACGCCGTGCGTGGACGCCGGCCGGCCGCGGGCGGTGCCACGGAAGAAGTCCCGGCCGTAGTGGGCAGCCTGCCCGCGAAGGACGTCCACCGTGTCTGTCTCCTCAGCGGCGGGGCCTACCGGCTCGCCGAACCGTACGAGAAGCGCTGGCCCCTGCTCCTCGACCAGTTCGGCAGCGCGGGCCCGGACGCCTTCGTCTCCGCGACGCCGTACGACGACGCGTCGGTGGCGCTCTGCGTCCCGCGCCTGTGAACGAGCGGTCGGCGGCGGGTCGAGTGAGCGGTCGGGCGGCCGGCTGAGCGACGGGCTGAGCGACCGGCCGAGCGACCGGCCGAGCGACCGGCCGAGGGACCGGTCGACCGACTGACCAGGCAATCGGCTCGGTGACCGGCCGCGATGCAGGCCGAGCCACCAAATCCCGTCCCGTCCCCGCATCCGTACCCCCGCCGTCCCACGCCCCTGCACCCCTGCACCCCTGCACCCCTGCACCCCGCACCCCCGTCGTTCCACACGCCAACGACCCCCGAGGTGACCAGTTGCCACAGTTCACGGTGCCTTTCTCCGGTCCGCGCAGCCGTAGCGGGCCGCTCTCCTTCGGGCACGCCAACATCGTGCGCGCCATCACCATCGACGACGACCCCACCCGGCTGAACCTCGCCATGGTCTTCGACGCTCCCGCCGAGGCCGACGTCGACCACGTCGCGGGGCTGTTGCGCACCCTGGTGGAGCGGCACGAGTCGCTGCGCACCACCTACCGGCTCACCACGCCTCCGGTGCAACACGTCGCCGCAGACGGTGAGTTCAGGATCGAGCTGGTCGAGTCGGCGGAGGCGGCGGGCGATCCGCTGACCGTCGCCGAGCGCACGGCCCGCCGACTGCGCGCCAAGGTCTTCGACCTGACCGCCGAACTACCGTTCCGCGCGGCCCTGTTGACGCGCGACGGCGTGCCGCTCCATCTGGTCTGGGTGGTCACACACGCCGCGATGGACGTCGCCGCGTGCGAGACCCTGCACAGCGAATGGACGGCACTGTCTCAGGGCCGGCCGTTGCCGCCGCCGTCCGTACAGCCGCTCGACGTGGTCGAGTTGGAGGGAACCCCGCGCATCCAGCGGCTCGGCGCCGGAGCCCTGCGGTACTGGGAGGCGCAGATGCGCCGGGTGCCGCAGGCGATGTTCACCCCGTCGTACGCCGCCCCGGCGAAGACCTCCTGGCTGCACGCCGGACTCAGCATCCGCTCCCGTACCGCGCCAGGGCATCTCAAGGCGATCGCCGAGCGGACCGGCGGCAGCCCCTCCGCTGTAGTGCTCGCCGCACTGACCGCGCTGCTCGCCCACCGCACAGGGCACCGCACGGTGGTCACCACCTCGCTGTCCGGCAACCGGGTGGTCCGCGCGCTGCGGGGCTTTGTCGGATCGCTTGCCCAGGACGCCGTCCTGCCGGTCGAGTTCGACGGTCTCGACGGGTTCGACGACGTGGTGCGCAAGGTCCGTTCCACCGCGCTGCCCGCCTACCGCAGCAGCTGGTTCGACCCGACCGCCGTCTGGCAGGTCATCAACGGCGTCAGCGGTGAACGCGGCATCAGCTTCGCCCGCGACCTCGTCTTCAACGACATGAGCGCGCTGGCCATGGACGCCGACTCGCCGGACCAGTCCGCGCGCGGTCGGCTGCCCGGGGTCTGGATCCCCGGCCACCAAGCCCCGCTCGAAGAGGACCCCGAACTCGGCGGCAGCATCACCTGGCTGCCCGCCGAGGACATCCCCTGCCGGTTCTTCGCCTGCCTCTACCGGATGGACGAGGAGTTCGAACTGACCCTGTGGGTCGACCCGCAGACGCTGGCCGCGGCGGAGGCCGAGGAGTTCGGCCGGACGCTGCTGCGCCTGCTGCGCGCCGCCGCCGAGGCCGACCTGCCGCTGAAGGACCTGCCGGCGCTGACCACCCTCCCACCCACCGAGCGCGGCGACGGCTGGGTCCTCAGCGATCACACCTGGATCGAGCCCGCCGCCGTACGGGATCTGCTCGCGGAGGTCACCGGGGACGTCCCGCACGCGGTCACCGTCGTACCCGACGAGCGGATCGGTCATCGGGTGGTGTGCCATCTGGCCGCTCCGGCCAATCCGGAGGCCGTCCACGAACGGGCCCTGGTGGCGCTGCCCGGCCGGGTCACGGCCATCGTCCCGCACCACTACCTCGTCCACCCGTCCCCGCCCGCCGACGATCCGGCCGACCCTGCCGCCTGGGCCGAGTTGCCGGTCATCGCCGAAGCATCCGGCCGCACCCGAGGACGTGACAACACGTGAGTACGGAAACCGACCTCCGCACCGACAAGGGCGGCGCCCCGGCAGCGACCCTGTGGACCACCAACTTCCGCCTCTACTTCGGGGCCCGCACCAGCTCACTGCTCGGCGACGCCATGCTGCCCGTCGCACTGTCCGTCGGTCTCCTCGAAGCCGGTTACGGCAGCGGGGGCGTCGGCTACGCGCTCGGTGCCTGGATGGGGGCCCTGGCCCTGTGCATGCTGTTCGGCGGCGTGCTCGCCGACCGGTTCACGCCCCGCCGCATGATGGTCCTCGCCGACCTGGCACGGCTGCTCATCCAGGCCGCCATGGCGGCCATGTTCATCACCGGTCACACCTCGCTCTTGGCGGTCGTGGCCCTGCAGTTCCTCTCCGGCTGCGCCACCGCGCTCTTCCAGCCCGGCGTGGCCAGCATGGTCCCGCAGGTCGCCACCGACGTGCAGCGGGCCAACGGCGTGCTGCGGATCGCCGAGTCCACCGCCGGAGTCCTCGGTCCGGCCCTGGCGGGTGTCCTCGTCGGGCTCTCCGGAGCGGGCACGGTCTTCGCCATCTACGCCGCCACGTACGGCATCAGCGGCCTCTGCCTGCTGGGGCTGCGCATCAAGTCGGCCGTGGCGGACGCCTCGGAGTCCTTCCTGCGCCAACTGTCCACCGGTTGGACGGAGTTCCGCTCCCGCCCCTGGCTGTGGGGTGTCATCTCGACCTTCCTCCTGTACGGCTGCTTCGTCGCCGGTGTCTCCCTGCCGGTCGGCGCGGACCTGGTCGTCGACGAACTGGGCTCCACCGGCCTGGCCATCGGCATGGCCGCGCTGGGCGGCGGCGGGGTGATCGGCGGCATGGTGGCGATCAAGGTGCGCAGCAGCCGCCCGCTCGCCGTCGGTTCGGTCGGCTGGGCGCTGTACGCGCTGTCGCCGGTGGTGACCGCGGTGCGGCCGAACATCGTCCTGCTGGCGTTCGTCTGGGCGCTGGCCGGTGCCGGGCTCGCGTTCTGGGCGGTCATCTGGACGACGACCGTCCAGACGCAGATCCCGCCCGAACTGCTCAACCGCGTCTACGCCTACGACGTGGCCGGCTCACTGCTCTCCATGGCCCTCGGGCGCTCCCTGGCCGGCCCGCTGGCATCCCTGGCCGGGCAGCGCACGCTGATGGTGCTCGCCACCGTGCTCGGCCTGCTGTGCAGCGGGCTGCTGCTCGCCGTACCCGCCATCCGGCAGTTGCGCGCCTTACCCGTCGGCCCGCTGCCCACCGGAGACGACCGGAGGAACTGATGTTGGACATCATTCCCGCACCGAATCCGCCGTCCGGGCCGCGCACCCGCGAAACCGTCGACGTGTTCGCCGTACAGGTCTACGAGTTGGTCCTCAGCCGGCCGGGCGTGACCCGCGAGGAGGTCGGGCGCGCCCTCGACGCGCCCTGGCAGCGCGTCGACGAGGCACTCGGTGTGCTGCGCACCCTCAGACTGGTCAAGGCGGCGGTCGGCCTGCGGGACGAACTGGTCGCCGTCGATCCCGAGGCCGCACAGATCGAGCTGACGGTGCCGCTGGAGCGCGCCATCCACGACAACCGGCGCAGGCTGGCCGGGGTCCAGGGCCAACTGCAGTCCTTCGTGGAGGCGTTCAACGACAGGGGACACGACAGGCCTCGCGGGGGAACGGTGGTCGTCACCGACGACGCCGAGGAGATCGAACTGCGACTGGTGGAGGCCGCGCACCGGTGCACGCGGGAGATCCTGCTGATGCAGCCCTGCGTGGCCCAGGAACACCCCGAGCTGCGGCAGGCACATCCGCTGATCCTGGATGCTCTGCAACGAGGGGTACGGGTACGGGTGTTGTACCCGCACACGGCCCGCGGCGACGCCGGGACCCGGGCCCGTATCCGTGAACTCGTCGCGGCGGGCGGGGCGGTGCGCACGTCCCGCGAGATCCACCGGCGGTCCCTGGTCTTCGACCGGAACACCGCCTTCGTCCCGGCCGAGTCCACCGTGGACGCCGATACGGGAGCCACCGTGGAAAGCGATACGGGAGTCACCGCCGTGTACGAGCCGGCGGTGGCGACCTTCCTCGGCAGCCTCCACGACCTGGTCTGGGAGCCGGCGTTCCCGCTGGAAACCGCCACGGTCGGCTACGGGGACGTCCGCAACGATCTCAGGTCGACCATCCTCGAACTGCTCGCCGCGGGTATCAAGGACGATGCGATCGCCCGCCGGATCGGGCTGTCCGAGCGTTCCCTGCGCCGCCATGTCGCCGCCATCATGCGGGATCTGGCGGCGGGCAGCCGCTTCCAGGCGGGGGTGATGGCCGCGCGGTCCGGCCTTGTCGACCCGGTCCGGGCGGGCGCGCTCACGGACCTCGGGGAGGAAGGGGCCGCCTGATGAGCCCGACGCGAACGTGAACACGTACACGGGAACGCACGCACGGGAACGAAGCGGCCTGTCGGAGGGCACAGTGCCTCCGACAGGCCGCTTCATGCGGGTCAGGATTCAGAGCGGTCAGGCCGCTCGTCGCTGGGCCAGCAGCCAGTCGTAGACCTCCGGGTTGTCGTACGTCCGGGTCCACGAGTCGTGGCCGACCCCGGCGTAGCGTGTGAAGCGTGCCTGGTTGCCGCGCTGGTGCAGGGCGTCGACGACCTTCTCGGTGTGCTCGATGGGGATGTTCTGGTCGTCCTCGCCGTGGAAGGTCCACACCGGGAGCATGCCGATACGGTCGGCGGCCTCGGGCATCCACGATCCGCAGATGGGCACGGCGGCGGCGAACCGGTCCGGGTAGCGGGCGGCGATGCACCAGCTGCCGGCGCCGCCCATGCTCAGGCCGGTGACGTACACCCGGTCCGGGTCGATGTGGTGCTGCTCGATCACCTCGTCCAGCAGCGCGTACACCCCGGAGATCTCGGCGGCCCAGGTGCTGTAGGCGGGACACTGCGGCGCGAGCACGACGAAGGGCAGGTCGGCGCCCTGTGCTATCTGCTTGACCGGGCCGTGGGCGACGAGGTCCAGCGGACTGTCACCCCGCTCCGACGCACCGTGGAGAAACAGCAGCAGAGGCCAGCGGGCTCGCTCGTCCTGACCGTATTCACTCGGCAGGGAAAGAGCGAAGGGAAGACTGTTACCCACATTGTCCACTTTGAACGTGGACGTTTGAAGATCGGAGGTCATAATCCCAGCATCCTGCCACCGGACACTCACTGTCAATGAACCCTCGTGGGGCGGAGGAAATGGCAAAAGAACTTCCCCTGCTTTTACGGGCAAGACTGCCGGTGCCGCCCTTCCCCGGCCCACGGTGATGGCCGAACAAGACAAAGGTACAGGTCAGTTGCGTAGTCCAAGGATCAAGGACTTCCTCTCGCGGGAAATCGGCCGCTCCGTATCGCTATAGCTTCCTTATGGCTTGCCCCTTGCGGTCGCCAGCTACTGTTCTTCCGTGCATTCGCCCGCCGCGGAATCCACCGAATCGTATGACGCAGATTCGTATGGCAGGGATTTCCGTAGCGCGACCTGGGGAGATTTCACAGATGGCCACGCAGCACACGGCTCCGGCAGCAGGAAACCCCTTCGGGGTCCGGGAATCCGACGCCCTGGAGGTCGTCGTCTTCGACGGCGGGCTCGGCGACCGGTACGTCCTCGACGCGGAGGACCGCTACCGTACGGCGTTCCCCGGGGCGCGTGTCACCCACACCGCCGTGCCGGACATCGAGACCCTGCTCCGGCCCCGCTTCGACGGCGGCACCCCGCCCGACCTGGTCGACAACACCGGCCCCGGTTCGCTGCCCACCGCGGCGCTGGCGGCGGCCGGGGAGCTGACCGACCTGCGGCCACTGCTGGCGGCGCCCTCGTACGACGACCCGGCGAAGACCGTCGGCGAGACGCTGATACCGGGGGTCGCCGCGAAGGGCCGGTTCGGGGGAGAGGAGATGTGGGCGCTCAACTACGCCTACACGGCCTTCGGCATCTGGTACTCCCAGCAACTGCTCGACAAGTACGGCTGGTCGTACCCGCGGACCTGGGACGAGATGCTTGACCTGTGCGCGGAGGCGAAGAAGGCGGGCATCGCCGGCTGGACCTACCCCGGCGCCTATCCGTACTACCTCCAGTGGACGCTGTACCCCTTCATCGCCAAGATCGGCGGCACGGACGTACTGAAGTCGATCGAGAATCTGGAGCCCGACGCCTGGCGGCATCCCGCGGTGCGGCAGGCCTTCGAGGCCTATCACGAGCTCACGGTCCGAGGTCATGTGCTGCAGGGCAGCCCGCAGTTCGACCACGTGCAGGCACAGGCCGCCTGGACCCGGGGCGAGGCGCTGTTCATCCCCAACGGCACCTGGGTGGAGAAGGAGACCGGGGACACCACTCCGCCCGGTTTCCGGATGACCGTCGCCCCGCCCACCGGTCTGGACGCCTCGGACGCCCTGCCCTTCGGCACAGTCTGGGCGCAGGTCGGCGAGGCCTATGTCATCCCCCGCGACGCAAGGAACCGCGGCGGCGCGATGGAGCTGCTGAGGCTGATGCTCAGCCGCGGGTCCGCGCGTGACTTCGCCCTGCACTCCTCGTCGTTGACCACCGTGCGGGGTGCCGTCGAGGGAATGGACCTGCCCTCCGGGCTCGCCTCGGCGGACGCGATGCTGGCCGCGGCGGGCAGCCACATCGTCGCGCCACGCACCGACTGGTACCAGACGCTCAACCGCGAGGTGATAGCCGGGATCATCGGCGAGATGATGGCGGACCGCATCAAACCCGCCGAGGCGATCGAACAGATCCAACGGGCCGCGGACGCCACCGCGAACGACCCCGCGGTCAAGAAGTACCGCCACCCCTGACCTGAACAGGGGCGGCGATCCCGAGCGTGCCGCGGCCGGGAGCCTTTTGACGGCGGCCGGTCCCAGGAGGGAGGCTCAGCCGACCGTCAGCCACTTCGGGCTCGTGGCGATCGCCTTGAGCTGATCGATCGTGACCGCCGGAGTCTCGCGCGTCGCGTCGCTCTCCTGACTGCCGGAGTTGAACGCGCTGATCACCACCCGCCTGCCGTCGGTCCTGATGGTGTCGGCGGTCCACATGACGACCCCCGAGCCGCCCTTCTCGCCGGGCCCCTGATGGGTGACGACCTTCGTGCCGTCGGGCAGGACCTCGGCGTCCGGGCCGAAGAGCTGGTCCTCTACATCCGACATGTCGGGCTGGACATTGATCTGGATCAGGCTCTCGCCCTGCCCGTCGTCGACCACGACATAGGCGAACTCGGTGTCCTGGCCGCCCTTTCCGACCACCTCGACGTCGTCGGGGAGCAGGGAGACGAGCGTCGACCGGATCGCCTCGCTGTCGATGCCGGCGGGCGGCGCCTCGGGCGTCTTGGTCGGCTTCTTCGGGTCTTCGGGCATCGTGTCGATCGCGGTACGCCATCCCGTGGCCGCGGCCACGTCCTGCAACCGGTCTGTCGACAGCGGTGGTTCGTCCCTGCTGACTGCTGCGTCCTTCTCGGCCGGTGCGTTCCATTCGCTCACACTGATGTGCTGCCCCTGCGGAGTGACAAGGTCCGCGGTCCACAGCTTCGTGTCCACGCGGCGGTCCGGATACTCGTACCCCTTGAACAGCATGAGCGCCGAGCCGTCGGGCAGTCGGCTGGTGACGCAGGAGTCGTACGGAGTCAGTGCCTTGTCCGGGCATCCGACGGCCTGGCGGCTCTGCTCACTGTCCGGCACGAGCTGACCGAGGCTGACCATGACGGCGGCTTTGCCATGGCCGTCGTCGTACACGACTTGTGCGTACGGTGTCAGCGTCTCGTCCGTGCCCCGCGACTGCTGTCCACTGAACTCGCCCTCGGGGAGCAGCTCTTCGAGGATGCGTACGAGTTCGTCGCCGGAGATCGCGCCGGCTTTCGCCTGGCCCACGGACGACGAGGTCCCCGGGCTCGCCGCCACCGAACGTTCACCGTCTCCGCCGCCCCCGGGAACGAGCAGCGCACCGCCCAGTGCCACCAGGGCGACACCGGCCACCCCGCCCACGACGGCGGCCTTCCGACGGAACAGGAGCCTGCGCCCGCGTACCTCCCCGGCGGTGACCAGTGCGCTCCGGTCGGTCTCGTAGGACCCGCCGGCCTGGCGCAGGGCCGCGCCGATCCGCTCCTCGAACTGCTCTTCCGGCTCTTCCTCGGGCATGGCGAACCAACCTCTCCGCGGGTCGATAAGTCGATGTGGGTGTGAGTGAGTTGTGGGCGCCGGTTCAGGGTGTCGCGTACTCGCCGAGGGCGTCGCCGAGCAGGACGCGCAGCCGGGCGAGGGCGCGGACGCAGCGGGTGCGCACCGCGGCCGAGCTGACGTTCATCGCCTCGGCGGTCTCCTCGATGCTGCGGTCCTCCCAGTAGCGCAGGACGACCACCGCCCGGTCCTTGGCGGACAGTTGGCCGAGCGCCTCGACCAGGGTCAGTCGCAGGGGTGTGTCGGCGTCGGTCGAGTGCGGGGCGGGGAGGTCGGGGAGCACGGCCGTGGCGCGCTCCCTGCTGCTGCGGCGCCGCTGGTGCGCGAGGAACGTACGGGTCAGGACGGTCTGGGCGTATCCCGCGGGGTTGTCGGCCTTGGCGACCCGGTGCCAGCTGACGTACAGCCGGCCGAGCGTCTCCTGCACCAGGTCCTCGGCGAGATGGGTGTCCCCGCCGGTGAGCAAGCATGCGGAACGGTACATATGCCCCGCGCGTGCCGCCGTGAACTCCTGGTAGCCCTCCGCCCGGCCCTGTCTCATGCGCCGCCCTCCCCGTGACTCCCTACGGCCCTCACCTCTCTGATGCCGTGGACCCGGCGAAATGTTTCAACGGAGAGCACGGAGAGCACGGAGCGCGAGGAGTTGGGACGCGTATTCGAGGTCACCCCATGGTGTAGCACGCGGGCATGAAGTCGCCCGGCGGTCCCTAGGGTTGATCGTCATGAGGTCAGACTTCGGACTGGCCGCCGCTGCGGTGGCGACCGTCCTCCTTGCCGTCCCCCAGCCCGCGGCGGCGGCCGCGGATTCCGCAGATCGGGCCGCCCCGGCCAGGTGCGTCGACGGCGGGGAGGATTCCCGGGACCGCTCCTCCGTCCACGAGGAGGAGATCCGCTGGGAGGACGGGACCAGGTTCAACGACGCGCTCGCCCACGCGAACAGGGCCTGGTCCACCGGCGGCCTCACCCAGGTCCGGATCAGGTCCGCCGACTCCAACTCGACCGCCGATCTGCGCTGGCGTGATGTGAACCGCACCGGGCCGGGCTGGAAGAACGTCTACGGCAAATGGTCGTCGGGGCCGGGAGTCGACACCATCCACCTCAACCGGGCCTACCTGGACGACGGCAGGCGGCGGGGCGACACCAGGGCCCGCCGCGTGGTGGCCGCGCACGAACTGGGCCACGCCCTCGGCTTCTGCCACAAGTCGGCCGACCGGTACGCGACGTTGATGGACGCGGACTTCGGGCGCCTCCCCGAGGACGGCAAGCCGACGCAGGACGACCGCCGGAACTATCGCAGGCTCTGGGGATGAGGGAGTGAGGAGAGCCCGTACCGCGGTTGTCCCAGCCGTCGCCGCGCTGGTCCTGGCCGGTGGCGGCTGGATCGGCCAGGAGAGCCCGGACAAGGCCGAGTCCGCGGAATCCGTCACCCGCTACGACCCCGCCGACCCCAGCCAGGTCGCCGCAACGGCCGACGACGTCTTCATCGCCGACGTCCTTGCAACCGGGGGCCGCAGAACCATCGACGAGGTCGACTGGGACCTCTACCGGGTCCGGGTCGGCGAACGGAGGAAAGGCGACCGCACCGGCACCGTGCAGGTGGCCGTGGAACACGGCGGCCCCCTGCTCAGGACCGGTGCCAGCTACCTCTTCGCGACCAACCGCTTCCCGCACCCCGCCGACGGCAACGGCCAGGTGGCCGAGACGACGCCGAGGGCCGCACCCCCGTAGGGAGTGCGGCCCACTGGAGGAAACGGACGTACTACGGCAGTGAGTGGACCTTGGGTCCGACCGAGTTGGACCAGGCGTTGCCCGCCGTGGCGTCCCAGTTCGTCGACCAGGTCATCGCGCCGCGCAGGTCCGGGTAGGTCTTCGACGGCTTGAACGTGCCGCAGTTGGTGCCCACGGTGAGGCAGTCGAGGGCGTTGTTCACGATCGTCGGGGAGACATAGCCGCTGCCCGCGCCGCTGGTGGAGGCGGGGAGGCCGAGGCCGACCTGGGACGGGGCGAGGCCGCCCTGCAACTGGATGCAGGCGAGCGCGGTCAGGAAGTTCACCGTGCCCTGCGAGTACACCTGGCCGTCGCAGCCGAGCATCGAACCGCTGTTGTAGTACTGCATGTTGACGACGGTGAGGATGTCCTTGATGTTCAGCGCCGTCTGGAAGTAGGTGTTGGACGTGGACTGCATGTCGATCGTCTGCGGCGCCATCGTGATGATGAGCGACGAGCCCGCCTTGGTGGAGAGTGACCTCAGCGCCTGCGTCATGTACGTCGCGTTGAGACCGTTCTCCAGGTCGATGTCGACGCCGTCGAAGCCGTACGTCGTCATCAGGGTGTAGACGGAGTTGGCGAAGTTCGTCGCGGACGTCGAGCTGTTCACCGCCACCGTGCCGGTCTCGCCGCCGATGGAGATGATGACCTTCTTGCCCGCGGCCTTCTTGGCCGCGATGTCCGCCTTGAACTGGTCGACGGTGTAGCCGCCGAGCCCGGCCGAGTCGAGGTTGAAGGTCACCGCGCCCGGTGTCGTCGTGGCCTCGGCGAAGGCGACGGCGATGATGTCGTACTGGGACTGGACGGCGGAGATCTTCTGGACCGTCGCGCCGTTGTTGAAGTTCTGCCAGTAGCCCGTCACGGCGTGCTTCGGCAGCGTGCCGCCCCCGCCACCGCCGGACGCGGTCGTCGTACCGGTGACCGTCGCCGATTTCGCCGACTCACCGGCCGAGTTCGTCGCGGTGACCTGGAAGGTGTACGAGGTCGAGGCGGCCAGCGAGGACACGGTCGCCGAGGCTCCCGTCACCGACTGGACCTTCGTGGCGCCCTGGTAGACGTTGTAGCCGGTCGCGCCCGACACCGTGTTCCAGGCCAGGGAGACGGAGGAGGACGAGGTGGAGGAGACGGCCAGACCGGCCGGGGCCGCCGGGATGGTCGGGGCCGGATCGCTGCCACCGCCGCCGTCGGGGCCGAACACCTGGAGGTCGTCGGCGTAGTAGGGGGCCTGCCCGTACCAGCCGTTCGTGTACACCGTCACCGAGGTCGTCGAGGCGCCCGTGGTGAAGGTGGTCGTCAGCTGCTTCCAGGTGGCGGAGTCGGGCGTCCAGGTCGACACGTCCGTCGTACCCGTGCCGGTCACACCGAGGTACGTGTACCCGCCCTGCACCCAGGCGCTCAGCGTGTACGTCGAGTTGGGCTTGACGGCGACGGCCTGCGTGCACTTGGCGTTGTCCTGCCCGGCCGGCGTGCCCTTCAGCGCGGCCGCGCCGCCGTGCACCGGCGAGGTGACGGTCGTACCGCTGCTCGCCGAACACGTCCAGTTGGCCAGGCCCGATTCGTAGCCGGCGTTCTTGGCGTTGTTGATGTCCGCGGCCGAGGCATCGGTGGCGAGGCCGGCGACGGTGAGGAAAGAAGCGGTGACGGCGGCGGCGAGGAGCCCCGCCCAAGTGCGTCTGCGTCCGGACATGCCTGATACGCGGTCCACTGAGACCTCCGGTGAGGGGGGAGGGGATGGGGAGAGATGTGGGGAAGATGCTGGGGAAGGGGATACGGGGGGTACGGGGGAGTACGGGGGAGTACGGAACGGCGGCCACCGTCGTTGGGGTACAAGGTGGTCCAGACCAATTAGGTTGTCAAGACCTCTGGCGGTCCCTGGCCTCCCAACGGCCTTACTGGCACACCGAGTTGTGGCATATGCGTTTCACTCTCCGTTGATCATGCCCGCACCTTCAGTGAGTTGATCTCGCGAAGTCGGTGTTGAGCGGGGCATGCCGTGGATATGGTGCTGATGCAGGAGGGCGTCACAGTGGCGATCTACGGCCATATGTGAAGGTCCATGGCGAAAAAGGGGCGATCTGAGGCGGTGGTTGACCACTCCGCCGCAGTGAAAGGCCCGCCGCAGCGAACGGGGTGTGTGCAGCGTGCCGACCGCGATAGCCGTCACCAGTCCCGATCTGGTGCTCCCACCGCACGACCGGCAGACCCCGCCCGCCGTCGTCCAGCCCCTCGACACCCTCGAAAGTTCCCTCCTGGGGATGCACGCGCTCATCGAGCAGCACGGGTACGTCATCTCGCTCTACCCCGCCTCGGTCTCCGACGCGGTGACGCAACGGCTGCGCACCGTCCGCTCCGTCCTGGAGAGCGACCGCATCGCCCTGCTCGGCATCGACCTGCCGCCGCTCGGAGTGGCACTGCTGGCCCAGCAGTTGAGGCAATTGTCCGTTTGCGACTTCAGTCCGGGCGTACTCGCCTCCGCCGCCCGCCTGCTCGCCCACTACATCTACGCCGGCGCCCTGCTCGGCTCGGTCGCCAAGCTCGACCAGGTCCCGGTGTCCCTGAAGTCCCACGCCAAGTCGTGGGTGCCGGGCGCCCAGTTCGCCGTACTGGCCAATCCGCGGCCACAGCTCGTGCGCGTCGGCCAGGAGGAGCTTGCCGGGCCGGAGTTCGGCACCCGGCTGCTCGCCGCCGCAGGTCAGGCGCCCTCCGACTGGGTCACCGCGACGCTCGCGCCCGCCTGGCGTGTGCAGGGCGTCGAGACCGTACCGCTGCCGGAGGAGTCGGCGCGCTGGTGGGGGACCGGGAAGCTCGTCGAGTTCGCCGCCGGGCTGTACGACGTGTCCGTGCTCTACCAGCTCGTGTCGTCCGTCCGGCGGGAGCAGTGCCACTGGTGCGGGCTCGAACTCATCGGTGACCGCTGCGGGTTCTGCGCGGCGCCACTGCCACCGCCGTCGTCCCAGCCGTCGTCGTCACAGCCGCAGCCGTCGTCACAGCCGTCGCCGTCGCGGTCACTGTCCGCACCGCCATCGTCCTCGGAGCTTCCGGCTGCCGCCGTACGGGCAGCCTCTTCTGTACGCGCCCTGCCCCCGGGTGCCACGTAAGCATCGCCGCACCGCACCAGGTACGACCGCTCGACCCCGCCGTCCCCGCCCCACGATCGAGGTTGTCCGGATCATGCTGCATCACCCCGGGGGACAACCCCCGGACCCCCGGCAGGAAAAGCAGCTCCGCTCAGTCCCCGGCACGCACCTACGAGGTGAGAATCAGTGAACTCACGCCAGCGCCGCGGCGTCATCCTGCTGGTCCTCTCGGCCCTGTGCGCCATGGGCGCTTTCGCCGGAGTGCTCTCGGTGATCCGTGACGTGAACTCCAAGGTCGGGCCGGAGGTGGCGGCGTACCGCCTGAAGGACGACATCGCGCCCTACAAGGAGCTGTCGGCCGACCAGTTCGAGAAGGTCGAGATGCCCGAGCGGTGGCTGTCGTCCACGGCCGTGACCGACCTCTCCCAGGTCCGCGGCAAGATCGCGGTCACCCAGCTGGAGAAGGGCTCCCTGCTCCAGACCGACATGATCGTGGACCGGCCCGCGCTGGAGGCGGGCCAGCAGGAGATCGCGATCATGATCGACGCGTCGACGGGGGTCGCGGGCAAGATCAACCCGGGTTCGCGGGTCAACATCTACGCCACCTTCAAGGCCGAGGACACCAAGAGCGTCGACCAGTCCAAGGTCATCGTCGAGAACGCCCGTGTCATCGACGTCGGCAAGCTCACCGCCCTCGAACCCGGCCAGTCCACCGCCGACCGCACCCGGACCGCCACCCAGGCCGTCCCCATCACTTTCGCGCTCGACACCGCGGACGCCCAACGCGTCGCGTTCGCCGAGTCGTTCGCCGAACACGTCCGGCTCGCCCTGGTGGCTGGCGGCTCGGACACCCCCGTCGCTCCCGGCGACCGTACGTACACCCTCGACGAGGACAAGTAGGAGGCCGGGCATGACGACCAGGAGGCCGGGCGTGACGACCGCGAAGCCAGTTGTGGTGAAGGCGCGGCGGCGCGCGGCGGCCGCTACGCCGACGGTGGCGATGGTGAAGCCGACCGTGGCGACCCGTAGGTGCGTCCGATGACCATCCGTATTCTCCCGGCCGTCGGTGACATCGACTCGGCGCGCGCGCTCACCACACTGCTGAGCCAGCTCGCCGATGCCGAACCGGCCCCGCCGGTCCCCGACTCCACGGCCCTGCTCGACACCCTCGCGCGGCTCGCCGCGGAGTCCCTGGACGAGCTGCCCGAGGTCGTTCTCGTCCATGAACGGATAGGTCCCGTCCCGGCGTTGGACCTGATCCGGGACCTGGTGATGCGCTTCCCGGCGGTCGGTGTCGTCCTCATCACCGCCGACACCGGCAACGGCGTGCTCACCGCCGCCATGGACTCCGGCGCCCGCGGCATCGTCGGCCTGCCGCTGGGCTACGACTCCCTCGCGGAACGCGTCCAGGCGGCCGCCGCCTGGTCGCTCGGCATGCGCCGCCATCTGATCAGCGGTACGCCCGAGTTGTACGCGGGGCCCGGCGGCACCGTCGTCACGGTGACCGGTGCCAAGGGCGGCGTCGGCGCGACGGTGACGGCCGTCCAACTCGCCCTCGCCGCGCGGGCCTCGGGTCGCGACGTGGCCCTGGTCGACCTGGACCTCCAGTCCGGGGACGTGGCCTCCTACCTCGACGTCCAGTTCCGCAGGTCGATCGCCGACCTCGCCGGGATCAGCGACATCAACCCCCGCGTACTCCAGGACGCCGTCTATACCCACGACACCGGCCTCGGCCTGCTCCTCGCCCCCTCCGAGGGCGAACGCGGCGAAGAGGTCACCGACCGGGTGGCCCGCCAGGTCCTCGCCACCCTGCGCTCCCGCAACGACGTCGTGATCGTCGACTGCGGCTCCCAGCTGAACTCCGCGACCGCCGCCGCCATCGAGATGGCGGACCACGCCCTGCTCCTGGTCACCCCCGACGTCATCGCCGTACGCGCCGCCAAACGCATGATCCGCATGTGGGACCGCCTCCAGATCCGCAAGGCCGAGGAGACGACGACCGTCGTCAACCGTTTCGCCCGCGGTACGGAGATCCAGCCCTCCCTCGTCGAGAAGGTCACCGGCACCAAGGTCGCCCGCGCCGCCATACCCGCCGCCTTCAAGGAACTCCAGTCCGTCGTCGACGCGGGCCGGCTCCAGGACCTGGACGCCCGCTCGACGGTGAAGCAGGCGCTGTGGGCGCTCGCGGGCGAGCTGGGGCTGGTCGTCGCCCAGGAGGGCGGGGGCGGCGGCAGGCGACGTAAGGCCCCGTCCTCGGACCGGGGCGTGCTGGCGCTGCGGCGAAAGGGTGGCGACCGAGGCGCCGTGACCCTCGAATTCGCCGGGATGTTCCCGCTGTTGCTGGTCGTGATGACCATCCTCTGGCAGTGCGTGTTGTACGGCTACTCGTACTCGCTCGCCGGGAACGCGGCGGACGAGGCGGCCCGCGCGGCGACGGCGGCGTACGCGGTGAACGGCGATGTGGGCGGGGCGTGCCAGGCGGCGGGGAGTGAGCATCTGCCGGGGGCCTGGGACGGCGCCCAGATCGGTTGCGCCCCGGCCGGCCCGGTGATGAAGGCGACCGTCAGCGTCGATGTGCCTCTGTTCTTCCCCGGGTTCGACGCGGGGTGGACCGTGAACGGGGAAGCGGGCGCGGCGTTGGAGGGCGATGGCGGATGAGGCTCTCCCAGAGGTGTCGGGACTTGAGGCATCGGCTCCGGGACGACCGGGGCGTCTCCATCCTGGAGTTCGTCGGCTTCCTGCCGATCCTGCTCGTCATCGGGATGGCAGCCATCCAACTGGGCCTCATCGGATACGGCATCAACCAGGCCGGCACCGGGGCGCGAGCCGCCGCGCGGGTCGCGTCGCAAGGCGGGGACGGCAACGCGGCCGGCCAGGCCGCCGTGAGTGGGTGGCTGGACCCGGTCGTGTCGGCTCCCGAGGGCCCGGACCTCACCACCGCCACCGTCACCGTCCAAGTCCCCTCCGTAATACCCCTCTTCGACGACGTGACCATGGCGCGCAGCGCCACCATGCCCACCGACGACTGACCGCCCGTACGAGAGGAGCCGAATCCATGAGCCTGCGTTCCCGCATCGCCGCCCCCGACGAGGGGGGACCCGCCCGTGAGGACGGACACCTCGTCGCCTCCTACCGCACCAAACTGCTCGAAGAGATCGACCTCGCCGAGATGTCGAGTCTGACGGCGGCCGAACGCCGCTCGCGGCTGGAGCGCGTACTCGGCCACATCATCAGCCGAGAGGGCCCGGTCCTCTCCTCCGCGGAACGCTCCCAGCTGATCCGCCGAGTCGTCGACGAGGCCCTCGGACTCGGCGTCCTGGAACCACTGCTCGCCGACGCGTCGATCACCGAGATCATGGTCAACGGCCCGGACTCGATCTTCGTCGAGCGAGCGGGACGGGTGGAGCAACTCCCGCTCCGCTTCGCCTCGAACGAGCAGCTGATGCAGACGATCGAACGCATCGTCTCCACGGTCAACAGGCGGGTCGACGAGTCGAACCCCATGGTCGACGCCCGCCTCCCCACCGGCGAACGCGTCAACGTCATCATCCCGCCGCTCGCGCTCACCGGCCCGACCCTCACGATCCGCCGCTTCCCCCGCGCCTACACACTCCCGGAGCTGATCGGCCTCGGCACCCTCGACGAGCAGATGCTGATGCTCCTCGCGGCGTTCGTCCGGGCCCGCTTCAACGTCATCGTCAGCGGCGGCACGGGCAGCGGGAAAACGACCTTGCTGAACGCCCTCTCCGGGCTCATCCCGGCCCACGAACGCATCATCACCATCGAGGACTCGGCGGAACTCCAGCTCCAGCAGGAGCATGTGATCCGCCTCGAGTCCCGCCCCCCGAACGTCGAGGGCAAGGGCCAGGTCACCATCCGGGACCTGGTCCGCAACTCCCTCCGGATGCGCCCCGACCGCATCATCGTCGGTGAGGTCCGCGGCGGCGAGACGCTCGACATGCTCCAGGCGATGTCCACGGGTCACGACGGCTCCCTCGCCACGGTCCACTCCAACTCCGCCGAGGACGCGCTGATGCGCCTGCAGACCCTCGGTTCGATGTCCGAGGTCCAGATCCCCTTCGAGGCGCTGAAGGACCAGATCAACTCGGCCGTCGAGGTCGTCGTACAGCTCTCCCGGCACGCCGACGGCTCCCGCAAGGTCACGGAGATCGCGCTGCTGGTCTCGCACGGCCGCGAACAGTTCCGTATCGCGCCCGTCACCCGCTTCGTACCCCGCCCGGTGGGCCCCGACCGGATCGTCCGCGGCTACTTCGAGCACCTCCCGCTTCCGCGCGCGGTCGCGGAGAAGCTGTACGTCGCGGGCGAACCGCTGCCGCCGGCCTTCGGCGTGAGCGAGGCCCCCGTCGACGTACTGAACACGAGGCAGGCCATCGGATGAACCCCAGGTCGGAGAGCCGGATGCCCCCCAGGTCCGGGAGGTGTGAGCCATGAACAACCCTGCCCTGCTCGCCCTCGGCGCGACGGTCCTGTGCGGCACGCTCGCCGTCGCCGGCGTCCACGCGTACGTCTCCGGACGCGCCCATCGACAGGCACTGGTGGACCGCCTCTCGGGCGCCGGCCCGCTGCGCACCGCGGCCGGCCGCGTACGCCGTTTCGCCGGCGTCGACCGGCGACTGCGCCGTACCCGAGTCGGCCGGGCGATCCACCTGCGGCTTTCGGCGACCGGACTCGACCTGACGGCGGGGGAGTTCTTCACGTACGTCGCCGCCGTGGTCGTGGCTCTCTGGCTGATCGCGGCGGCGGCACTGGCTCCCTTCTTCGGCCCGATCGCCGCCGTCCTGGGCGCCTGGAGCGCGGCGGTCTTCCTCAACTGGCAGCGTCAGAAACGTATCGAGGCCTTCATCGGCCAACTCCCCGACGTGGCACGTCTGCTGGCCAACGCGACGGCGGCGGGACTGGCGCTGCGTACCGCCCTGGCGATGGCGGCGGAGGAGCTGGAGGCCCCGGCGGGCGAGGAACTCGCCCATGTGGCGGACCAGTTGACGATGGGCAGGACGGTCGACGACGCCCTCGCCGAGCTCTCCGAACGCCTCCCGTCCCGCGAACTGATCGTCCTGGTCACGACCCTCGTGCTCGCCAACAAGGCGGGCGGATCGGTCGTCAGTTCGCTCCGCAACCTCACCCAGACCCTGGAGGACCGCAAGGAGACCCGCCGCGAGGTCCGCACGATGCTCTCCGAGGTCAACGCCACCGCCTTCACGGTCCCGTTCCTGGGCATCGGCTCACTCGTGCTGATCAACTCCTCGAACGAAGGAGCCCTGGCCCGCGTCACCGGTTCCCCGCTCGGCCAGGGCCTGGTGCTTCTGTCCCTGGGGCTCTACACCGTCGGCTTCTTCGTCATCCGCCGCCTCGGCAAGATCGACGTATGAGGGAGGGATGACGTTGCTGCCGCTGCTGCTTGCTCTCCTCATGGCCGCCTCGATCGCGGGCGTTCTCCTGGGCATCCGCATGATCCGCGCCGACGCCAAGCTGCCCTCCGACCTCCAACTCGCCCTGGAGGTAGGCGGAACCCGCGTCTCCAAGGCGGACTCGGCCGTTGACCGTCTCGGCATGCGCTTCGCCCCCGCGGTCCTGCGTCTGATGGGTCCCCGCCGCGTCGACGCCAAACGCCGCCGCATCGACATGGCGGGCAACCCCGGCGGCCTGACGCTCAACCGCTACGCGGCCCGCCGGGCGGTGTACGGCGTCTTCGGCGTCGTACTCGGCTTCGTCTTCCTCTCCAACGGCCAACTCCTCTTCGCCGCCCTGACCCTGGCCTTCGGCCTGGTGGCCGCCGACGCCCTCATCTGGCAGGCCGTCCGCGAACGCAAGGAGGTCATCGACCGCACCCTCCCCGACTTCCTCGACGTCCTCGCGGTCGTCGTCTCGGCGGGCCTCGGCTTCCGCCAGGCCCTGGACCGCGTCGCCGAGAAGTACGAGGGCCCCTGGGCGGACGAACTGCGCATCACACTCCGCCAGATGGACGTGGGCGTCAGCCGCCGCCAGGCCTTCGACGAACTCCGCAGGCGCAACACGTCCGAGCAGGTCGCCCAGTTCGTGTCGGCGTTGCAGCAGGGCGAGGAACTCGGCTCCCCGATCGCCGACACCCTCATCCAGCTCGCCAACGACATGCGCCGAACCGACGCCCAGAACGCCCGCCGCCGCGCCGCGAAAACCATCCCCAAGGCCACGATGGTCACCCTCGTCTTCATGCTCCCGGCAACGATGATCCTCATCGCCACAGGCATGTTCCTCGGCTCGGGCACCGACTTCGGCTCAATCCTGGGCCGCTGATGAGCACCCGCCGACTGACTTCGCTGTGGGCCGTGCGTGCCGGGCGCCGTCACAGCTGCCGTCCTGGCTGTGGGCATGCGTGCCGCCTGGGGCGGCGCCCGTCCCAAAGCGAGCGGCACCCGGCAAGCGCCGGTAAGCGCACCCACCCCGACGGCACCCCGAACGCCGGGTCCCTGGAAGCCGGCGCAGGTGCAACCTGGCCCAACGGCGACGCCGGTTACCTGGCGGACGACGCCCCTGCTCCGGGTAGCATCCGCCTCCAGCTGAACGCCCTACAGGCCCTCTGCCGCCAGGCCTTCGCCGTACGCCTCGCGGCCATCGCGATAGGCGCCCCCGTCGCGATGGCCAACGCGACAGACGGCCCACCCCGCTACGCCGTACTCGCCGCCGCGGTCCTCGGCGTCATGGGCTCGTACGCCATGCTCCGCGACTGGGACCGCTTCGGCCCCCGTCTCCTGGCCCACCCCACCCTCATGGCCGTGGACCTCACCTTCGGCGCGATCCTGCTCCTGACCGCGTCCCCGGCCTCCCCCCTCGCCTACGCGACGGTCTGCACCCCACTCCTGGCAGGCCTCCTGTACGGCTGGCGCGGCTCGGGAGTCTTCACCGGCCTGCAACTGATCGTCCTGCTCACCGTGTACAGGGCCTGGGCACACCACGCGGGAGCAGGCGCCAACACCCTCCTCATCGCGGGCTTCTGCGTAGGCGCCGGCATCATCGGCGTCACCCTCCGCAACCTGATGTTCCGCTTCGGCGCGGCCAGCCAGGCACTGTCCGAGGCGACCGCCCGACTGGCCGTGGCGGAAGCCGTGGAGTCGGAACGAGCCCGCCTGGCCCGGGAGATGCACGACTCGGTAGCGAAGACACTCCACGGCCTGGCGTTGGCGGCGGAGGCGCTGGCGGCATCGGCGGACGCCTCGGACGCCTCGGACGCCTCGGACGCCTCGGACGCCTCGGACCCCTCGGATCCGAAGGCACGCAACGCACTCGGCGCACTCAAGGGCCAGGCGACGACCGTGGCGTGCGCGGCGCGCAGAGCGGCGGCGGAGTCACGCGCACTCCTGTCGGACCTGCGCCACCACACGGACCTCGTCTCCGAACTGACGCTCCGCACAGCGGACTTCGAGTCGCACACGCAGATCCGAACCTCCCTGAACCACAAGGGCGGCCGTTGCCCGTCCCTCCCCGACACCACGGCCCACCATGTCCTGGCGATCGTGTCCGAGGCACTGGAGAACACCCACCGCCACGCGGACGCGAAGCGGGTCACGGTCGAACTGGAAGCCTCCGACACCGCCCTCACGGTCCGCGTCCAGGACGACGGACGTGGCCTGCCCGCGGCCACGACGCTCCAAGACGCAACGAAAACCGGCCACTTCGGCCTGCTGGGCATGACGGAACGGGCCGCCACCCTCAACGCCCGGATCCACCTGGGCCCATCCCCACAGGGAGGCACAGAGGTAGCCGTAACGCTCCCTGTCACCCTTCCCTCCCCGCCCGGCGTCCCCCAACCCCCTCAACAGGAGGCCGCACATGCCTGACCAGGCACTTCCCGGCCCGCCGCCCCTACGTGTACTCGTGGCCGACGACAACCCGGTCGTCCGGGCCGGCCTCACCGCACTGCTCGGCGGCCACCCGGACATCGAGGTCGTGGCGGCGGCGGCCGACGGCGAAGAGGCCCTCGCCTGTGCGGCCCGCCTCACCCCGGACCTCGTACTCCTCGACGTCCGCATGCCCGGCACCGACGGCCTGACCGCCCTGCCCGGCCTGGCCCGTCTCGCCCCCGTGATGATGCTGACGTACAGCCGCGAACCCGAGGTCGTGGCCGAGGCCCTGCGGCGCGGCGCGACCGGCTACCTCGTCCACGGCGAGTTCACCGCCGCCGAACTGATCACGGCCGTACGGAACTTGAGGCACGCCACTCCGACTTTCACGAATTCACTCGGTGTTTCCTACGAACCGAACAAAATTTCTTCGCATCTGCAACCATCTGTGGGACAGTCGTCGAAGGCTCGGCTCACATACGCGGCGGCCCGGCACCGCCGCACCCCCAACCAGCCCGACTTCGGCCTGAGTTCAAGGGAGGCGGAGGTAATGGACCTCATCGCATCCGGCATGAGCAACCGCCAGATCGCCGCCACCTGCTTCATCAGTGAGAAGACCGTCAAGAATCACATCAACCGCATCTTCGCAAAGCTGCACAGTTCTTCGCGCAGCGAAGCGATCGCCCACTGGCTGGGTACGGCGCACGAGGGGTGGACCCGGTGACTCCGAGACGGGCACCGGTGCGGGGAAGTTGGGCCCATGGACCCACTCGCAGTACGCGGGTTCTCACGTACGGTGCTCGGGTTGGTATTGGTGGCGTCGGCTGGGAAGGCAGAGACGATGAGCAGGTTCGAGAAGTGGACGCGGACCGTTGCCTCCCGGATGCGGGGCGAGGGGCGGGACGCGGGGGCCGGGTTCGTGGAGTATGCGGGCCTGATGATCATCATCGCGGGGATCTTCACCTTGATCGACCAGATCGGCCTGGACGGCTTGATCTCGGGAGCGATCAGGACCGCCGTCACTCAGGTCACTGGAGGCTGATCCGAACACTCCGCGGCGATCGAGGACAGACGCTTCCCATCTACATCTGGCTGACGGGGATCCTGCTCTTCGCCGCGTTCACCTTCTTCGTGTTCGCCCAGGCAGCGTCCGCCCGCAATGGAGCCCAATCCGCGGCGGACGCTGCGGCGTTGGCGGCTGCGCAGGACGCGCGGGACGAGATTGTGGACGAACTGGGCGTTGCCATCGGCCAGGAGGACAACTGGCTGGACTGGCTCGACGGCGACCTCGACCCTGCGGGTGCGGGTGCGGCCGCAGCGGCCCAGCAGTTGGCCGCCGAGAACAACTCGACCCTTCAGGGCGTGGAGTTCGTCACGAGGAACGGCTTTCCAGGGTTCGAGGCCGACATCCAGACCAACTACACGGTCGGTGACTCGTTCCTTCCCGGTACGGAGGACATCCGTGCCACGGCCCACGCAGTTGCTGTCATCCAGCCGCGATGCGACTTCGATCTGGACGCGGATCCCGAGAATCCCGTCGAGCTCGACTGCGACGGGGAGATCGTGAACATCGACCCCGGAGTTTTCGATCCGGACGACCTTCCGGATGCGTCTGTGCTGTTCTCTGTGCATCTGGCTGAATGAGAGGAACTCGTACCGATGGAACTCCGGCACACCATGAAGGGCCGCAGGGCACTGACCGCGGTGGCGATCACGACTGGGCTGCTCCTCACGGTGTCCGGGTGCGGCGGAGGGGACGACGGCGACAAGCCGGAGTCGGCAGCTTCCTCCTCCCAGTCCTCCCAGAGTGACGACAGTGGCGCGAAGGAGGAGTCGCAGACGCCGAGTCAGGAAACGGTGCTTGCCGAGGTCAAGGGAGACGACATCACGCTCACCATCTCCTCGGCCGTTCGTGACCAGGGTGGCTACGTGACGGTCAGCGGCAAGGTGACCAATGGCGGTGGCCAGTTCTGGATCGCCTCGAACTGGCGCGGGGACGAAAGGGAGTTGAGCGGGAACGGCGCCTCGTTGGCCGGAGCATCCTTGATCGACAGCAAGGGCAAGAAGAAGTACCTGGTCCTACGGGACACCCAGGGGCGCTGCCTGTGCACGAAATTCGAGGGAGGTGGCGTGGAAGCAGGACAGACGGCGGACTGGTTCGCCCAGTTCCCCGCCCCGCCCGTGGAGACCACCGCCGTCGATTTCCAGGTAGGCGCCATGCCCCCCGCCTCCATCGAACTCACCGAGGGCGAGTAACCATGGCCCTCCCACCCCGCACCGCCGCGACGACGCTCACCGCTCTCGCCGTACTGGCCACCCTGAGCCTCACCGGGAGTCCGGCGCACGCCGCCGACGACCCGAGCGCGCCCCCAGGCAGCGTCACCACACCCTCACCCCCCGAGGTCGACGCGAACAGCCCGGGCCTGAAGCTGGCCGACGGCGGGACGCTCGCACCCGCGAAGGTCCTCGACATCAAGTCAGTAGTAGAGGACCTCGGTGGCGAGGAGCGTCGCGAGGACACGAACTCGGATGTGACGTTCGCGCTTCAGGCCGAGGTGCTCTTCCCCAAGGACAGCTCGAAACTGAACCCCGAGGCCCGTTCCCGTATCCAGGCGATCGCGGACGAGATCAAGGCCCAGAGCGCGACGACCGTCCGGGTCTTCGGCTTCACCGACAACCTCGGCTCGTACGGTCACGGCCTCACCCTCTCCAAGAACCGTGCCGAAGTGGTCCACGACCAACTGGCCTCCTACCTCGGCTCGATGGACGTGACCTTCGAGGTACGCGGCTACAGCGAGGACTACCCGATCGCCGACAACACCTCGGAACAGGGGCGCAGGAAGAACCGCCGGGTGGAGGTGACCTTCCCGCGTGGGTCGGCCGGCGATCAGAGCTGACCGATTCGGCCACCCTCGACGGGTATAGCTGACCATACGGCCACCCCGGACGGGTATAGCGGTTGTCCGCCGTGACAACCGCAGGTAAGAAGGCCCTATGACTGGACTTGGCGCGGTGTTCCGGCCTCAGCTGCCTCCCGAACGTCTGCGTGCCGTGGCGCGCGCGGCGGACGAGGCGGGACTCGAAGAACTCTGGTTCTGGGAGGACTGTTTCCTTGAAGGCGGGATCTCGGCCGCGACGGCCGCGCTCGCCTGGACCGAAAGGCTGCGGGTCGGAGTCGGCCTGCTCCCCGTCCCCCTGCGCAACGTCGCCGTCACCGCGATGGAGACCGCCACGCTGCACCGGCTGTTCCCTGGGCGCGCGATCCTGGGCGTCGGCCACGGCGTACAGGACTGGATGGGACAGGTCGGGGCGCGGGCCGAGTCGCCGGTGACCTTGCTGCGCGAGTACCTCGACGCCTTGCGCGCGCTGCTGCGTGGGGAGCGGGTCAGCACGGACGGGCGGTACGTGAAGCTCGACGGCGTCGCCCTCGACTGGCCGCCGACCGAGGTGCCGGAGGTACTCACCGGTGCCACCGGGCCCCGTACGCTCCGGCTCTCCGGTGCGGCTGCGGACGGCACCATCCTCACCGCCTCCACCTCGCCCGAGGGGGTACGGCAGGCACGCCTGCTCATCGACGAGGGACGGGCACAAGCCCAGCGGACCGATCACCACCGGGTGGTCGTCTACCTTCACGCGGCCACCGGGCCCGATGCCGAGGCCCGTCTGCGCGCCGAGATCGAGGCCAGTGGCGAGGCTTCGCTGCCCGAGCACGGAGTCGCCGGTGACGCGGGCGCGGTAGCCAAGGCAGTCCAGCGCCTCGCGGACGCCGGAGCCGACACCGTGATCCTCCAGCCGACCGCCGACGAACCCGACCCCGAGGGTTTCGTACGGTTCGTGGCCGGCGACGTACGGCCGCTGGTCCCCTGAAGGGTCCTGAGGGGAACCCCGATTGTCAGTGCCCGGTGCCACACTCCCTGAGCATGAGCGACGACGTGGAGATCGTGGGAATCAGGGACGTACAGGACACCGATCTGGAGCTGTTCTACGAGCAGCAGCTGGACCCGGAGGCGGTGCGGCGAGCGAGGTTCCCCTCCCGGGAACGGGAGGCCTTCATGACCCACTGGGCCACGAAGGTCCTCGGCGACAGCACCGGCTTCGTTCAGACGATCACCGTCGCCGGCGAACCGGCCGGCAACATCGTCGCCTGGTGGGCGGACGAACCGGACCAGCAGGAGCCACGGCGCTTCATCGGCTACTGGTTCGGTCGCCCCTACTGGGGCCGGGGCATCGGCACCCAGGCACTCACCCTCTTCCTGGGTCTCGAAAGGACCCGCCCCCTGTACGCCGATCCCTTCGCCGGCAACACCGCCTCGGTACGCCTCCTGGAGAAGCACGGTTTCCAGCACACCGGGACGGTCCGGTACGGCGAGGACGAGCACGCCATGCTCGTACTCCACGAGGGACCCTCCGGGGAACGGCGCTAGGCAGGGCTGAAGCAGGTGCCTGTAGGCGGGGCGGGGGCGGGGCGGGGTGAAATTCCCTCGCGCTCCTCCCGCGGCCCCTGGGAGGATCCCCGCATGCCCACCTCCCACCGCACCTTCGAAGCCCTGGTCGCCGAGGCCGACGCCGCGTCCGTCGACGGCTGGGACTTCTCCTGGTTCGAGGGCCGGGCCACCGAGGAGCGGCCCTCGTGGGGGTACGCGCGCGCCATGGCTGAGCGGCTCGCGCACGCGTCCGCCGCCCTCGACGTCCAGACCGGCGGCGGTGAAGTCCTCGTCTCCGCGGCGGAGTTGCCACCGCTCACCGTCGCCACCGAGGGCTGGCCGCCGAACGTGGCCAAGGCCACCGCCCTGCTCCACCCGCGCGGCGCCGTCGTCGTCGCCTCCCCGGAGGACGCGCCGCTGCCCTTCGCGGCCGAGGCCTTCGACCTGGTCGTCAGCCGTCACCCCGTCCGCACGTACTGGGACGAGGTCGCGCGCGTCCTGCGCCCCGGCGGCACCTTCTTCTCCCAGCAGGTCGGCCCGGCGAGCGTCGTGGAGGTCGTGGAGTACTTCCTCGGCCCGCAGCCGGACGAGATCAAGAACGGCCGGCACCCCGACCGTGCCGTCGCCGCCGCCGAGGCCGCCGGGCTCGACCTCGTGGACCTCCGCTCGGAGCGCCTCCGTATCGAGTTCCACGACATCGGAGCCGTCGTCCACTTCCTGCGCAAGGTGATCTGGATGGTCCCCGGCTTCACCGTCGACCAGTACCGCCCCCAACTCCACGCCCTGCACAAGCAGATCGAGACCGAGGGCCCGTTCCTCGCCCACAGCACCCGCTTCCTGATCGAAGCCCGGAAGCCGGCATAGCGCGCAAGCCCGAAAGCCGGGACAGCGCGCCTACGCGGGGCGGCCCGAAAGCCGGGACAGCGCGCCTACGCAGGGCGGCCCGAAAGCCGGGACAACGCGCCTACGCAGGGCGGCCCGAAAGCCGGGACAACGCGCCTACGCAGGGCGGCCCGGAAGCCGGGACAACGCGCCAACCCGCGGCGGCCCGGAAGCCGGCCCAACGCGCCATACGCTCACGCATGCGCCCCCGCCGTCACCTCCCCGATCACCAACTCCGCCTTCGCCTCCAACACGTCCCCCACCCGAGCCACCTGCGCCGCCAACTCCTGTTCCCGCGCCGCCGTCAGCCGCCCCAGTGGCTCCACCGTGACCGTCGTACGCCGCCCCTGGCGCCGCTGGTGCCAGACCCCGGCGACCACGCCGTCGATCAGGAACACCGGGTAGTTCCCGGCCTGACCGCCCGCGAGGGCACGCCCGTACGCCGCCCCGGGGAACAGCGTCTCGCGCGGCTGGGCGGCGATGCCGTACGCGTCGAAGTACGGGAGCAGCCGCACCCCGCGCACGGGCGCCGCGGGAAACTCCGTGTCACCCGCCGCCACCCAGGCCGGTCCTCCCGCGAAGTCGACCTCCTCGATCTCACCTGCCGAGGCGCACGCGGCGAACAGCTCACCGGCCCAACCCCGTGGCGCCGCCGCCCACTTGGCGAAGTGGGCCGGCGTCGCAGGCCCGTACGCGCGCAGATAGCGTCGTACGAGGGTGGAGAGCGCCGCATCCTGCGCGAGCGGTTCGAAGCGCGGAGGCCGCGTGTACGTCACCTTGCGGCCCCGGTTCGGCCCGAAGGACAGCGCACCGCGCTGCCCCGCCCGGTGCATCACCTGACGCCAGCGCGGCCACATGGTCTGGAACGCGGGCATCACCAGGTCCCCGGCCCACGGCCCGGTGCGCGCCACGACCGAGTCGCTCAACTCGTCGATGGTCAGATAGGCGCCGTCCAGCGCGTCCCCGATCGCCGCGACCACCTCGTCAGTCTGCGCCCCCGTGAGCCGTACGTTCGGTGCGAACGGGCCCGGGCCGGTCGAAATCGCCTCCAACGCGGCCGCCCAGAAGGGGAGTTCGGAGGCGGGCAGCAGATGCAGGGTCCCCCGAGGTCCGTACGTCTTCACCAGCGACCTGTCCTCCCACAGCGCCGCGCGTACGTCCGCCCGAGTCACCCCGTCCACCCGCACGCCCACCGACACCTCGGCCGCCGACAGCACCTGCGCGTGCGCGCCGAGCATCGCGCCGACGACCTCGGCAACGGGAGTGCCGGTCTCCGCCGGCGCGGCGAGGAACTGCCGTTCCAGCCGCCGCGCGCTCGCCTCGTCCCACGTGATCTTCACTGTCATGGATCGACGCTAGAACCGAAAGAGGTCAGATTCTGTCCGCTGAGGGGCTGGGAGGTGACCGGCCGACTGATTGACCGAAAACATGCCATGCGGCCCGGTCTGCGTGAGATGTCGGTCCGTATGGCGGACGTACGGCGGATATGCGGCGGTCGGATGGGCGGGGCGTAGCGCGCGGCGCGCGCGTGTCCGTCTCCGTGTCCGGGATGTGGCGCACAACTCACAGGTTTTCCACATCGTTATCGCGACCGTCTCGCCCTGGCTGTTTGCCTCACGTAAGTTCAGACCAAGGTAATTCGCGTGAGCAAATCTGCGCGTGTGGCACCGCGCAGTGGAGGGGGCTGCGCGGTGCCGGGTCCACTTCCTGGCGTGGCCCGACGTGGCCTGATACGACGTTATTGGTCTGTGGCCGCGTCACCGGCCCGGGGTTACGTCACCGGTCCTGGACCGAGACCCGTGACCGTGACCCGCACCCCGCGTCGTACACCCCACCCCTCCATCACCCCGGCCTCGGCCTCCAGGACGTGTCTGGCCCACGGGCGCGGCAGCCCCACCCGGCCCGGCCGCATCGTCCGTACCGCCAGGACCCGGAATTCCCGGTCCAGATGTGCGACGTCGATCGCGAACCGCATGCCCAGCGTGTGCACCGAGTTCGCCGGACTCAGTAGCAGTGCCCCCTCGATGCCGTCCCGCCCGAGCAGTCCGCGTCGCCGGGCCCGCGCCGACTCGGCGAGCTCCAGTGGCACCGGCTCGGACGTCTCGGGGGTGGTGAACGTGGCCATGGCTGCGAAGTTAGCTGTGGCGTCAAGCGGACGTTCCTGACGGGGTCACTCTCTTGGAGTACGTCCGGCGCGTAGCCGAGGAAGGACACAACCATGTGCAAATCCTCCGGATCTTTCCGAATCCTCCGCGATCGCCGGTGAATCCCTTTGATTCCGCTGCGATTCGGCCATGATCACACCCTGAATCCGGTATTCCGCTCCCACCTCGGCGTTGCCGGGCGACTCCGGAGAGTAGTTGTGGCACGCCGATGCACGCAGCATCACTTACGAAGGGTTATGGTGGAAACCCCCCCTCGGGCCGGTCCGTCTCCCCCCCACGGACCGGCCCGTTTTTTGTCCCCGCGCAGGGCCCGCCCGGCGGGCGCCCCCGTGCGCCCCCCGGGTCCGCGCCCCGAAGCTCTGGTGACTCAGCGCCGACCAGCCCAGATATTCGTCCCCGGCGTCGACACCGCGAAAGCGTCGATCTCCTTCAGCTCCTCGGCCGTCAGCCCAGGCGCGGACAGCGCCGCCAGGTTCTCCTCCAGCTGCCGCACGCTGGACGCGCCGATGAGGGCGGAGGTCATCCGCTCGTCGCGCAGCACCCAGGTGAGCGCGAGCTGCGCGAGGGACTGGCCGCGGCGGGCCGCGATGTCGTTCAGCCCGTTCAGCCGCCGTACGACATCCGCGTCGCCCGCCAGGCCCGGGTCGAGCGACTTGCCCTGGGTGGCGCGCGAGCCCTCCGGGATGCCCTTGAGGTACTTGCCCGTCAGCAGGCCCTGTGCGAGCGGCGCGAAGGAGATACAGCCCATGCCGGCCGCCTCCAGCGTGTCGAGCAGGCCGTCGTCCTCGGTCCAGCGGTTGATCATCGAGTACGAGGGCTGGTGGATGAGCGGACGCACGCCCAGCCCGGTCAGGATGCGGACCGCTTCGGCGGTCTGCTCGGCGGTGTACGAGGACACCCCCACGTACAGCGCCTTTCCCTGCTGGACCGCGGACGCGAGCGCGCCCATCGTCTCCTCCAGCGGGGTGTCCGGATCGAAGCGGTGCGAGTAGAAGATGTCCACGTACTCGACGCCCATCCGCTTCAGCGAGGCGTCCAGGGACGACAGCAGGTACTTGCGGGAACCCCACTCGCCGTAGGGGCCGGGGTGCATGAGGTAGCCCGCCTTGGTCGACAGGACCAGCTCGTCCCGGTACGGCGCGAAGTCCTGCTTCAGCAGCTTGCCGAAGTTGAGCTCCGCGGAACCGGCCGGCGGCCCGTAGTTGTTCGCCAGGTCGAAGTGCGTGACGCCCAGGTCGAAGGCGCGGCGCAGGATCGCCCGCTGGGACTCGAGGCCGCGGTCGTCACCGAAGTTGTGCCACAGACCGAGCGAGACGGCGGGCAGCTTCAGTCCGCTGCGGCCCGTGCGCCGGTATTCCATCGATTCGTACCGCTCCGTCGCGGCACGGTATACAGAAATGTCGTTCATGAATACGAAGCTACGTCAGCCTACGGACAACGCGCAGGAGTGCCCCGCGCCCCGTCTCGGGAGAGCCCTGTACCCCAAGGGAACACTGCGTTCCGGCAGGGGTAGGGTGTCGGCCCTGGGGCATCGTCATCTGCACGGAGGGGCTGACAACACGTGAACCTGCGCGACAACCTGCGCCGACTGCTGGTCAGGTTCTATGCACGCAGGGTGGAAGGCCACCTCGACCACGATCAGGTGCCCAAGCACATCGGCGTCATCATGGACGGCAACCGGCGCTGGGCGAAGGCGGCGGGTTCCACGGCCGCTCACGGGCACCGGGCCGGGGCCGAGAAGATCGAGGAGTTCCTCGGCTGGTGCTCCGAGACCGACGTCGAGGTCGTCACCCTGTGGCTCCTGTCGACGGACAACTTCGACCGCCCCGAGGAGGAGCTCGTACCGCTCCTCGGGATCATCGAGAACGTCGTCCACACCCTCGCCGCCGACGGCCGCTGGCGCGTCCATCACGTGGGCACGCCCGACCTGCTGCCCGGGCAGATGCAGAACGCCCTCAAAGAGGCCGAGGAGTCCACCGCGCACGTCCAGGGGATAGTGGTCAACGTCGCCATCGGCTACGGCGGCCGCCAGGAGATCGCCGACGCCGTGCGCTCGATGCTCCTCGACGCCGCCGACAAGGGCTCCTCGATCGAGGACGTCGCCGAGTCCGTGGACATCGACCTCATCGGCAAGCACCTCTACACCAGCGGCCAGCCCTTCCCCGACCTGGTGATCCGAACGAGTGGCGAGCAGCGGCTGTCCGGATTCATGCTCTGGCAGACGGCCCACTCCGAGTACTACTTCTGTGAAGTTTTCTGGCCGGCCTTCCGCAAGGTCGATTTCCTGCGCGCCCTGCGCGACTACGCGGCGCGACACCGCCGTTACGGAGGCTGACCCGCGGGTCCACTCGGGACGTCGTACGGGACACGCGTCATCTGGAGTTAACGAGCGCGCCGTTGGCCGACTTGGCATGGCATCGCGCGTTCGAGGGCATAAGCCTTCCAGGTCGATGCCCGAACCACGGGCATCGGATCTCAGCGGGCGGCACGGGGCCGTCCGCCCGGGAGGCCCTTTGCACCAGCCCGACCGTGCGGTCAGTACGGACGAAGCGGAGGGCCGGTTTTCGGCCCGCGCATCGGCGCCGCAGACCGGTCCAGATCTCCTTCGTCGCTCCCCGACCTCATCCGAGGGGGTACGTCCTTCCGTGGTGACCAGCACAAAGCGCCGTATGCCAGACCGGCGCACATATGTAATCGACACCAGCGTCCTGCTGGCCGACCCGAACGCCCTGAACCGCTTCGACGAGCACGAAGTCGTGCTGCCGATCGTCGTGGTCACGGAGTTGGAGGCCAAGAGGCACCATCCCGAACTCGGCTACTTCGCCAGGCAGGCCCTGCGCCTGCTCGACGAGTTCCGGGTGCGGTTCGGCCGCCTCGACGCCCCTCTCCCGATCGGGGAGCTCGGAGGGACCCTGCGCGTCGAGCTCAACCACTCGGATCCCAGCGTGCTGCCCAGTGGCTACCGTCTGGGGGACAACGACTCCCGCATTCTCGCGGTAGCCCGCAATCTGCAGGCCGAGGGGTACGACGTCACGGTCGTGTCAAAGGACCTGCCGCTCAGGATCAAGGCCTCCTCCGTCGGACTCCTCGCCGAGGAGTACCGCGCGGAGCTCGCCATCACGGGCAACTCCGGCTGGACCGGAATGTCCGAGCTGACGCTCGCGGGCGAACAGGTGGACATCCTCTTCGACGAGGGCCATGTCTACGTCCCCGAGGCGGCCGAGCTGCCGGTGCACACGGGCCTGACGATCCAGTCGGAGCGCGGCAAGGCACTGGGGCGCGTGACGTCCGAGGGCAACGTCCGGCTCATCCGCGGTGATCGCGAGGCCTTCGGCATCAAGGGCCGCAGCGCCGAGCAGCGCATCGCGCTCGATCTGCTCCTGGACCCGGACATCGGGATCGTGTCCATGGGCGGCCGGGCAGGCACCGGCAAGTCCGCACTCGCGCTCTGCGCGGGTCTGGAGGCCGTCCTGGAGCGGCGCCAGCACCAGAAGGTGATGGTCTTCCGGCCGCTGTACGCGGTGGGCGGGCAGGAGCTCGGCTATCTGCCCGGCTCCGAGTCGGAGAAGATGAGCCCGTGGGCGCAGGCGGTCTTCGACACCCTGTCCGCCGTCACCTCGCGCGAGGTCATCGAAGAGGTCACCGCACGCGGCATGCTGGAGGTCCTGCCGCTCACCCACATCCGCGGCCGCTCCCTCCACGACGCGTTCGTGATCGTGGACGAGGCGCAGTCCTTGGAACGGAATGTGCTGCTGACCGTGCTGTCCCGTATCGGCGCCAATTCACGGGTCGTTCTCACCCATGACGTGGCACAAAGGGACAATCTGCGAGTCGGCCGGTACGACGGTGTGGTCGCCGTGGTCGAGAAGTTGAAGGGCCATCCGCTTTTCGCGCACGTGACCCTGAACCGGTCCGAGAGGTCCCAGATCGCGGCACTAGTGACCGAAATGCTGGAGGAAGGGCAAATCTGAACCGTCTGACCCAGCTGGACCCGTTCCGGCAATGGGTGGCGGATGCACGGTAGTTGGCGCCGTCCGGCAAAGGCGAAGAGCCTAGCCGGGCGGCGTCTTGATGCGCGCTCGTTTCCGCAAAACTCCTGGGGCAAACGAGGTGTGAGCTTTCACACGCAACTCGGAATTGCCCTGTGGCGTCGAGGTACGGCAGAGTCTCACTCCTGTCAGGCCCCGCATACGACACACCTGTACCCCCAGCGGTACGGCACCACAGGAACCTCAGAACTCCATAGAGCCGTCGTATGCCGCCCGCGCACCACGCGGCAATCCCCGCAAGGGAGTTGCCCACCGGGCCCGCGCCTCCCGTGACCCCGCAGTTGGGAGGCCAGCGCCGAGGGGCACGATTGCGTCCGCGAGGGTCACCTAAGCGGTCGATGCTGGAAGGAAACCGTGTGAGCCGGATTTCGGTCCGGGGATTCGCAGTGGCCTCGGCCACCGCGGTCACCGCTGTCGGAAGCGTCGTCGGAGTTGCCTCGGGCAGCACCGCTGCTCCCTCGAACGACGCCGAGGCGACGGCAAGCGACGCGACTCTCCTCGCGGACATACCTGTCGGCCAGCAGGCCCAGGTACAGACCGCATCCCTGACGCAGCAGGCCACCGCACAAGCCATCCAGGCCGACGCGAGCGCCAAGAAGGACGCCGAAGAAGCCGCCCGTAAGAAGGCAGCCGACGACGCCGTCGCGAAGCAGAAGGCCGCGGAGAAGGCCGAGCAGGACGCCAAGGAGCGCAAGGAAGCCGAGGAAGCGGCCAGCCGCGACGCGACGCGTGATGCGAGCAGCTTCACCGTCCAGTCCTCGTACTCCACCGCGCAGATCCAGGCGATGGCCCAGTCCATGGTGTCGAGCGGCCAGTACCAGTGTTTCAGCAACATCGTGGACCACGAGTCGAGCTGGAACTACACGGCCGTCAACGCCTCCTCCGGTGCCTACGGTCTCTTCCAGGCCCTGCCCGGTTCCAAGATGGTCTCCGCCGGCTCCGACTGGCAGACCAACCCGGCCACACAGATCAAGTGGGGCCTCAGCTACATGAACGACCGCTACGGCAGTCCCTGTGAGGCCTGGTCGTTCTGGCAGGCCAACAACTGGTACTGAGCCCGCGCTCAGCACGTCGGCCGCTCAACCTTTCGGAGCCCCTCACCGTCATATGGTGAGGGGCTTCGGCCATGTACGGTCGGACCCGACGACTCCAGGGGGGAGTGGTGGGGAGCAACGGGGGCGGCGGAAGAGGACGGATCATGTCGCGCGTACCAGAGTGGATCAGCCGGGTCGGAGCCGGACTGACCGAACTGGGCAAACGGTTGGACGAGCGACGGGCCGAGGTGGAGCGCGAGTCGCAGTCCGGGCCGGACGAGCAGTCGACACGGGATACCCGGTCACGCGGCGCGTCTCCGGCGGATGCCGGGGCGCCGATGGACTCACCGTTCTCGGCGGACTCAGCGTCCTCGCGGGCGGCCGGGGCCGGTGCCTCGGAAGCTACCAAGCCCCCAGCGGATGGCCCGCCCCTGTCGGATGCTCAGTCCTCGTCGGACAGCTCGGGCACCCCGGACGCACGGGGTCCCGACGACGCGACAGCGGCTTCCGGCGTCTCCGGTGCCGCAGGCGTCTCTGATCTCTCCGGTGCCCCTGTCGACCCCGCCTCGCCCTCCACCCCGGCTACGGCTCCTGCTCCCGCTCCAACCGCCTACGTGACCGCTGTGGCCGCCCGCCCCGATCCCGCCGTGGCGGTGCCATGGGGTGTACGGGTCGCTGCCGAGGCCGGCTGGCGGCTGCTCGTACTCGCGGGCACCGTCTGGGTGTTGATGCGGGTCATCGGCGCCGTACAGCTGGTGGTGTTCGCCTTCGTGGCCGCGCTGCTCATCACCGCGATACTGCAACCCGCCGTTGCCCGGCTGAAGGACTACGGGGTGCCGCGCGGGCTGGCCACCGCACTCACCGCGATCCTCGGCTTCGTCGTCATCGGGCTGATCGGCTGGTTCGTGGTCTGGCAGGTCCAGGAGAACATCGACACCCTCTCCGACCAGATCCAGGACGGCGTCGACGAGTTGCGGAACTGGCTCCTCAACAGCCCGTTCCATGTGACGGACAAACAGATCAACGAGATCGCCAAGAACCTGCGCGACGCGATCGGCACCAACACGGATCAGATCACCTCGGCGGGCCTCGAAGGCGTGACCGTCATCGTCGAGGCCCTGACCGGCATCCTGCTGACGATGTTCTCGACGCTGTTCCTCCTCTACGACGGCAAGCAGATCTGGGAGTGGACGCTCAGGCTGGTGCCGGCGGCGGCCCGTCCGGGTGTCGCGGGCGCGGGTCCGCGGGCCTGGCGCACGCTGACCGCATACGTCCGGGGCACGGTGGTGGTGGCGTTGATCGACGCGATCTTCATCGGCCTCGGTATCTACTTCCTCGACGTCCCGATGGCCGTACCGCTCGCCGTCTTCATCTTCCTGGGTGCTTTTATCCCGCTTGTGGGCGCGGTGATCTCGGGGGCGCTGGCGGTGGTGGTCGCGCTGGTGACGCAGGGGCCCTTCACCGCGGTCATGGTGCTGGCCGTGGTGCTCGCCGTGCAGCAGATCGAGGGGCACATTCTGCAGCCGTTCATTCTCGGGCGGGCTGTAAGGGTCCATCCGCTGGCGGTCGTTCTGTCGGTCGCCGCGGGAGGGATGGTCGCCGGGATCGGCGGGGCGGTGGTGGCCGTGCCGCTGGTGGCCGTCACCAATACGGTGGTGGGTTATCTGCGGTCGTATGCCACCGACGAGCCCGGGGGTGCCACGGCGGTGGAAGTGGCTCCGGTGCGGCGGCCGGCGCCGTAGCGCGTGGGCGGGGGCCTGGTTTTTTCGCCCCCTCCGCCCCTACCCGCCCCTTGTTCCTGGGGGCTCCGCCCCCAGACCCCCGCATCGCGCCGAACGCGCTCGTCCTCAAACGCCGGACGGGCTGAAAAGGCCGCCCCCACGGGTGGGTGGGGGATCGGGATGGCACGGCCTCGTCCTCGAACGCCGGACGGGCTGAAAACCTCCCACCCGGCCGGGACTGGAGAGCTGAGCCTCCTCCGGCCGGTGACAGAACCGTGACAATGGGCCCTGACCTGCGCTTCAACCCTCTCTGTTCCTCTCTATACGCAGTGGGTATACACACCATGTATACCCCGTGTGTAGAGTCCTCCTCATGTCCATCGGTCACACCCTCCTAGGACTCCTGGAGTCCGGGCCCCGTCACGGTTACGACCTGAAGCGGGCCTTTGACGAGAAGTTCGGTCACGATCGGCCGCTGCACTACGGCCAGGTCTACTCGACGATGTCGCGCCTCCTGAAGAACGGTCTCGTGGAGGTCGACGGGATAGAGGCGGGCGACGGTCCCGAGCGCAAGCGGTACGCGATCACCGAGGCCGGGATCACCGACGTACAGCAGTGGCTGGCGACTCCCGAGAAGCCCGAGCCGTATCTGCAGTCGACCCTCTACACGAAGATCGTCCTCGCGCTGCTCACCCACCGTGACGCGAGCGAGATCCTCGACACGCAGCGCTCGGAGCACCTGCGCATGATGCGCATCCTCACCGACCGCAAGCGCAAGGGCGATCTCGCGGACCAACTGATCTGCGACCACGCCCTCTTCCATCTGGAGGCCGACCTGCGGTGGCTGGAGCTGACCGCCGCGCGCCTCGACAGACTCGCCGAGGCGGTGACGACCCGATGACTCCGATAACTCCCGGGACCCGCACGACCCCTACGACTCCGATGAGCGCGATGAGCCAGATGACTCCTCCTCCCGGTTCCCTGCTGACCGCGGTGGACCTTCGTAAGACGTACGGAACGACGAACGCGCTGGACGGCGCCGGGTTCTCCATCCACCCCGGCGAGGTCGTCGCGGTGATGGGCCCCTCCGGCTCAGGCAAGTCCACGCTGCTGCACTGCCTCGCCGGAATCGTGACGCCCGACTCGGGCTCGATCACGTACAACGGCCGCGAGATGGCGACGATGAACGACACGCAGCGCAGTGCCCTGCGGCGCACCGAGTTCGGGTTCGTCTTCCAGTTCGGACAGCTCGTACCTGAGCTGACCTGCGTCGAGAACGTCGCCCTGCCTTTGCGGCTGAACGGCACCGGCCGCAAGGAGGCCGAGCGCGCCGCCCTGGCGCGGATGGAGCAGCTGGAGGTCGACGACCTCAGGGGCAAGCGGCCCGGTGAGGTCTCCGGTGGCCAGGGACAGCGCGTGGCGGTGGCCCGTTCGCTGGTCACCGACCCCCGTGTGCTGTTCGCCGACGAGCCGACCGGCGCGCTCGACTCGCTCAACGGCGAACGCGTGATGGAGCTGCTCACGGAGGCCGCCCGGTCCACCAACGCGGCCATCGTGCTCGTCACGCACGAGGCACGGGTGGCGGCGTACTCGGACCGCGAGATCGTCGTACGCGACGGGAAGTCCCGGGACATGGAGCGGGCCGTATGAAGGCACGGTGGGCCCGTCAGTGGGCCAGAGACCTGGCCATGGGGGCCAGGTTCGCCTTCACCGGCGGACGCGAAGGGTGGGGCCGGGTCCTGCTGACGGCCGTCGGCGTCGGTCTTGGCGTGGCGCTGCTGCTGCTCACCGCCGCGATACCGAGCGCGTTGACCGCCCGGCACGACCGGGAGAGCGCGCGTACGGACATCACGTTCAGCGACGTACGGAAGCCGAAGGCAGACAACACGCTGATCGTTGGGAACGTCAGCACCACCTATCGTGAAAAGAACGTCCGAGGGCGGGAGTTGGAGCCCGAGGGGCCCCAGGCGCCGCTCCCGCCAGGGGTGGAGAAGTTCCCGGCGCCCGGCGAGATGGTGGTCTCTCCAGCACTCGACAAGCTGCTGAAGTCGGACAGCGGGAAGCTGCTGCGGGAGCGGCTGCCGCTGCGCACCGTCGGCACCATCGGCGAGGTCGGTCTTGTCGGCTCCGCCGAACTCGCCTTCTACATGGGCGGCGAAGGCCTTGCACCGCAGATCGACAGCGGCCGGGTGACCCGCATCGACCGGTTCGGGGATCCGGATCCGTCGTCCGACCCGATGGATCCCGTACTGATCCTGATGGTCCTTGTCATGTTCGTGGTGCTGCTGACGCCGGTCGGCGTCTTCATCGCCGCGGCCGTACGGTTCGGCGGTGAGCGGCGCGACCGCAGGCTCGCCGCGCTGCGGCTGGTCGGCTCCGACAGCCGGATGACCCGGCGGATCGCCGCCGGTGAGGCGCTCGCGGGCGCCGTGGTCGGGCTCGGCTTCGGCACGGTCTTTTTCCTGATCGGCCGTCAGATCGCGGGCTCCGTCGAGGTTCTCGACGTCAGCGTGTTCCCCAGCTACCTGAACCCCTCGCCCGCACTGGCCGCGCTGGTCGCCCTCGCGGTCCCGGCGTCGGCGGTGCTGGTCACCCTGCTCGCGCTGCGCGGTGTGGTCATCGAGCCGCTCGGGGTGGTGCGCTCGGCACGGCCGGCGCGACGCCGGCTGTGGTGGCGGCTGCTGCTGCCGCTGGGCGGGCTCGCGATGCTCTACCCGATGATCGGGCAGGGCCGGGAGAACGGGGACTTCAACCAGTACCTCGTGATCGGCGGCGTCATCCTGCTGCTCTTCGGCGTCACCGCGCTGCTGCCGTGGATCGTCGAGGCCGTCGTCGCCCGGCTCGGCTCCGGTGGCGTCGCCTGGCAACTTGCCGTCCGCAGGCTCCAGTTGAGCAGCGGTACGGCGGCTCGCATGGTCAACGGGATCGCGGTGGCGGTGGCCGGGGCGATCGCCCTGCAGATGCTGTTCGCCGGCGTCGAGAGCGACTACACCGAGTCGTCCAAGAACGATCTGACGCGGGCACAGATGCAGGTGTCCGTGCCGAGCGGGATCCCGCTCCCCCCGGCCGCCGAGAAGTTCGAGCGGACCAAGGGTGTCACGAGCGTCTCGGCGTTCGCCGAGGGCTACCTCGGCGAACGCAGGAAGGACCCCGAGTTCTCCAACGGGATCACGGTCGCCGACTGCGCTTCCCTGCGCGAGGTGGCGACCCTGCCCTCGTGCCGTGACGGCGACGTCTTCGCCGTCACGGGCACCGACTACGACACCGGCACGGAGAAGCTGGCCAAGCCGGGCAAGACGCTCTACATAGACCCGTCGTTCGGGGACCTCCCGCGCGCCCAGGAGATCGCCTGGACCGTGCCGCAGGACCTGAAGCAGGCCAAGTCGCGCAAGGACCAGAACGGTTCGTACCGCAGTGGGTTCCTGCTGACGCCGGGCGCCCTGCCGGCGAAGGCCGCGCTGGTCGTCGAGGGGCAGGTCTATCTCAGCGTCGACGAGTCCGTGCCGGACGTGAACGAGTACGTACGGAACACGGCGGCGGACATCAGCCGGTTCTCCGACCCCTTCCTGTGGTCGTCCAGCAGTCAGTCCGAGCAGTACACCTCCATCCGCACCGGCCTGTTCGTCGGAGCCACCGCTGTCCTCTTCCTCATCGGCGCGAGCCTGCTGGTCTCCCAGCTGGAGCAACTGCGCGAACGCAGGAAGCTTCTGTCGGCCCTGGTCGCCTTCGGCACCCGGCGCCGCACGCTGAGCCTGTCGGTGCTCTGGCAGACCGCGATCCCGATCGCCCTCGGCCTGGTCCTGGCCTCGGCGGTGGGCCTGACCCTCGGAACTGTCCTGCTGAAGATGTCGACCACTCCGGTACGGGTGGACTGGGCGAGCGTCCTGTCGATGACCGGCATCGGCGCGGGAGTCGTGGTCCTGGTGACGCTGCTCAGCCTGCCACCGCTGATGCGGCTGATGCGGCCGGACGGGCTGCGTACGGAGTAGGGCACCGAACGGGCGTACGACGGCTCTCGGGACGTCAGAGGACTCGACGCCCCCTCGGGCCGGCAGCGGACTCGTACGGGCGATGGCCGCAGCGCTTTCCGGAGCGCTGCGGCCAGTTCCTCGTAGTGATTCAGTCACTCCCTGGCAAGCTTGGCTGAGTCCAGCCCACGTGAAACGCCGCGCAGCGGCCTTCGCTTCCGCTCAAGAGGAGCCCCATGCCCACCGTTGGTGACAAATTCCGAAGGACCAAGGGCAAGAGCTTCCTCGCTCCGGTTGTCCTGCCGGCCGGTGAGTGACCCTTTTCATGGCTCTCGACGAACTGAAGTCCGCCATCCCGGACTACGCGAAGGACCTGCGCCTCAACCTCGACTCGGTCACCGGCAACTCCAGGCTCTCCCCGCAGCAGTTGTGGGGGACGCTGCTGGTGTGCGCCATCGCTTCCCGTTCCCCCCGTGTGCTGCGGGAGTTGGCGCCCGAGGCCAAGGCGAACCTGTCCGCCGAGGCGTACACCGCCGCCAGGTCGGCTGCCGCCGTCATGGCTATGAACAACGTCTTCTACCGCACGCGCCACCTGCTCTCCGACCCGGAGTACGGGAAGCTGCGCACCGGTCTGCGGATGAACGTCATCGGCAACCCAGGTGTCGAGAAGGTCGACTTCGAGCTGTGGTCGCTCGCCGTCTCCGCGGTCAACGGCTGCGGTGACTGCCTCGACTCCCACGAGCAGGTGCTCCGTAGGGCCGGGGTGGACCGCGAGACGATCCAGGAGGCGTTCAAGATCGCGGCGGTCGTCCAGGCCGTCGGTACGACGCTGGACGCCGAGGCGGTTCTCGCGGATTGACTTGCTCCTCGGCCTGAAGCCCAAGGATTCTGGCCTTCTCGTCCGGACTCTGTGCCGCTACGCGGCACGGCGTTCGGGCGGGTGTCCGTGGCTTCCTGTTTCTTCGCGCTGTGCCAGAACGGGTTCTGGTCTTACCGGCGCTCCGCAGGCTGTGACCGCCAGTCCGGCGGCCGTGTTGATGTTGATCGCGGCATTGTGGTCCCGGTCGTGGACGGCGCCGCAGGCGGCACACGTCCACTCCCGGACGTTCAGGGGCTTGGGCCCGTCTTTGACGCCGCAGGCCGAGCAGACCTGGCTGGTCGGCTCGAACCGGCCGATCTTGACCAGGGCGCGGCCGTACCGGGCCGCCTTGTACTCCAGCATGCGCACGAAAGCCGACCATCCGGCATCGTGAACACTCTTGGCCAGCCGGGTACGCGCCAGTGCGGACACCGCCAGGTCCTCCACGCCGATCGCTTGGTTGTCGCGGATCAGTTGGGTGGAGAGCTGGTGGTGGAACTCGCGGCGGGCGTCGGTGACCTGCGCATGGGCGCGAGCCACCTTGAGACGGGTCTTCTCCCGGTTCCTGGATCCCTGCTGCTTGCGGGACAGCTCCCGCTGCGCCTTCTTCAGTTTCTTCTCCGCCCGGCGCAGAAACCTTGGGGAGTCGATCTTCGTGCCGTCGGACAGCACGGCGAAGTGCGTCAGTCCGAGGTCGATACCGACGCTCCGGCCGGTGTCGGGCATCCGGTCGGCGTCGGCGGCCGGGTCGGTGTCGATGACGAAGCTGGCGAAGTACCGGCCCGCCGCGTCCTTGACCACCGTGACCGAGCTGGGTTGTGCGGGCAGGGTCCGGGACCACTTCACCCTGACCTCGCCGATCTTCGGGAGGTTCAGCCTGCCACTGCCGGTGACCGACCAGCGGGCGTTGGCAGTGAACCGGATCGACTGGCGGTTGTCCTTGCGGGACTTGAAACGGGGCGGGCCCAGCTTCGGACCCTTGCGGGCACCTTTGAGGGAGGCGAAGAAGTTTCTGTAGGCGGCCTCGGCGTCGCGCAGGGACTGCTGGAGGACGACGGCGGAGACCTCGCCCAGCCAGGACCGTCCGGCGGTCTGCTTCGCCTCGGTGATCAGCCGCTTCGACAGCTCACCGGCCGCCGGGAACGCCTCGCCCGCGGTGCGGGCGTCCTCGCGGGCACGCACCGCGTCGTTGAACACGACGCGGGCGCACCCGAACGCCCTCGCCAGCGCGGTGCGTTGGCCGGAGTCCGGGTACAGGCGGAAGCTGTACCGAAGCTGCATACGGGCGACGATACATACTTGGGTTATGGGCGAGATGTAGAAGATCAGGACTGGCCGGCACTGTGCTTTCGTGATGCATGTTCACTTGGTCTTCGTGACCAAGTTCCGGCATAAAGTGTTCACCGATGCTCATCTGGCGCGGATGGAGGAGATCATGCGGTCGGTGTGCGCGGACTTCGAGTGCGAACTGGTGGAGTTCAACGGCGAGGACAACCACGTCCACCTCCTGGTGAACTTCCCGCCCAAAATCGCCGTCACCAAACTCGTCAACTCCCTCAAGGGCGTCTCCTCCCGCCGCCTGCGCCAGGAATTCCCCGACCTGGTACGCCACTACTGGCGGGCCAACAAACTCTGGTCCGGTTCCTACTTCGCCGGAACCGTAGGCGGCGCCCCGCTCTCCTTGGTCAAGCAGTACATCCAACAGCAGAACCGGCCGGTGTGAGCACGGCCAGGCTCTACCGGGGACGAGCAGTCACGGCGCTCCGCGCCGCAGCCGGCGGGCACCCGTGGTCCGGCTCCGCCGGACAGGAATCCACGACGCTCCGCATCGCAACCATCAGATTCGCCTCACCACCAGGCTGAAGCCCGATGCACTGCGAATGAATCCCGGTAGCGCGTAGAGGCCCCGCGTTCGTTGCCGCGCCCCCGCAGCCTCCCGGGTCACAGAAGTGGTCCTCGTTCTTGACGGCGGCCGGTCCCTCGGTGTCGCATCCCAAGCCGCACCCGGTACGGCCAGAACCGACAAGCAACACGACCCCGCTTCGGAAGGGCCCGCATCGTGACCACCACCAATCACCAGATCCGACTCGCGCAGCGGCCGGTGGGACTTCCCACCGCGGACGACTGGACGCTGACCGAGGCCGAGGTGCCCGAGCCGGGTCCTGGGGAGTTCGTCATCGCCGTCTCGCACCTCTCGATCGATCCGGCGATGCGGGTCTGGATGAATCCGGGGGCGTCGTACGTCCCTGCCGTCGAGATCGGTGCCGTGATGCGCGCCGGCGCGACAGGCGAGGTCACGGTCTCCAGACATCCCGACTTCGCGGTGGGCGACCACGTCTACGGCAGCTTTGGCGTACAGGAGTACGCCCTGTCGGACGGCAAGGGCGTCGAAAAGCTCGACCTGTCACTCGCTCCCGAGCACACCTACCTCGGCGCGCTGGGCGTCGCCGGGCTCACGGCGTACTTCGGACTGCTCGACGTGGCCAGGATCAAGCCCGGGGAGGTCGTCGTGGTCTCCGGCGCCGCGGGAGCGGTCGGAAGCGTCGTCGGGCAGATCGCGAAGATCCACGGCTGTCGGGTCATCGGGATCGCGGGCGGGCCGCGGAAGTGCCGGACGATCGTCGAGGAGTTCGGCTGCGACGAGGCGATCGACTACAAGTCCGAGAACCTTCGCGACGCGCTGCGCAAGCACGCGCCGGACGGAGTCGACGTGTACTTCGACAACGTCGGCGGAAAGACTCTGGACGCGGTGCTGACCCGCCTTGCTCGCGGTGCCCGCATCGTCATCTGCGGCTCGGTGTCCCAGTACAACGCCACGGAGCGGCCGCCCGGTCCGGCGAACTACATGGCCCTGCTCCCGGCGAGAGCGTCGATGACGGGAATGGTCGTTTTCGACTACAAGGACCGCTACCCGGAGGCGGGCGCCGAGCTGGTCCGATGGCTGCGGGACGGCCGCCTGCGCTCACGGGAGCACATCGTCGAAGGCGGCGTCCGCGCGTTCCCGGAAACCCTGCTCAAGCTGTTCTCGGGTGAGAACACCGGAAAGCTGATCCTCGCGCTCGGCAACCAACGGGCGGTGTGAGGAGCGGGGTTCCTCGAAGGTCGCCCTCCCCGGTCCGGGGAGGGTCACAAGGTGTGCGCCCCACCCACAGATCGGCGTGCCAACCCCCGCGTCACCAACCTGTCCGGACAACACACCTAGCTCTCTGGCTTCCCGGAAACAGGCGGCCGCCCCCGCCGGGGGATCGGCCCGGTCCCGCCCGGCAGTCGCCCCGCCTCCGCCAGCGCCCTGCGCAGCAGGAACTCGATCTGGGCGTTGGCGGAGCGCAGTTCGTCCCCGGCCCAGCGGGCCAGTGCGTCGTGGACGAGCGGATCCAGCCGCAGCAGCACCTGCTTGCGCTGTTGCCGCGGCCGTCGCCCGGGAGCGGAACCGGCACCAGGACCCGCGGAGTCGTGATCGTCGTGGGCGGAGTCGTGAGAGTCGTGCGTGGACACGAGCGTCCCCCGTGGTTGTGGCCGGTGACCTACACCGCAGTCGGCCTGCCGTACGGCATATCTTAGTTCTATCTAAGTGATAACACTTTACTCCGCTCAGCAACCTTCTGCCTCTCTCGCTAGTCGGTTCCATTGAGGCTGGAGTGTGTCGCGTGCTGATTCTCACGTCCGTAAAAGACCGGATCGGCTGCCCTTTGTCATATCGCGCGGTGTTAGTTTGCTGAGCTGACCTGAGCTACGAACCTGTGTGCCACACGAGAGTGAAGCGGAGCGGATCGACCCATGGGACGAGCGGATGAGAGACGAGCGCGGCAGGCGCAGGGCCACCGCCGCGCGGCGCCCAAGCGCTCGGCCAGGGGCAAGGGCAAGGACTCGGCCGGGGGCAAGGAGAAGGCCGGCCGCCGCAGTGGCATACGCCGGTTCCTCAACTGGAAGACGCTTCTCGGCACGTTCTTCGGCTTCTGCCTGCTCGGCATGGGCGCCTTCATCGTGCTCTACATGGTCGTTGACGTGCCCGAGGGCAACGCGGCCGCGGAGTTGCAGAGCAACATCTACCAGTACAGCGATGGCACGACCCTCGCCCGCACCGGCAAGGTCAACCGTGAGGTCGTGGAACTGGCCAAGGTGCCCAAGGGTGTGCAGAAGACCTTCGTCGCCGCCGAGAACAAGTCCTTCTACACGGACTCGGGAATCGACTTCAAGGGCACGGCCCGCGGTCTGATCAACACCCTGTCCGGCAAGGGCCTGCAGGGTGGTTCGACGATCACCCAGCAGTACGTCAAGAACTACTACCTCACCCAGGACCAGACCGTCACGCGCAAGCTGAAGGAAATGGTCATCTCCCTGAAGGTGGACCAGCAGCAGTCCAAGGACGACATCCTCGCGGGCTACATCAACACCAGCTACTACGGCCGTAACGCGTACGGCATCCAGGCAGCGGCGCAGGCGTACTACCGCGTCGACGCGAGTGAGCTCACCGTCGCGCAGGGCGCGTATCTCGCCTCGCTCCTCCAGGCGCCGAGCCAGTACGACTGGGCGGTCGCCACGGACGACGGCAAGGCACTGGTCACGGCCCGCTGGAACTACACCCTGGACAACATGGTCGAGCAGGGCTGGCTGGACTCGACCGAGCGCGAGGCCATGAAGTTCCCGGTGCCCAAGGACCCGCAGGGCGCGCCCGGTATGGAGGGCCAGACCGGCTATCTCGTGGACGAGGCCAACAACGCGCTGGCGAAGCAACTCGTCGCCCAGGGCACGGCCGCCGACCAGGACGACGCGACGGCGATGGTCACGGCGGGCGGCTGGACCATCAAGCTCAACATCGACAAGAAGAAGCAGGGGCAGCTGGAGGACGCCGTCAAGGCGAAGCTGACCAGCAACCTGGACGCCAAGAAGCGGGACGTCGACGCGAACGTCCAGGCCGGCGCCGTGTCCGTCGACCCGAATACCGGCAAGGTCCTCGCGATGTACGGCGGCACGGACTACTTCAAGCACTACATCAACAACGCGACCCGCGACGACTACCAGCCCGCGTCCACCTTCAAGCCGCTGATCTTCGCTGCGGCCCTGGAGCAGAGCGCCAAGACGCAGGACGACAAGCCGATCACGGCGAGCACGGTCTACGACGGTACGAGCGGCCGCTCCGTGAAGGGCAGCGACATCGCCTTCTCGCCGCCGAACGAGGACGACCAGGACTACGGCGACGTCACCGTCCAGACCGCGATGAACAAGTCCATCAACTCCGTCTTCGCGCAGATGGGCGTCGACGTCGGCATGGACAACGTGCTGAAGGTCGCGGGCGAACTCGGCATGGACACCAAGGGAGTGCAGGCGGTCCCCGCGCAGACCCTGGGCACCATGGGCGCGAGCCCGCTGGACATGGCCGGCGCGTACGCGACCCTCGACAACCACGGCAAGAAGGTCACCCCGGCCATCGTGGCGTCGGCGGAGCACAAGGACCGTACGGTCAAGTTCGCCGACCCGATCGGCGAGCAGGTCATCAGCGAAGAAGCCGCCGACACGGTCACCTCCGTACTGACCGGTGTGGTCGACGACGGTACGGCCAAGGTCTCGGTGGCCCAGGCCGACGGCCGCAAGGGCCAGCAGGTCGCGGGCAAGACGGGTACCTCCGACGACAACAAGTCGGCCTGGTTCACCGGCTACACGCCGAACCTGGTCACCTCGGTCGGCCTGTTCGGCGAGGGCGCGGTCGGCAGCAAGGACGCGGGCAAGCAGGTCTCCCTGAGCGGCGCCGCGGGCGGCGGCCGCGTCAACGGCGGTGGCTTCCCGGCCGAGATCTGGGCGGACTACACCTTCGGCGCGATGGGCAAGGTCACCAAGTTCGACCTGGACACCACTCAGGGCGCGGCGGTGAAGCCCACCGTGACGCCCACCATCACGCAGACGCCGTCGAGCACCCCCTCGGAGGAGCCGACCACCGAGGAACCGACGACCAAGCCGCCGACGGCCACCACCAGCGCTCCCGAGACCCCGTCGGAAGAGCCCACCACGACGGAGCCGACGACCGAGGACCCGACCACTCCCACGGCACCATCGACCATCGGGATCCCGGAGGATCCGGCTGATCCTGGCAGGGACAGTCCGTAAGCACGGCACAGTCCGCAAGCACGGCACAGTCCGCAAGCACGGCACAGTCCGCAAGCACGACACAGTCCCTATGCACGAAACAGTCCATAAGCACGACGAAGGGGGCGCCCGGTGGATCCACCGGGCGCCCCCTCGCTCGTACTCAGCCTCCGTTGAGGTTGTTCGCGATCCGGTCGCCGATTTCCTTGTCGACGTTGCGCCAGTACTGGATGGCGCGGTCGAGCACGGGGCGCGAGACACCGGCCTTCAGGTGGCCGCTGATGTTGGACACCAGCCGGTCGCGGGCCGCGTCGTCCAGCACCTGGCGGACCATCGTGCCCGCCTGGCCCCAGTCGTCGTCCTCGCGGTGCAGCTTGTACGCCTCGCGCACCAGCTCGCCGGCGGTCTGCCAGCTCGCGGGGTCGCCGAAGCGTCCGTAGTCGGCCGCGGGGCCGCCGTAGGAGTTGGGCGCGTACGGCATCGCCGCGTTGGACGCCTCGTAGCGCATCGCGCCGTCCTTGGCGTACGAGTTCACCGGGGAGCGCGGCCGGTTGGGCGGCAGCTGGGTGTAGTTCGCGCCGATCCGGTACCGGTGGGTGTCCGGGTACGAGAAGAGCCGGCCGAGCAGCATCTTGTCGGGCGAGGGGCCGATGCCCGGCACCAGGTTCGACGGCTCGAACGCGGCCTGCTCGATGTGGATGAAGTAGTCGTCCGGGTTCTCGTTGAGGGTCATCCGGCCGACGTCGATCAGCGGGTAGTCCCCCTGCGGCCAGACCTTGGTCAGGTCGAAGGGGTTGAAGCGGTAGTCCGCCGCGTCCTCGAACGGCATGATCTGGACCTTGAGGGACCAGGTCGGTGCGTTCCCGGACTCGATCGACTCGTACAGGTCCCGGCGGTGCTTGTCCGCGTCGGAACCGGCCAGCTCGTCCGCCTCGGCCTGGAGGAGGAACTCGATGCCCTGGTCGGTCTTGAAGTGGTACTTCACCCAGAACCGCTCACCGGCGCCGTTGATCCACATGTAGGTGTGGGAGCTGTAGCCGTTCATGTGGCGGTACGTCTTCGGGATGCCCCGGTCGCCCATCAGCCAGGTCACCTGGTGCGCCGACTCGGGGGAGAGGGTCCAGAAGTCCCACTGCATGTCGTTGCTGCGCAGCCCGGTGGCCGGGTGGCGCTTCTGCGAGCGGATGAAGTCCTGGAACTTGATCGTGTCACGGACGAAGAAGACCGGGGTGTTGTTGCCCACGAGGTCGTAATTGCCGTGCTCGGTGTAGAACTTGAGCGCGAAACCGCGGGGGTCGCGCCAGGTGTCGGGCGAGCCCTGCTCACCGGCGACGGTGGAGAACCGCGCCAGCATGTCGGTGCGCTTGCCCGGCTGGAAGAGGTCGGCCTTGGTGAACTGGCTGACGTCGTTGGTGACTTCGAAGAAGCCGTACGCGCCACTGCCCTTGGCGTGCACCACACGCTCGGGGACCCGCTCCCGGTTGAACTGGGCCATCTTCTCGATGAGGTAGTGGTCCTGGAGCAGGATCGGGCCGTCGGGACCCACGGTGAGCGAGTGTTCGTCGCTCTCCACCGGAATTCCGACGTTGTTCGTGGTGTACGGAGCCTTCTGGGGTGCCTGCGTCACGAGCGTCCTCCCGTCAAAGAAGAGGGTTGTTTTAGGTCGCTTCGTCCACCACAGCAGTCAACTCCGCCGACGGGATGTCGGCAACATTTGGACGGGATCTAATCTCGGTTCAAATCTGAATGGCCGCTGTGGGGATCCCGCGCGGGTACCCCCCTCAGCTCCGGTTCAACTCGAACCAGACGACCTTTCCCGTGCTCAGCCGCGTGGCTCCCCACCGTCTGGCCAGTTTGTTGACCAGGATCAGCCCGCGGCCGCCCTCGTCGGTGGCACGCGCCTGCCGCAGCCGCGGCAGCTGCGGCACGTCGTCGCCGACCTCGCAGCGCAGTACGTCCGTACGCAGCAGCCGCAGTGTCACCGGCCGTGACGCATAGCGCACGGCGTTGGTCACCACCTCGCTGACGAGCAGCTCCACGGAGTCGCTCATCTCCTCCATGCCCCAGCGGGCCAGCGCCCGCCGGGCGAGCTTGCGGGCCCGTCCCGGGGCCGCGTCCTCCGGCTCCAGGTACCAGTACGCGACATCGCTCGGCGCGATCCCGTCGAAGCGGGCGGCGAGCAGCGCGATGTCGTCGTCCCGGTCGCCCGGGCCGAGCATGTCCAGCACGTCGTCGCAGAGCGCTTCCAGCGGCGGCGGATGGTCGGGCCCGGTCAGAGCCGCGGTCGCGGCCAGCCGCTCGCGCAGCTGCTCTATCCCGGTCCACACGTCCCGGAGCCGGGACTCGACCAGGCCGTCGGTGTACAGCAGCAGCGTCGCCCCGGCGGGCGCGTCCAGCTCCACCGCCTCGAAGTCCACCCCGCCTACGCCGATGGGGGCGCCCGGCGGCACCCGCAGCACCTCGGCCCGGCCGCCCAGGTGCAGCAGGACCGGCGGCGGATGGCCCGCGTTGGCGATCGTGATCCGGTGCGAGACCGGGTCGTAGACGGCGTACAGGCAGGTCGCCATCCGGTCGGTCCCCAGCCGCTGTGCCTGCTCGTCGAGGTGGTGCAGCACCTCCTGCGGCGGCAGATCGAGCCCGGCGAGGGTCTGCGCGGTCGTCCGCAGCTGGCCCATGATGGCGGCCGAGGTCATCGAGTGGCCCATGACGTCACCGACGACGAGGGCGACACGGCTGCCCGGCAGCGGGATCGCGTCGTACCAGTCGCCGCCGACGCGCGCGGTCTCGGCGGCCGGAAGATAGCGGGACGCCAGCCGCACACCGGTGGGCTTGGGCAGGGTCTCGGGCAGCATCGTGCGCTGCAGCTCGTCGGCGATGTACGCCTCACGCCCGTACAGCACCGCCTTGTCGATCCCGAGCGCGGTGTGCGTGGCGAGCTGGGCGGCGACCAGCAGGTCATCGGTCTCGAAGGCGAGCCGCTCCGGACGGCGCAGGAACAGTGCGGCGCCGATCACCCGGCGGCGGCCGCGCAGCGGAGCCAGGATCGCGCGCTGCCCGCACGGCACGGACAGCTCGTCGCCGAGCAGCTCGGGCAGCGCGGCACGGGCCGCGGGCGCGTCCGCGAACACGGGCCGCACACCGCGCAGCACCTCGGCGAGGGCGCCGCCGGGGCGCACCTCGCACAGCTCGGCGGAGACCGGCGGCAGCTCGACGGGCTCCGGCTGGAACGCGGGCGGCAGGACGTTCTCGGTGTCCCGCTCCGAGGGGATCCGGTCGGTGCGCCGCAGCCGCAGCACGAGGGGCCCGGTGGGCCGCTCGTCGCCGACCGGCAGCGGGTCGCGCAGAAAGACCAGGATCTCGTCCGAGAAGGTCGGCACGGTCGCCCGGCACAGGCCCATCACGATCTCGTCGAGGTCGATGCCCCGGGCGATCCTGCGGGTCGCGGCGCCCACGAAGCGCAGCCGGTCCCCGTCCCGCCGCATCGGCATCGGGCCACCCGGCGGCAGCCCCTGCCCGGTACGCCGCTCCTTGCTGCCCGAGCTCCCCGACGGCCGCTCCTGATCGGAGCCCTGCTGGACCGGGATGCTTTCGGAAGCGGGGCGCGGGCGGTGCGGATCGGGCACGGCGGCCGAGGACTGGGCGTGCTCGGGGCCGGAAGACGCGGGCGGAGGTGCGTCGGTGCCGGCCGAGGCCTGACCGCCGGACGGCCCGTTCGGGGGGCAGGGCACCGCCGTACCGGGTCCGGACGGGGCGTCGCCCGCGCGGGCCTGTACCGGCAGCCCAGTGCTTCCTGGGGTCGGTGACGGCTGCTCCGGGGTATGCAGGAGCGCCCCGCGTGGGTCCGCGGGGGCGGCTGGCCGGCCGGCGCCGGACTTGCGGCGCTCGTGCGAGGTGGGGTGCTCCGTCACGCGTGTCGAATCCATCCGTCCGGGGCTGTGCGCCGTACGCACAGTTCGTCCCGCAGCCCCGATACCCGGAATGTGTGCCCCAGGAACGGAATCTGCGCGTCGTCAGGACCGGGTCGGTCCGTTACCGGCCGGAGCGCCGTTGTGGCTCCGCCGGTCGCCGCGGTCCGGTCCGGCCGCCTGCCCGCCGTACGGCCGTGGCCCTCGTACGCCTCGCTCACGTCCTGCCGCCCCTCGGTGACGTATGGTCAAGCCCGCCCCATACTGCGGGAGTTGTTCCTGCCGTGCGCCCTTGCGGAAGACGATCCTACGGTTGTACCACGGGGGCGCATCAAGGGTCTCATGAGGACACATGCGCGGGCGTACGGTCCCAGTCATCGGGCAGAGCGGGAACCGGCCACGCCGGATCGGGGCGCCAGTGCTGCCAGCCGTCGCGGAACGGCGAACCCCATGCGCGGATCACGTCCACCGCGGCCCACCCCGCTTGCCTTACCTTTTCGGCCAGTTGGGCGTCCATCAGACCGACCCGCTGAGCCTGCGCGAACTCGTCCTCGTCCAGCCAGCGCCAACTCCGGTCCGGGTGCACGGCGATGTCCAGGAAGTGGTCCTCCGAGTCGACGCCGCCCTCCCAACGGGCCAGCGGCACCTCAAGGTTCACGTACCAGTTCTTGAAACGCCATCCAGGCTCCCAGAAGAGCCACACCGACCAGGGCTCACCGGGGCGCGCCAGCTTGAGCACCCCCGTGCCGAACCAGCGGTCGAGCCGCACCGTGCGCGGCTTCGTGTAGCGGGACTCGAGCGGCTCTCCATGCACGGGTGTGCCGTCGGCGAGCACCGGCCTCACACACTCCGTGCCGGGCGCCATCCATACCGCGAGCAGATCCTCGTCGTCCTGTACGACGGTCACGGGGCGGCAGATGTGGAAGCGCGCGCCGGCGTTCTCCCGGTACCGCCACAGGATCTGACTCCCGGGGGCCCAGTGCGCCGTCGAGCCGCCCGCTTCCACTTCTCTCACCGCTCCACCGTCTGTCATGACCAGATATTAGGTGCCCGGGGCATACGACGCTGTGGAGTGCGTCATGGTTCTCCCCACCGGCCGCAGGACGTTACGGAGGTGTCATCAGCCGTTTTTCGAAGGGCAGAACCCGTTACGGCCGCGTCATCCGCAGGACATCCAACGCCTCGTCCAACTGCTCGACCGTCAGGTCGCCACGCTCCACGTACCCCGACTCCACGATGACCTGGCGGATCGTCTTCCGCTCCGCCAGCGCCTTCTTGGCGACCTTGGCGGCCTCCTCGTACCCGATGTACTTGTTCAGCGGCGTGACGACGGACGGCGACGACTCGGCGTACTCCCGGGCCCGTTCGCGGTGCGCGACGATTCCGTCGACAGTCCGGTCGGCCAGCAGCCGCGAGACGTTGGCGAGCAGCCGGACGGACTCCAGCACGTTCTTGCCGATGACGGGCAGCATGACGTTGAGCTCGAAGTTCCCGGCGGCTCCGGCGGTGGCGACGGTCACGTCATTGCCGATGACCTGCGCGGCGACCATCAGCACGGCCTCGGGAATGACCGGATTCACCTTGCCCGGCATGATCGAGGACCCCGGCTGCAGATCCGGCAGACTGATCTCGGCGAGCCCCGTACGCGGCCCGGAAGCCATCCACCGCAGGTCGTTCGCGATCTTCGTCAGCCCGACCGCGATCGTCCTGAGCTGCCCGCTGGTCTCCACGATCCCGTCACGCGCGCCCTGCGCCTCGAAGTGGTCGCGCGCCTCGGTCAGCGGCAGCCCGGTGTCCCTGGCCACCTCCGCGATGACGGCGGCGGAGAACCCGGGCGGCGTGTTGATCCCGGTTCCCACGGCCGTCCCGCCCAGCGGCAGCTCGGCCAGCCGCGGCAGCGAGGCATTGAGCCGCTCGACCCCGTACCGCACCTGGGCCGCGTACCCCCCGAACTCCTGCCCCAGCGTCACCGGCGTGGCGTCCATCAGGTGCGTACGCCCCGACTTCACGACGTCGGCGAACTCCTCGGACTTGCGCGTGAGCGCGGCGGCGAGGTGATCGAGGGCCGGGATGAGGTCCCGGGTCACGGCGGCGGTGGCGGCGATGTGGATGGAGGAGGGGAACACGTCGTTCGACGACTGGGACGCGTTGACATGATCATTGGGGTGTACGTCCCTGCCGAGCCGCTCGGTCGCGAGCGTGGCGATGACCTCGTTGGCGTTCATGTTGGACGAGGTTCCTGACCCCGTCTGGAACACGTCCACGGGGAAGTGCGCGTCCCAGTCACCCCGGGCGACTTCGGCGGCCGCCTCCTGGATGGCCTCGGCGATGTCCTTCCCGACGACACCCAGCTCGCCGTTCACCTTCGCCGCGGCCGCCTTGATCCGGGCGAGGGCTTCGATGTGAGCGCGTTCGAGATGCTGGCCGGAGATCGGGAAGTTCTCCACGGCCCGCTGCGTCTGGGCCCGCCACTTGGCGTCTGCGGGGACATGGACTTCGCCCATGGAGTCGTGCTCGATGCGGTAGTCGGTCATACAGGGGTAAGCGTGTTCGCGGGCGGTGGTGTTCCCTGGGGGGTCTTTCGCCCCCTCCGCCCCTTCCCGTCCCGTACCTCCGGGGCTCCGCCCCGTTTCAGCCTGTCCGGCGTTTGAGGACGAGGCCGTTCAGGCCGACAGCGGGGGTGTCTGGGGGCGCAGCCCCCAGACACGGGACAGGAAGGGGCGGAGGGGGCGACCGCATCTATCAGCCGCTCCGCCGCGGGCTACCCCAGCCCAGGCCCCCGTACCGGAATCGAAGTGAACGTCGGCTGAGAGAGTTGCTGCGGGCTGAAGAAGTCGTTGCCCTTGTCGTCGACGACGACGAACGCCGGGAAGTCCTCGACCTCGATCTTCCAGACGGCCTCCATGCCGAGCTCCTCGTATTCGACGACCTCGACCTTCTTGATGCAGTCCTGGGCAAGCCGCGCCGCGGGCCCACCGATCGACCCGAGATAGAAGCCCCCGTGCGTGTCACACGCGCTTGTGACCTGCGCCGACCGGTTCCCCTTCGCCAGCATCACCTTGGACCCACCCGCCGCCTGGAACTGCTCGACGTAGGAGTCCATCCGCCCGGCGGTGGTCGGCCCGAAGGAACCGGACGCGTACCCCTCGGGAGTCTTGGCCGGCCCGGCGTAGTACACCGGGTGGTCCTTCAGGTACTGCGGCATCTCCTCACCCGCGTCGAGCCGCTCCTTGATCTTGGCGTGCGCGATGTCGCGTGCCACGACGAGCGGCCCGGAGAGCGAGAGCCGGGTCTTCACCGGGTACTTCGTCAGCTCGGCGAGGATGTCGTCCATGGGCTGGTTGAGGTCGATGCGGACGACGTCGCCGTCCGTCTCCAGGTGGTCGTCCGTCGTCTCCGGAAGGAAGCGCGCCGGGTCGGTCTCCAGCTGCTCCAGGAAGACACCCTCGGCGGTGATCTTCGCGAGCGCCTGCCGGTCGGCCGAGCAGGACACCGCGATGGCGACCGGGCAGGACGCACCATGCCGCGGAAGCCGCACCACCCGCACGTCGTGGCAGAAGTACTTGCCCCCGAACTGCGCCCCGATCCCGATCCGCTGGGTCAGCTCGAAGACCTTCTGCTCAAGGTCCTTGTCCCGGAAGCCGTGCCCGAGCTCGGAACCCTCGGCCGGAATCTCGTCCAGGTAGTGCGCGGACGCGTACTTCGCGGTCTTCAGGGCGTACTCGGCGCTCGTACCGCCGACCACGATCGCCAGGTGGTACGGCGGGCACGCGGCCGTACCGAGCGAACGGATCTTCTCCTCCAGGAACTTCATCATGGAGCCCTCGTTGAGGACCGCCTTCGTCTCCTGGTAGAGGAACGACTTGTTGGCCGAACCGCCGCCCTTGGCCATGAACAGGAACTTGTACGCGCCGCCGTCCGTCGCGTACAGCTCGATCTGCGCGGGGAGGTTCGAGCCCGTGTTCTTCTCCTCCCACATGGTGAGCGGAGCCATCTGCGAGTACCGCAGGTTCAGGTTCAGGTAGGCGTCGTAGATGCCGCGCGAGAGGGCCGCCTCGTCGGAGCCCTGGGTGAGCACGTTCTGCCCGCGCTTGCCCATGACGATCGCCGTGCCGGTGTCCTGGCACATGGGCAGGACACCCGCGGCGGCGATGTTCGCGTTCTTCAGGAGGTCGAGCGCGACGAACTTGTCGTTGCCCGACGCCTCCGGGTCGTCGATGATGCGCCGCAGCTGCGCGAGATGAGCGGGCCGCAGATAGTGCTGGATGTCGTGGATGGCCTCCGCGGCGAGCTGGCGCAGCGCCTCCGGCTCGACCTTGAGGAACGTCCGCCCGTCGGCCTCGAAGGTGGAGACACCCTCCGAGGTCACCAGCCGGTACGGAGTGGTGTCCTCTCCCTGGGGGAGCAGATCGGTGTACGCGAACTCAGGCATCTAGCCCATTCCTCACTTGACGGACAGCGGCGTGCCTCCAGTGGCAGCATCCACCAGCGTAGAACCTGGCTCGGACACCGGGCTTGTGAGGTAAGGCTCAGTTCGTCATCCACGCCCCCTAGTCGCGATCTATCGCGTTTGGGTACGCTGTTGTCGTGGACCTTCAGAAGCGCCCCGACCCGACTGTCCCCACGTCTGCTCCGGCGTCTGCCCCGGTATCTGTTCAGGCGTCTGCTCCGGCGTCTGTTCAGGCGTCCGCGAAGCCGGCCGAGTTCCGTGCCTCGGACGCCGATCGCGACCGGATCGCCGACATCCTGCGCGACGCCCTCGCCGAGGGGCGCCTCACCCCGGAGGAGCACTCCGAGCGCGTGGAAGGGGTGCTGGCCACCAAGACGGTGGGCGAGCTGGACCAGTTCGTACGGGACCTGCCCGCGGCCCACGGGCCACGCGCGACCCCCGCGTACACGATCGCGCCGAACCGCCCCACGGCGGGCGCGATCCCGCTGGAGCCCGATGACAATGTGGTGGCGGTCTTCAGCGCCGCCGTCCGCAAGGGCCGCTGGCGCGCGGGCCGTCGTATCCACGCGTACTCGGTCTTCGGCAGCATCGAGATAGACCTCACCGAGGCGATATTCGAGTACCAGCAGGTCGTGATCAAGGCGATCTCGGTCTTCGGCAACGTGGAGATCCGAGTCCCGGAGAACGTGTCGTTGCGGGGCGGCGGCGCAGGCGTGCTCGGCAACTTCGAGGTGGACACGCTGGATTCGGGCGATCCCGACGCGCCCGTGATCTACGTGGACGGTCTCGCCGTACTGGGAAACGTCGAGGCGAAGCCCAAGCGGGGCAAGCTGATCGCGGACATCCTCGACCGCGTCACGGACCGGGTGTCGGACCGGCTGGACAAGAGTTTGCGCAAGCACCTGGATCGTTGACGCCTGTGAATTCGGCGGCTCCCGCGGCGAATTGGTCCAGCCGCGTCAACTCGGTACTCGTGTGGCCGCCGTGGAGAATTCCAGGGCTTCGGAACACAGTGCATAGGCGCGCGCACAGCGGGTAGGCCTTGCTGCATCGTCCCCTGGAGGGCGCTGTGGACTTCCCGCGGCGCCCGGCACGCTCGCGAAGCCGTCGTCAGGAGTAGACCGTGCTGCAACCGCCGCATCAGTCCCTGCAGGTAGCCGCCGTTCAGGCGCAGCGGGCGCCAGTGCGGGACAGGGATCAGGAAGCCCCATGGCACACGGAGGCCGTGTGCCGACGGGACGAGGCAGGCCTGTTCTTCGCGCCCTCCAAGGAGCCCACCGCGGCCCGCCTCTCCCGTGAGGAGGCGGCGAAGCGGGTCTGTGCCCGCTGCCCGGTGATGGTCGAGTGCCGGGAACACGCGCTCCTGCAACCCGAGCCGTACGGAGTGTGGGGCGGCCTCACCGCCGCCGAGCGCCGCGTGGTCCTCGCCCGTCGCCGCCGCCGCGACCTCGAACTGAAGAAGGCCGCCCACCCGACCGGATCGATAGCGGCGGCCGGCTAGACCGGAGAACACGGGAAAGGGGCGCCCCTCCGCACAAGGGGCGCCCCTTGATCTTTAGGGGCGCGGGCAACTGCGCGACCAGCCACAGCGGACCCGCAGGTACGAGCGACCGCAGTGACCCGGTGAAACCGGCGGAGCTACTTGGCCCGGTCGAAGTCGATCGCGCTGTACGCCCGCAGCTTGCTCAGCCGGTGCTCCGACGTGATCTGCCGGACCGTCCCGGACTTGGACCGCATGACGATCGACTCGGTCGTCGCGGTCTCGGCGCGATACCGGACCCCCCGCAGCAGTTCACCGTCCGTGATGCCGGTGGCGACGAAGAAGACGTTCTCGCCGGAGACCAGGTCGTCCGTGTAGAGGACGCGGTCGAGGTCGTGGCCCGCGTCCAGCGCGCGCTGCTTCTCCTCGTCGTCCTTGGGCCACAACTTGCCCTGGATGGTGCCGCCCAGGCACTTCACGGCGCAGGCAGAGATGATGCCCTCGGGGGTGCCGCCGATGCCGAGGAGCAGGTCGATGCCGGTGCCCTCGCGCAGGGCCAGGATCGAGCCCGCGACATCGCCGTCGGTGATCAGCTTGATTCGGGCGCCCGTCTCGCGGATCTCCTTGATGATCCCGTCGTGCCGCGGCCGGTCGAGGATGACGACGGTGACGTCCTCGGGTGAGGACCGCTTCGCCTTGGCGACCCGGCGGATGTTCACCGACACGGGCGCGTTGATGTCGACGAAGTCGGCGGCCTCCGGGCCGGTGACCAGCTTGTCCATGTAGAAGACCGCGGACGGGTCGAACATGGTGCCGCGGTCGGCGGCGGCGAGCACGGCGATCGCGTTCGTCATGCCCTTCGCGGTGAGTGTGGTTCCGTCGATCGGGTCGACGGCGATGTCGACCTCGGCGCCGGTCCCGTCGCCGACGTGCTCCCCGTTGAAGAGCATCGGGGCCTCGTCCTTCTCACCCTCGCCGATGACGACGACGCCGTTCATCGAGACGGTGGAGACGAGGGTTCGCATGGCCCGCACGGCGGCACCGTCGGCGCCGATCTTGTCGCCGCGGCCGACCCAGCGGCCCGCGGCCATGGCGGCTGCTTCGGTGACCCGGACGAGTTCCAGGGCGAGGTTTCGGTCGGGGGCCTCTGAGGGGACCTCGAGTTCGGACGGCAGTTGATGCTCGGTCATCGAGACGCACCTTTCTGATACGACGACGGCCGGATGAGGGTGTGGTCACTCTATCGTTAGGCTGACAAAATGAGCAGGGGACCCCACGGATGAGCAGGCCAGGGCACCTGCGACGATAGAGGCGTGGCAGGTATGAAAGGCAAGCAGTCGGTCCGGGACATGATTCTTTCCCTGGCCCTCATCGGGCTCGCGGCGGGCGTCATCTACATCTTCATCCCGCACGACGACTCCGAACCCGAGCTCAAGCGCGTCGACTACCGCGTCGAGCTGCTCACGGCTCGCCGCGCGGCGACCTATCCCGTGGCGGCGCCCGAGGGGCTGCCCACGGAGTGGAAGGCGACCTCGGTGCGGTACGACGGCTCGGAGTTCGACGCCTGGCACCTGGGCTTCCACGACCCCGACGGCCAGTACGTGGCGGTCGAGCAGTCCACCGAGAAAGCGGCCGCGTTCATCGCCACGGCCAGCCAGGGCGCCGAGGAGACCGAGGCCACCCAGCGCATAGGCGACCAGACGTGGCAGCGGTACGAGGGCGACAAGTACGACGCTCTCGTACTCAAGGCCAAGGACTCCACGACGGTGGTGACCGGGACGGCATCGTTCGGACAGCTGACGAAGATGGCGCAGGCCCTGAAGACGACGTAACCGTCCCGCGTGGAGATATGAGACGTGGAGATATGAGAAGGGCCCCGGCGGTATCGCCGGGGCCCTTCTCATATCCACCACCGCATCACACGGTCGTGATGACCTGCTCGCTCTCAAGGCGCGGGGAACGCGGGAACCAGGCGTCCTCGCCCGGCCGGCCGATGTTGACGACCATCAGCGGGGTGTGGTCGTCGTCCAGGAACTCCTTCTGGACGCCGGCGGCGTCGAAGCCGCTCATCGGTCCTGCGGCCAGCCCGGCGGCGCGGACGCCGATGATGAAGTACGCGGCCTGGAGGGAGGCGTTCAGGGCGGCCGACCGCTCGCGGGTCTCGCGCGAGCCGCCGAAGATGTCCTTGGCGCCGGGGAAGTGCGGGAAGAGCTGCGGCAGCTCCTCGTGGAACTCGTTGTCGGCGGAGAGGATCGCGACCAGCGGGGCCGCGGCAGTCTTCGGCTGGTTGCCCCCACCCATGAGTGCGACGAGGCGCTCACGGGCTTCGGCGGAGCGGACCAGGGTGATCCGCAGCGGTGACTGGTTCATGGAGGTCGGACCGTACTTGACCAGGTCGTAGATCGCCTGCACCTGCTCATCGGTCACCGGCTCGTCGGTGAAGGTGTTCGCGGTGCGGGCCTCGCGGAACAGCAGGTCCTGTGCGGTGGGGTCAAGGACGAGAGACATGATTGAACCTTCTCAGTACGTGCGACGGATCCGGGGGGATCAGCTGGCAACGTCGAGAGTACGCCATTATGTTTAAAGTTCAATTAAAGCCGGAGTGAGGTGATCCGCTTCACAGGTGCAGGTGCAGGTGCAGGTGCAGGTGCCCGTGCCGTTCGCCTGGGGGCGGGGCTACTCGGGCTGGGAGTCGTCCGCGTCTTCCCCGCCGCCGTCCTCGGTTCCCTCTCCCTCGGCCAGCGCCGCGTCCAGCCGTGCCCGCGCGCCCTCCAGCCAACGCCGGCACACCTTCGCCAATTCCTCGCCCCGCTCCCAGAGCGCGAGGGACTCCTCCAAGGTCGTACCGCCCGCCTCCAGTCGGCGTACGACCTCGATCAGCTCGTCCCGCGCCTGCTCGTACCCGAGCGTCTCGTCCACCTTGCTGGTCATGCGCCCACCCTATGCATCGACTCGGACGGAGAACTCACCCTCGGCGACCCGCGCCCGCAGTGGCTCGTCCGCCGTCACCTCGGCGGGGTCCCGGACCACATGGCCGTCGGACTTCTGCAGCACGGCGTAACCCCGCTGGAGCGTCGCGGCGGGGGAGAGGGCCACCACGCGCGCGCGGGTGTGCGCCAGTTCGGAATCGGCGCGGTCCAGGAGGTGGCCCAGCGTGCGCCGGCCGCGGTCCAGGAGCGAGGCGACGTGGTCCGCCCGCTCGTCGATCATCCGGTGCGGATCCTCTATCGAGGGCCGGGCCAGCGCGTGTGCGAGGCCGCGCTCCTCGCGGTCGATGAAGGCATGGACGCTGCGCCGCGCCCGGTCCCGCAGGAGCCGCACCCGCTCGTACTCCTCGCCGACGTCCGGCACGACCTTCTTCGCCGCGTCGGTCGGTGTGGACGCGCGCAGGTCGGCCACATAGTCCAGGAGCGGGGTGTCGGGTTCGTGCCCGATGGCCGACACGACGGGCGTACGGCAGGCCGCGACCGCCCGTACGAGCTGCTCGTCGGAGAACGGCAGCAGGTCCTCCACGCTGCCGCCGCCACGCGCCACGACGATCACGTCGACGTCGTCGAGCGCGTCCAGGTCCTTCACGGCCTGCACGACCTGCGGGACGGCGTGCACGCCCTGTACGGCGACGTTGCGGACCTCGAAGCGGACGGCCGGCCAGCGGTGCCGCGCGTTCTCCAGCACGTCCCGCTCGGCCGCGGACGCCCGCCCGCAGACCAGCCCGATGAGCTGCGGCAGGAAGGGCAGGGCCTTCTTGCGCTCCGGCGCGAACAGCCCCTCGGCGGCGAGCGCCTTCTTCAACTGCTCCAGGCGCGCGAGCAGTTCGCCCACCCCCACCGGCTTGATCTCGGTGGCCCGCAGTGACAACTGCCCCCGCGGCGCATACCACTCGGGCTTCGCGAGTACGACGACACGGGCGCCCTCGGTCACCACATCGGCCACCGAGTCGAACACCTGCCGATAGCAGGTCACGCTCACGGAGATGTCGTACGACGGGTCGCGCAGCGTCAGGAAGACGACGCCCGCGCCCGGGCGCCGCGACAACTGGGTGATCTGACCCTCGACCCACACCGCGCCGAGCCGGTCGATCCATCCCCCGATGAGCCGCGACACCTCACCGACGGGCAGCGGAGCCTCTGCGGACGTGTTGAGAGCCATGCCGCGAGAGTAGCCGCAGGCTCGGACAACACAGCGACACGATCCAGCCGGTCCGGCGTTCGAGGAGGGGCCGCGTTTTCAGCCCGTCCGGCGTTCGACCGCGAGGCGGCGCCGTCCCGATCCCCCACCCACCCACGGGGCCGCCGTTTCAGCCTGTCCGGCGTTTGAGGACGAGCCAGTGCCCTCCCGATCCCCCACCCACCCACGGGGGCCGCCGTTTCAGCCCGTCCGGCGTTTGAGGACGAGGCCGTTCAGGCCGACAGCGGGGGTCTGGGGGCGGCAGCCCCCAGGAACAAGGGACGGGTAGGGGCGGAGGGGGCGAAAACCCATACGGCCGGCCCCCACGGCGGCCGCCTAACCAGCCCCCTCGGAAGCCCGACCTCTCTGCCCCACCAACACAGCCAGCCCCACCGCCAGCCAGATCGCGCCCACCACCTGGGCCGTCCCCGAGGCCTCGACGATCACGGCGATGGTGATCGCGGCGCCGACGACCGGGACCAGGACGTGCCGCCACCACACCACAGGCCCACCCCGCCGGCGTACGGCGAACCAGCCCACCACGCTCGCATGCAGCAGCGTGAAGGCGGTCAGCGCGCCGATGTTGACCACCGACACCAGGCGGTCGAGCCCGTCGTCGCGCCGCGCCGCCCAGACCGCGGCGACCAGCGTGATGACGGCCGCGCACAGGAGCGCCGGCCTCGGCACGCCGGAGTCGGTCCTCGACAGGACCCGCGGCAGCCGCCGGTCGCGGGCCATCGCGAACACGAGGCGGCCCGCCGCAGCCTGCCCGGCGAGCGCCGCGAACGCCGCTCCGATCGCCTTGCTCACGGCCACCAGGTCGTGCAGCCACGTCCCGACGGAGGCGTCCACGGCGTCGTAGAAGGCGGATCCCTGCTTCCCGGGGTCGGCGGCGAGCTGCGCGGACGTCGTCGGCTCAAGGAGCGCGACCAGATAGGTCTGCGCCACGAACAGCACACCCGCGAGCGCCAGGCAGAACAGCACCGCCCTGGCCACCTTCTCCGAACCGCCCGTGACCTCCTCCGCGAAGGAGGCGATCGCGTCGAAGCCCAGATAGGACAGGACGGCGATCGACACCGCACCGATGACAGCCGACAGCGCGAACGCCCCCTGCGTGCCGTCACCGGACAGCGGCGACAGCCAGCCCCGATGGGCCCCGTCGCGCGCGAGCATGACGATCGCCGACACGACGAAGACAAGAAGGACCACGATCTCCAACGCGAGCACCAGGAGACCGACCCGGGCCGCGGCCCGTACGCCCCACAGGTTCAGGAGCGTCGTGATGACCACGGCGAGCGCGGTCCACACCCACCGGGACACCTCCGGGACCAGCGAATTCATCGCGATGCCGGAGAAGAGGTACGCCACGGCCGGGATGAGCAGATAGTCCAGCATCGCCATCCAGCCGGCGATGAACCCGGCCCCTTTTCCGAGTCCCACGCGCGCGTAGGCGAACACCGAACCCGCCTGGGGGACCACGCGGACCATCTGGGCATAGCTGAACGCGGTGAACGCCATCGCGACGGTGGCGACGACGTAGACCAGGGCCACCGCCCCGTGCGACTTGGCGTCGAGGGTTCCGAAGATGCCGACGGGTGCCATGGGGGCGATGAACAGCAGCCCGTAGACGACCAGGTCCCGGAAACCGAGACTGCGCCGCAGCCCGCGCTGCTCACCCGCACCACCGGCCGCTTCCGCCGAGGTCTGTGTGTCGGACATCCGTGCCTCCCGAGAGTCGCGGCCGGCCCCATCCCTCCCAGCTCCCCAACAGTCTCCCCAAGGACGCGATCTTTGACCTGTCGGGCGCGGCCTTACGATGGGGTACATGACTGCTTCGCCTGGCCGCCGTGTCCTGCTTGCCGCCCCCCGGGGCTACTGCGCGGGTGTGGACCGCGCCGTGATCGCCGTCGAGAAGGCCCTTGAGCAGTACGGGGCCCCTATCTATGTCCGCCACGAGATCGTTCACAACAAGTACGTCGTCCGGACCCTGGAAAAGAAGGGCGCGATTTTCGTCGAGCGGACGGCGGAGGTCCCCGAGGGGGCCATCGTCATGTTCTCGGCGCACGGTGTCGCCCCCGTGGTCCACGACGAGGCCGCGGCCGGGAAGCTCGCCACCATCGACGCGACCTGTCCGCTGGTCACCAAAGTCCACAAGGAAGCCGTCCGCTTCGCGAAGGACGACTTCGACATCCTCCTGATCGGGCACGAGGGCCACGAGGAGGTCATCGGTACGTCCGGTGAGGCGCCCGAGCACATCACGCTGGTCGACGGCCCCGCGGACGTCGCCAAGGTCGAGGTCCGCGACCCGTCAAAGGTCGTCTGGCTCTCCCAGACCACGCTGTCCGTCGACGAGACCATGGAAACGGTCGACGCGCTCAAGGAGAAGTTCCCGCAGCTCATCTCCCCGCCCAGCGACGACATCTGCTACGCCACGCAGAACCGCCAGATCGCGGTGAAGAAGCTCGCCGAGGACGCTCAGCTGGTGATCGTGGTGGGCTCCAAGAACTCCTCGAACTCGATCCGGATGGTCGAGGTCGCCCTGGACGCGGGCGCCCCGGCCGCGCACCTGGTGGACTTCGCCTCCGAGATCGACGAGGCCTGGCTGGACGGCGTCAGCACGGTCGGCCTGACCTCCGGTGCCTCGGTGCCGGACGTGCTGGTGGACGAGGTGCTTGAGTGGCTGTCCGCCCGTGGCTACGGCGACGTGGAGACGGTGAAGACGGCGGACGAGTCCATCACCTTCTCGCTGCCGAAGGAGCTGCGTCGCGACCTGCGCGCGGAGGCGGCGGCACTGGTGGCGGAGCGCACCGGCGAGAGGTGACCGACCGGGGCGAGAAGTGACCGATCGGGCGGTCGCACGGCCTCCGGACGTGAAGGTTCCGGGGCTGTGCTCCGTCCGAGAAGTGACTGTCAGTCGCAGCACGTAACGTGGGATCCATGCAGATCTTTGGTGTGGACATCGGTGGTTCCGGGATCAAGGGCGCTCCTGTGGACCTGGACCGCGGCGAATTGACGGAGGAGCGCTTCAAGGTGCTCACTCCGCATCCCGCGACGCCCGACTCGGTGGCCGACGGCGTGAAAGAGGTCGTCGACCACTTCGGCTGGACGGGTCCGGTCGGCATCACGTTCCCCGGCGTGGTGACCGGCGAGGCCACCATCCGAACGGCCGCCAATGTCGACAAGAACTGGATCGACACCGACGCGCGCGCCCTGCTCAGCGGGCGGCTCGGCGGCCTTCCGGTGACAGTGCTGAACGACGCGGACGCGGCGGGCGTCGCCGAGATGCAGTTCGGCGCGGGCAGCGACCGTCAGGGCACGGTCATCCTGCTCACCTTCGGCACGGGCATCGGCAGCGCGCTCTTCATCGACGGCGAGCTGGTGCCGAACACGGAGCTGGGCCACCTGGAGCTGGGCGGCCACGACGCGGAGAAGCGCGCGTCCACCAAGGCCAAGGAAGACCACGAGCTCACCTGGGAGCACTGGGCGCGCCGGGTCACGAAGTACCTCGCCCACGTGGAGATGCTCTTCTCCCCCGAGCTCTTCATCATCGGCGGAGGCGTCAGCCGCAAGGCCGACAGGTTCCTGCCCCTGATCGAGGGCATCAAGGCCGAGATCGTCCCGGCGCAGTTGCAGAACAACGCGGGCATCGTGGGGGCGGCGATGCGGGCGGCGAAGGCGTCGTAGGCGGTCGGGGGCTTTTGGGGCCGTACTTTCCGGCAGGGTGAGACGGGTCGGTGTGGTGGGAAACCGCTGCGAAGCGGCGAAAACCGCGGCGGACCTCAGGCGGGACGACGCCGCACAGGAGCCTGGGCCTGCGCCGCCCTGCGCTGGGCGGCCCTGCGGCTCATGAGCCGAACCTTCCGTACGGTCACGATGAGCCCCGCGACCAGGGTCCCCCCGTACAGCCACCCCGCCTGCACGGCGAGCGCGGTGACCAGCCCCATCAGCCGCCCTCCGACGCCACCCCCACTGTCGTCGGCGACGGGCAGCAGCCCGAAGGCGAAGGCGATCGGTACGACGACCGGCGCGGTGACGAGGTCACCGCGCCGCACCCACACCGCGGTCAGCGCACAGACCGGCAGGAACAACACCCCGTACACCACCAGCGACGCCCCGAACAGCAACTGATCGAGGCAGCCGAGCGCGAACATCAGCGCACCGCAGAACAGCCCGCAGCCCAGCCCGGTGAGCCGGGGGTTCGGCATCCGCCGTACCGCCTGGACGACCGGCGGAGCGGGCCGCCGGGCCACCGCCGCACCCCGCCGAACCGCGCCCGCCGCACTCCGTCCGGCCTGCGAGGGAAAGGGCGTGCCGCGTCGCGGTCTGTACTGCGGTCCGTACTGCGAGGGACGCGTCCTGTGTTGCTCCACTGGACCAACTTAGGTCGGTTTATGTGTCGAATAGGCCTTCAGACACGCCGGAAAGCCGACCTTGGCCAAGCGTTCGATACGCCGCCGGTGCGGGATCCCGCACGCCGTAGACTGGTGGATCGGCCCGCGCTCTTCCGGGGGCCTCTCGCCCATCCTCATGTACGGGAAGTCGCAACGTGTCGCTCACGATCGGAATCGTCGGTCTGCCCAACGTCGGCAAGTCGACCATGTTCAACGCCCTGACCAAGAACGACGTGCTCGCGGCCAACTACCCGTTCGCCACGATCGAGCCGAACGTCGGCGTGGTCGGCGTCCCCGACGCGCGACTGGCGACGCTGGCGGGGATCTTCGGCTCGCAGAAGATCCTTCCCGCCACCGTCGACTTCGTCGACATCGCCGGCATCGTGAAGGGCGCCTCCGAGGGCGAGGGCCTGGGCAACAAGTTCCTCGCGAACATCCGCGAGTCCGACGCGATCTGCCAGGTCATCCGCGCCTTCCAGGACGAGAACGTCGTACATGTCGACGGCAAGGTCTCGCCGAAGGACGACATCGAGACCATCAACACCGAGCTGATCCTCGCGGACCTCCAGACGATCGAGAAGGTCCTGCCGCGTCTCCAGCGGGAGTCGCGCATCAAGAAGGACGTCGGCCCGAAGGTCGCGGCTATCGAGGCGGCCCAGGCGATCCTGGAGCGGGGCGAGACCCTCTTCTCCGCGGGCATCGTCCAGGGCTCCGGCAACGAGGAGCTGCTGCACGACCTGCACCTGCTCACCACCAAGCCGTTCCTCTACGTCTTCAACGTCGACGAGGACGAGCTGGTCGACGACGCCTTCAAGGCCGAGCAGAGCGCCCTGGTCGCCCCCGCCGAGGCGATCTTCCTCAACGCCAAGCTGGAGGCGGACCTCGCCGAGCTCGACGAGGAGGAAGCGATGGAGCTCCTGGAGTCGGTCGGCGTCGAGGAGCCCGGTATGGCGACGCTGGCCCGCGTCGGCTTCGACACCCTCGGCCTCCAGACCTATCTGACGGCCGGCCCGAAGGAATCCCGCGCCTGGACCATCAAGAAGGGCGCCACCGCCCCCGAGGCCGCCGGTGTCATCCACACCGACTTCCAGAAGGGCTTCATCAAGGCCGAGGTCATCTCCTTCGCCGACCTCGTCGAGACCGGCTCGGTCGCCGAGGCCCGAGCCAAGGGCAAGGCCCGCATGGAAGGCAAGGACTACGTCATGCAGGACGGCGACGTGGTGGAGTTCCGCTTCAACGTGTAGTGCCTGATTCCTTGATCGCCGAAAGTGGCTGGTCAGGGTAGGAAACCCTAGGTCAGGGACCAGATCTTCGGGTCTGGCCTCTTCCTGTTTTCTCCGACTGATTCAGGGCTTTTCCTGGGAGCGTGCTGACTTGGTGCTGACCCAGCGGAGGGGTTTGAGCCGCTGCTGACCTGGGCTTCCAGCGTGAGAAGAGGAGTCCGCTCGCATGGTGACGCGAGGGGAGGGGCGGGGGAGCGGTTTCCCGTTCCGGAAACTCGAACCCCTTGTGGGAAACGCTGGCGGCTGGGAACGATGAACGGGACACCGGAGCACGGGAACGAGGGGGCACCGTATGAGGCTGACGAAGCTGGCCACGACCTGTGAGAACGGGGACTGTCCCACCCTGTACGCGACGGACAGGGGAACCCTGGTCGTGCAGGGTGATGTGCTGGCCGACCACGGGCTCGACGTGCCGGAGGGCGAAGCCCTGGTGGAAATCCCCATGGACCTCATCCGGAAGGCGATCCGTGATCAGCGCATCTAACGACCTGGCTGCCCGCTTCTCCACCTTCCAGGAGGAAGCGTTCCGGCTGGAGACGCTCGACGACTACAGCAACTCCGGAAACCCGGCCGCCTTCCACGCCTTCCTCGCCGGGGAGCCCAAGCCCGAGGACTACAACGCGGACTGGCTGGACACCGTGGGCAAGGCGACGAAGAGCGGGAAGCGCATGACGCGCGTCCATGTCTTGTCCCGCCCACTCACGCCGTACCTCCGCTACGAACTGAGCTGGGGCTACTTGACGAACATGACGGCAGGCGAGGAGTTCCACATCCTCGACGTCACCGACCGAGAGAACCCCTTGGTCGGTGTACCGGACTTCTGGCTCTTCGACGGTCGAGAGCCGGTCGTCCTCAACTACGACGACAACGGCGCCTTCACCGGCCCGACGTTCTTCGCCGCCCCGAGAGAGTTCCTCATCCCCGAAGAGTCTCCGTACGCCGCCTACCGGAGCACGGCTCTGGCGCTGTCCGTTCCGTTCACCGAGTGGTGGGCAAAGTACGGGGAGTGAACCGGACCGAACTCGGCGCAGCGCTGCGGGCCCTGCGGCAGGCATCCGGCAAGGAGGCCAAGGCCGTTGCCCGCAGCGCCGTCATGTCGACGGCCAAGCTCTCGAAGATCGAGAACGGGCGCGTAGTCCCTGCTGCGGCGGACGTAGAACGCATCCTCACGGCCTTGGAGGTGTCGCCGGAGATCAAGGCCGAATACCTGGCTGTGGCTCGCGCACAGGCCACCGAGGCGACGGCATGGCGCCTCTTCCGGCGCATGGGTTACAGCAAGAAGCAGGAACAGATCAGGGCACTTGAGTCCTCGATGACACTCCTGCGCCTCTTCCAGCCGTCCCTTGTTCCTGGCCTGCTCCAGACACCGGAGTACATCCGGGCTGTGCTGGAACAGAAGGGGCTCACGGACGAACAGCTCGCCCGTACGGTCTCGGCGCGGATCGAACGCCAACGAGTCCTCTACGACTCGGGGAAGAGCCTGCGCTTCGTCATCACGGAACCTGTCCTGCGCTGGCGTCTTCTCCCCGCAGCGATGATGGCAGGGCAGTTGGACCGCATCGTGTCCGTGTCCCGCCTGCCCCACGTGGACGTGCGCGTAGTCGCCCTCGATACCACGCAGCGAGACGTTCCCGGCCACTCCTTCGTCATCCGGGACGACCGGGTGGTGACCGTCGAGACCACGCACGCGGAAATGGTTGTGACCGACCCGAGGGACGTCTCGCTGTACGTCGACAAGTTCGACCGCTTCACCGCCGCGTCACTTGCCGGGGACGAAATGCGTGACCTGGTCGAGGGCATCCGGGACGGGTTCTTGCGCGAACGGGAAACGCCCTAGCTCCGCCCCTGCTCAGCGGCTGACGATGTTCTCCTCGATGAGACGCGGGGAGGCGTACGAGGTGAGCGGAGAGCAGACGATCATGTCAGGCCCGGTGCACTTGTCCCTACCGCCGGCACGACCGGAACCGGCCCCGGGCTGTCGGGTATGCCTGGGCCTTGCCGTCCAGCGGGTCAACGCGGGATCGGTCGGGGACTACTCCAAGGTCTCGGACACGAATGTGACCCTGCGGGCGCACCTGCGTGACGCGCACGGGGGCGAGTAATGACCCGTGCCGTGCTGCGGTACGTGACGCACCGGATCACCCAGCACCCGGACACCGACGTGACGTTCGAGGCCGAGTGTCTCCACTGCCTGTGGACGGCGAGGCCGTCGGAGGACGGGGCGGCTGTGGACGTCGAGTGCATGGGCCATACCGGGCGCAGTGGCCACAAGGGCTTCCGGCGTGTGTGTACGTCGTTCGCAATGGTGGTGAGGGCGGAGGAGGAGCGAGGGCGTGCCTGATGAAGCAGCCAGTCCGCCCTGACGAGGCGGATAGCGCTCAGCTGGCTGAGGATGCGCAGGCGAGGAACGGCCCGGCCGCCTTGCTCCATGATTCGCCCCGCGCGAGAGCGGCTGTCCCCTCGGTGCGCAGAGATTCAACCACGGGCGTGAGGAAGTCTGTTCGCCAGTTCTGCACGGTCTCCGGCTTCATACCGCTCGCGTCGACCGCAGCCCCCACCCGGGCTTCGAGGACGCCCACGCCCTGCACGATGTCGTCCCCAGTCCACTCGTCTACATGCTCGGCGACCAGTGCCCACGTCAGCTTGATCATGAGCGGGATGGTAGAGGCGGCGACGGAACGGGGGAAGGGGTGGGGTATGACCCCCTGAGCCTGTCTTCCCCGGCCGCCATGTCTTAGCAGCTCGGATTCTGCCACGGTTCCGAGGTCGGCGAGGGCCTCGCGCTCACGCGGTCAGCGCGCGCATCTCCGCAGGTCAGCGGCGGCGCGACCGTTTCACAGGGCCTCCGCGGGCACCGCACAGGAACGAGAGATATTCAGGCTGCGGCTTTGCCGGGGTCTTCGTCTTCGTCCTCGTCTTCCGAGGAGCCGCCCCGCTCGTAACCCGATACGTCGATCTCACGGCCGCCCTTGAGCCGCCTCTTGTGCGGGGCGACGTTGTGCTTGCCGGGCGAGTTCCGCTTCTCGCTCTCCTCCGCCGAGTCAGCGCCCTCGCTCTCCGCTTCATCCCCAGCGTTCGCGGAAGCCTCGACGCGGCTGGAGATCTCGTCTTCGTCCTCAGTCCTGCCGCTCTGCGCGAGGACCGCAACGGCGATCACGCCTGCAACCGCGCCTGCGGCTTTGATGCAGTGGATCGTCCTCGGGTGCTCCTCGGCCCAGCCCCTACCCTTCTCGACCCAGCCCTTGAACTTTCACGCAGGGAGGTGGGCTCGCCGTCATCGGGGGGCGCGGAGTCAGTCACTTGCACAGATCTACCGGACCCAAACCTCGCCTGTCAGGCAATCGCCAGACATCGCCTGATCCGCTTCAGCGGCGCTCGCCAGACTGGAGTGCCTCTGGACATCATCGAGACTCCTCGAAGGTGCGGCCGCCGCAGCCGTCTACCAGCTTTCCGCTGTCCGCCCGCCGGGCGGCCGCGAGGTGCCTCTCTTCCCATACAGGACAGCTCGGCTGCTTTCTCTACTACGCTTCCCGCGTGGACTCGGCTGCCGTTTGCGTGGAACTCGCATCGACGGCTGGAAGCGGCAGCGCGACGTGCGTCACGCCGCAGGCATCAGGGTTGGCGGCCCGCGCGACCGCCATGACTTACCGGGAAGAAGAGCCTTGGCCCTCAAGAAGACAGACCTCTACAGCTCGCTCTGGAAGAGCTGCGACGAGCTGCGTGGCGGGATGGACGCCGGCCAGTACAAGGACTACATCCTCACGCTGCTCTTCGTGAAGTACGTCTCCGACAAGGCCAAGGCCGACCCCGACAGTCTCATCGACGTCCCGCCCGGCGGTTCATTCGACGACATGGTCGCAGCCAAGGGCGACAAGGAGATCGGCGACCGCTTCAACAAGATCATCAGTCGGCTCGCCGAGGCGAACGACCTGCGCAACGTCATCGACCTCGCCGACTTCAACGACGAGGAGAAGCTCGGCAAGGGCAAAGAGATCCAGGACCGGCTCTCCAAGCTCGTCACGATCTTCAGCGACCTGGACTTCCGAGGCTCCCGAGCCGAGGGTGACGATCTTCTCGGCGATGCCTACGAGTACCTGATGCGCCACTTTGCCACGGAGTCCGGCAAGAGCAAGGGCCAGTTCTATACCCCCGCCGAGGTGTCCCGCATTCTGGCCAAGGTGGTCGGCATCACCAAGAACACCCGCCAAGACCAGACGGTCTACGACCCAACCTGCGGCTCCGGCTCACTTCTCCTCAAGGTCGCTGCGGAGACCTCACGTGGCATCACGATCTACGGCCAGGAGAAGGACAACGCCACGTGGGCGTTGTCCAAGATGAACATGATCCTTCACGGGAATGCGGATGCTGGCATCTTCAAGGGTGACACCATCACGAGCCCGCACTTCACTAACGGCAACGCACTCGAGACGTTCGACTTCGCTGTAGCCAACCCGCCGTTCTCACTCAAATCCTGGAGCAACGGACTGGAGCTTGAGTATGGCCGCTTCGAGTATGGTCGCCCCCCGGAGAAAAACGGCGACTACGCCTTCCTGCTGCACATCCTCAAGTCGCTCAAGAGCACGGGCAAGGCGGCGGTTATCCTCCCGCACGGCGTGCTCTTCCGCGGCAACGCCGAAGCCGACATCCGCCGACGCCTGCTGATGCAGGGGTTCATCAAGGGCATCATCGGTCTCCCCGCGAACCTCTTCTACGGGACCGGCATCCCGGCCTGCATCATCGTTCTGGACAAGGAGAACGCCGTCGGCCGCACCGGCGTCTTCATGATCGACGCGTCCAAGGGCTTCATCAAGGACGGCAACAAGAACCGCCTCCGCAGCCAGGACATCCACAAGATCGTCGACGTCTTCACGCGGCAGAGCACGATCGACGGCTACTCGCGCATGGTTCCGCTGTCGGAGATCTACGACCCGAGGAACGACTACAGCCTAAACATTCCCCGCTACATCGACTCCTCCGAGCCCGAGGACATCCAGGACCTTCACGCGCATCTGCATGGCGGCATCCCTGACCGTGACCTCGACGCGCTCAGCGGCTACTGGGATGCCTTCTCGCAGTTGCGCGGCCAGCTGTTCCAGCCGAACCGTCCTGGCTACAGCGATCTGAACATCGATGTCAGCCAGGTTCAGCAGGCGATCCTTGACTCGTCTGAATTCCGGAAGTTCACCGACGAGGCCCGCGAGCTTGCCGCCAAGTGGTTCAGAGCCCATCGCAAGCAGCTCGAAGAGATTGACGCCGACATTAAGCCGAATGACCTCATCGCCACGATCGGCGATGACCTGCTCACCCGCTTTAAGCCGGTGCCCCTGTTGGACGAGTACGACATCTACGAGCAGCTCATGACGTACTGGCATGACGTCATGCACGACGACGTCTTCATGGTCATGAACGACGGCTGGCTGCATGCCGCCAAGCCGCGGCTGATCACGGGGACCAAGGATCGCAAGCTCTCGGAGACGCCTGATCTGGTGGTGGGCTCGGGACGCAGCGCCGTTAAGTACAAGACGGACCTCATTCCGCCGACCCTGATCGTGGCGCGCTATTTCGCAAAGGAGCAAGCCGAGCTTGACGAGCTTGTGACGACAGCGGAGGACTGTAGCCGCGCGGTTGAGGAGTACATCGAGGAGCACGCCGTCGAGGGCGGACTTCTCGCGGAGGCCGTGAAAGACGACAAGATCAATAAAGTCCTTGCCTCGGACCGCCTGAAGGAAGCGCGACACGAAGGCGCGGATGCTGACGAGGTAGAGGCGCTGGCGCACCTAATCAAGCTGTACAACGCGGAGGCGGTGTCCAAGAAAGCTGCCAAGGGAGCGGAGGCAGCGCTGTGCCTCGCGACGTTGAAGAAGTATGGCGACCTCACGGAGAGCGACGTGCGGACGCTCGTATTGGACGACAAATGGGCAGCTGTAATCCGTGACCGCATCGTCGGCGAGGTCAATGCATTCACGGTTGTACTCGTCTCGCGTATCCAACAGCTTGGTGAACGCTACGCAGAGACTGTTGGATCTCTCGATGCTGAGCTTGAGAAGCTCGAAGCTAAGGTTGCTGCGCACTTGGCCGAGATGGGGGTCCAGTGAATTCATGGGATATGGCGACGATTGGATCGGTCTGCCTTACGTACAGTGGTGGCACGCCGTCGACTGCGCGTCTGGATTACTATGGCGGTGATATTCCATGGATTGTTTCTGCGGACTTGAACCAAGGTCGCATTGTGTCTGTCAAGGGACGTATCACTCGCCTCGGACTGGAGAGGTCCTCCGCAAAGTTTGTCGAGCCGGGAACTCCCTTGATTGCACTGTATGGAGCGACTGCTGGGGTTCCTGCGGTGACCTGCGTTGGCGGCGCCATCAATCAGGCAGTGCTTGCGATGGTTCCACGACGGATCGCCGCCGAGTTTCTTTTCCAGTGGCTCCAGGCGAATCGTGATCAGATCATTGATCGATACACTCAGGGTGGCCAGCCTAACCTCAGCGGAGCGATTGTTCGAAGCATTGAGCTACCTTTGCCACCCGCACCGGAGCAGCATCAGATTGCTTCGGCGCTTAGAGACTCAGACGATCTAATCGCTGCGTTGGAGCGGATGATCGCCAAAAAAGTGGCGATCAAGCAAGGCTTGCTGCAGAAGCTTTTGGCTGACGAGGTTAGCCTCTCCGTCTGGCCTTGTTCCCGCCTATCTGTCCTTATTGATGGGCTGGAAGCTGGAATCAGCGTTCGCTCGTCTGAGCAGGCTTCTAATGGAATTTCCGTACTGAAGACGTCGGCTGTTAGCGGCGGACAGTTCGACCCAGCCGAAGCTAAGTCGGTAATTTCTCAGGACGTTGAGCGGGCGCGTTGTAGCCCTGTAGCAGGAAGCCTGATTATTAGCCGAATGAATACGCCGAATCTGGTTGGCGAGGTTGGGTACGTCGAGCGTGACTATGCCAACTTGTACCTCCCTGATCGACTTTGGTTGGCCCGCCCTAAACGAGGCAATGGCCGGCAGGTAAATATGCGTTGGCTTGGCTACTATCTGAGCTCGGGATTTGGGTCGCGTGCCGTGCGTGGGTTTGCTACGGGAACCAGCGGTAGCATGAAGAATATCCCCAAAGATAAACTCTTGGCCCTCGAAGTGCCCACGCCGCCGCCCCACGAGCAAGACCGAATTGCCGATACGGTGCACGCTGTAGATTGCGCGATTGCCTCTCTTTATGACCGTCTAGCCAAGGCGCGAGACGTCAAACAGGGCATGATGCAGCAGCTCTTGACTGGCCGTGTCCACCTTCGTGCTAAGGAAATCGCAGTATGAGCAACGTTGGGCAGGTCGAGCGCGAGGCGCAGAATAGGATTGTCCAGCTATTCAAGGAGCAACTGGGCTACCGCTACCTCGGTAGCTGGGAGTACCGCGCGGGCAACTCGAACATCGAGGCCGAGCTGCTGGAGCAGAACCTCCGCGCCCGCGGCTACGACAGCGCCCTCGTCAACAAAGCGATCGACCAGCTGAGGAAAGCTGCAGCGCTCGGTGGTGGTCGTGACCTGTACGAGGCGAACCGAGACGTCTACGAGTTGCTGCGCTACGGGGCCAAGGTCAAGCCGGGAGCTGGTGAGCAGTACGAGACGGTCTGGCTCATCGATTGGGCGAACCCGCAGGCCAATGACTTTGTCGTTGTCGAGGAGGTGACGATTGTCGGTAAGCAGACGAAGCGGCCCGACATCGTTCTCTACGTCAACGGCCTGGCTCTGGTGACTCTGGAACTCAAGCGCTCCCGTGTGGCCGTGAGTGAGGGTATCCGGCAGACCATTGGGAATCAGAAGCCCCAGTTCATCCGGTCATTCTTCTCCACGGTCCAGCTCGCGCTCGCCGGCAACGACGTGGAAGGTCTGCGTTACGGAGTTATCGACACCCCTGAGAAGTACTGGCTGGCGTGGAAGGAAGAGGAAGAAGAGGAGGAGGCTGCCGTCGAGGGCCCGCTGGACCGTGCCGTGCTCCAACTCTGCGACAAGAAGCGGCTGCTTGAGCTGATCCATGACTTCACCGTCTTCGACTCCGGTGTGCGTAAGGTGTGCCGCCACAACCAGTACTTCGGCGTCAAGGCAGCGCAGGAGCGTATCGGCCGACGTGAGGGCGGCATCATCTGGCACACCCAGGGTTCGGGCAAGTCGCTCACGATGGTGTGGTTGGCGAAGTGGATCCGGGAACACCAGGGGGACCCGCGAGTTCTGCTGATCACCGATCGCACTGAGCTGGACGAGCAGATCGAGAAGGTCTTCAATGGCGTCAACGAACAGATCTATCGCACCAGTAGTGGTGTGGATCTCTTGGACACTCTGAACAAATCTGCCGAGTGGCTCATCTGCTCTCTTGTCCACAAGTTCGGTAGCTCAGGGGATAGCAAGGATGCAGCCGAGGCGAGCAACGAGTTCATCAAGGAGCTAAAGGCCAGGCTCCCCAAGGGCTTCAAGGCTAAGGGCAACCTCTTCGTCTTCGTCGACGAGGCCCACCGCACCCAGTCCGGCAAGATGCACGACGCGATGAAGGATCTGCTGCCGGGCGCCATGTTCATCGGGTTCACGGGAACACCGCTGCTCAAGGCGGACAAGGCCACCAGCATGGAGACCTTCGGGTCGTTCATCCACACGTACAAGTTCGACGAGGCCGTCGAGGACGGCGTCGTACTCGATCTGCGCTATGAGGCTCGTGCTATCGACCAGCACCTGACGTCGCCAGCACAGGTGGACAAGTGGTTCGAGGCCAAGACCAGAGGCATGACCGACCTGTCCAAGGCGGAGCTGAAGAAGCGCTGGGGCACGATGCAGAAGGTCGTCTCCTCCGAGCCCCGGGCGAAGCAGATCGTGCAGGACATCCTGCTCGATATGGAGACCAAGCCCCGCCTGATGGACGGGCGGGGCAACGCCATGCTCGTAGGGGAGAGTATCTACCAGGCGTGCAAGTTTTACGAGCTGTTCAGCAACGCGGGCTTCCGGGGGAAGTGCGCCATCGTCACCAGTTATGTCCCGCGCCCTGGCGACATCTCCAAGGAGGACTCCGGCGCAGGTCAGACCGAGAAGCTTCGCCAGTACGACATCTACCGAAGGATGCTCGCTGACCACTTCGGAGAGTCCGAAGACGTCGCCATGACGAAGGTCGAAGAGTTCGAGAAAGAGGTCAAGCGGCGGTTTGTCGAGGAGCCCGGCCGCATGCGCCTGCTCATCGTGGTCGACAAGCTTCTGACCGGGTTCGACGCTCCGAGCGCCACGTACCTCTACATCGACAAGAAGATGAGTGATCACGGCCTGTTCCAGGCCATCTGCCGGGTCAACCGCCTCGATGGGGACGACAAGGAATTCGGCGGTATCGTCGACTACCGGGATCTGTTCAACTCGCTCCAGGACGCCATCACCGACTACACCTCCGGTGCACTCGAAGGGTATGAACCGCAGGACATTGAGGGCTTGTTGGCCGACCGGATCGGCAAGGGGCGGGAGGCGCTTGACGATGCGCTGGAACAGATTCGCGCACTCTGCGAGGTGGTCGCGCCCCCACAAGATACGCTCCAGTATCAGCAGTACTTCTGCGCGGCAGAACCGGGCAACGCCCAGCAACTCAAGGCCAACGAGCCCAAGCGGGTCGAGCTCTACAAGGCCGTAGCCGCGGTCACACGGGCCTACGCCAATCTGGCCAACGACATGGAAGCCGCCGAGTACACCAGCCAGGAGATTGAGGACATCCGGGCTGAGATCCGGCACTACACGGCTGTCCGCGACGAGGTGAAGCTCGGGGCCGGCGAGGACGTCGACTTCAAGCAGTACGAGGCCGGTATGCGGTTCCTCCTGGACACCTACATCCAGGCAGACGCGTCCGAGACCGTGTCCAACTTCGAGGAGACCGGGCTCGTCCAGCTCATCGTCGAACTCGGCGCAGGAGCCCTGGACAAGTTGCCGAAGGGAATCAAGAACAGTCCTGAAGCGGTTGCCGAGACGGTCGCCAACAACATGCGCAAGCTGATCATCGAAGAGCATGCGACGAACCCGAAGTACTTCGACAAGATGTCAGAGCTGCTCGACGCCATAATCGAGGAGCGACGCAAGGGTGCGATCGAGTACCAGGACTACCTGGCTAAATTGTTGGAGGCTGCCGCGCAGCTCGGCAGAGGAGATTCAGGTGACTCCTATAAGTACCCCACCTGGGCCAACAACGGGGCGAAGCGGGCGCTAGTCGACTTCTTCCTACCTGATGAGCGTTTGGCCGCCGAGGTTGATACGACGGTGCTCCACTCCAAGCCGCACGCGTGGGTGGGAAACTCGTTGAGGGAGCGCAAGGTCCGCAACGCGCTCAAGCGGACACTTCCCGAGGACTTCGATCGGCTTGACGAGCTCTTTGAACTGGTGAAAGCACGGAATGAGTACCACTAGCGCCCACCTCGCTGTTCGGGGCATTGACGTCCACGTGATCTACAAGGACATCAAGAACCTGCACATCGGCGTCTACCCACCCATAGGGCGTGTTCGGGTGGCTGCCCCCCAACAGCTGGATGACGATCAGGTCCGCCTGGCCGTCATCCAGCGGTTGCCGTGGATCAAGCGTCAGCAGGATCAACTGCGTTCAGCCCAGCGGCAGTCGGTGCGCGAGATGGTCAGCGGCGAGTCCCACTACGTCTGGGGTGTGCGGCGTCGCCTGAAGGTCATCGAGCGGCCAGGACGCCTGCATGTTGAAATCGACGGCGACCGCATGCTGCTGTACGTGCCGATCGGCACGAGTGACGAACGCCGTCGTGACTTGCTCGACCAGTGGTGCCGCGAGCAACTCCGGCAGGCCATCCCTGCGCTCATCGAGCGCTGGGAGTCGAAGCTAGGGGTTTCGGTGCCGTGGTGGGGCATCCGGCGGATGAAGACGAAGTGGGGCTCCTGCAACCGGGAAACCCGCCGCCTGTGGTTCAACTCCGAACTGGCCAAGAAGCATCCAGAGTGCCTTGAGTACGTCGTTGTTCACGAGATGGTCCACTATCTCGAACGGGGACATGGCCAGCGCTTTGTCGAGTTGATGGACGGCTTCCTGCCGGACTGGCGCAGCCGTCGTGATGGTTTGAACGCCGCACCGCTCTCTGACGAGCTCTGGGCGGGACGTTGAGCACGGCTGGAGCTGCTCCGGTCTGGACAGGGCCTTCGCCACAGCGCCAGCCCCACATCCGGCCTGAAGGCTGCGAAGACTGTGGACGCACTTTCGTTGCTCGAAAGCTTTGAGTGACGTTTATCAGGTATCCGAGTTAATGATGGGGGAAGCATCGCGCTTCTCTCGCAAATCCATCAGATGGCGATGACGCGGAAGGTGCTGGACCCCATGGCGAAGCTTCGGTTGACCGTAGGGCGGGGCCACGTCGAGGAGCTCGCTCGACTGCGTCATCCCGTTGGAGCCATCGAGGAGCTGATCTGGAACTCCCTCGATGCGGATGCCGAACACGTCACCGTGGAGCTTGAGCGCAACGACTTCGGTGGCGTCGACCGGGTTGCCGTGATCGACGATGGCACCGGCATCGACGCGGAGAAGTGCGGCGACTACTTCGAGCAGATCGGTACGTCGTGGAAGAAGCGCGCGCAAGCCAGTGAGGTCAAGAAGCGTGTGCTGCACGGGAAGAACGGGCGAGGTCGGGTCCGGGCGTTCGCGCTCGGCACTGAGGTGCGCTGGATCAGCGTGAGTGAAGCGAAGGGGAGCCGTCGTCGTGTCGTCATCGAGTCCGACCGCAGTTCCATGGACGAGTTCGACGTCACCGGTCCCGATCTGACGGTCGAAGCGACAGGGACAGCCTTCGAAGCGTTCGGCGGCGAGGACCTTCAGAAGCTGACCGAGGACGCCGCCCGTACCGCGCTCACCGCCGCCTTCGCGCTCCACCTGGAGGCGTACCCGGACATCTGCATCACCTACGACGGGATGCGGCTGGACCCGGCGTCGGAACAGGTTCACGTCGACACATACGAGGTGGCGGCTCCGTCGGGAAGTCCTCACCCGTCGGCCCAGCTGAAGATCATCGAATGGTCGCGTCCCTTCTCCAGGGCTCTGATCCTGTGCGACGGCCGAGAGATGTCGTTGGCGCAACTGAAGCCGGAGATCCAGGCTCCGGGCTTCCACTTCACGGCATACCTCTCCTGGGCGGGGTTCGAGGACGATTCGGCCGGTGACCTCGTCTTTGCCGATTGGACGCCGGAAGGGCCCGCTGCCGAGGTGCTGGCTGAAGCTCGCGAGCATATGCGTGCGCATTTCCGTTCCCGCGCCGACGAACGCCGTCAGGAGCTCGTCGACTCGTGGCGCGCGGAAGGCTTCTACCCGTATGCGGGCGAGCCCGCCAATGATCAGGAGCGCGCGGAACGCGAGACCTTCGACGCAGTGGCGACCGCAGTCGTCCGGCACTTGCCGGCGAGCAAGAGGGCCCAGAAGGTGTCCTTCGCACTTCTGCGCTCCGTCCTGACGCACGAGCCGAGCGAAGTGCTTCGCATCGCCGAGGAGCTCTTCGCGCTCTCCAAGCAGGAACAGACGGAACTCAGCCGGCTGCTGGACCGTACGCCACTGTCCGCCCTGATCAAGGCGTCGACGGCGACGACCGGACGTCTCGATTTCCTGTCGGCTCTGGAGCACCTCGTCTTCGAGCCCGTGGCCAAGGGGCGGGTCAAGGAGCGCACCGAGCTGCACCGGATCCTGGAGAACGAGTGCTGGATCTTCGGTGAGGAGTACGGACTGCACGTCAGTGATCGCAGTCTGAACGAGGTGCTGAGGCAGCACTGTCGTCTTCTCGACCGGGATGCGCCAGTACCGGCCCCTGTCTTGAGGGAGGACGGGAGCCGGGGGATCGTCGACCTGATGCTGTCCCGTGCTGCCCGGCAGCGCAAAGGGGAGCGTCACCATCTCGTGGTGGAGCTCAAGAGGTCGAGTGTCACCCTCGGTATGACCGAGTTCGCGCAGATCAACGGCTACGCGCAAGCGGTCATGAACGACGACAGGTTCCGGGATCCCAAGGTGACTTGGGACTTTTGGCTCGTCGGCAATGCCATGGACGACGGCCTCCGCCAACTTGCCCACCAGCCAGACCGGATGCCCGGATGCGCCGTCAACCAGCCTGCCTATCGGATCTGGGTGCGTACCTGGGGCGAGATCATCGAGGACGCTCAGGAACGTCTCCGCTTCTACAGCGAGCAGCTTGAGTACCAGTCGTCGACCGAGCACGCCATGGACTATCTGATCAGGGAACACGCCGATACGGTCGTGGACTTGGTGAGCGACGGCACGGTACCCGTGGCCAGGGCCGGAGACGGTGGATCGATCGAAGCTGCCGTCAACTTGTGATGCGCCTATCCACGCGGCGGACGTCATGAAGGGTGCCTGGGGCGTCCCCATTTGAGAGTGGTCTTGCTCGGCGCTTCTCAAGGACCGCGGATTCTCCCTTCCCGTGCTGGGGATCTTGGAGTAGTCCGAGGTTTAGTTCGGCGGCGAGGAGCAGCAGAGTGAGCACTTGAGCAGAGCTGCACCGAGTGGGCCGCGACAGCGACCCCGAGGGGAGGCAGCGGCGAAGGGGTAAGGGGCTTCGTACTTGACGGCCCCCTCAGGGGCCGCCTTGCCGTTGACCTCTTCGTTAGGAGGGGCGCGACAGCGCCCCGTGAAAGGTCCTTACCGCTGTCGGCCCCGGCAGGGGCCGTAGTGACGCTGTTGGTTAATTCGGGGTCGAGCGTGACGTCGGCCTTCAAGACCTGGTTGTGGTCTTGAAGGCCGACGTTGTCGTATGGGGTGGGTGTGGATGTCTTTGCAGCCGAAGGGTTCAGGGGAGATCCCGGCGGAGACGGTGCGGGTGGCGCGGGCCGCGTTCCCGAAGGGGAGCTTGGCGGTCCGGGTCCGGGACGAGTTGGGGCCGTTGTTCACTGACGATGAGTTCGCGGACCTGTTCCCGGCCCGGGGGAAGCCCGCCTGGTCGCCGGGGCGGCTGGCATTGGTGCTGGTGTTGCAGTTCGTGGAAGGCCTGACCGACCGGCAGGCCGCGGAGGCAGTGCGGGCCAGGATCGACTTCAAGTACGCCCTCGCGCTGGACCTCGGCGATCCGGGCTTCGATTTCTCGGTCCTGTCGGAGTTCCGGGACCGGCTGGTCGAGGTGGATGCCGGGCGGCGGGTGCTGGACGGCATCCTGGCCGCGGCCCGGGAGAAGGGCCTGCTCAAGACGGCCGGCCGGGCCCGCACCGACTCCACGCACGTGCTGTCCGCGGCCCGTCAGCTGTGCTGGCTGGAGCTGGTCGCGGAAACACTGCGCTCGGCGTTGAACGCGCTGGCCAAGGCGGCCCCCGACTGGCTGGCCGGTGTCGCGGAGCCGGACTGGTTCAGGCACTACGCGACGAAGGCCGAAGACTCCCGGTTTCCCCAGGCCCGCACCAAGCGGGACGAGGTGGGACTGCGGATCGGCAGGGACGGAACGCGGCTGCTTGAGGCGGTCTTCGCTCCCGCCGCTCCCCCCGGCCTGTGCATGTTGGACGAGGTGGAAACCCTGCGGCGGGCATAGGTGCAGTACTTCCACCTGGTCGACGGCGGGGTGAGGCGGCGGGACCCAAAAGACCGGCCGCCGGGCGCGATGCGCCTGGTCACCCCCTATGACATCCAGGCGCGCGGCAGCGTCAAACGCGACACCTTCTGGGACGGCTACAAGGTCCACCTCACCGAGACCTGCGAGCCCGACGCTCCGAACCTGATCACGAACGTGGCCACCACCGACGCGACGGTCCCCGACGTGTCGATGACCCAGGCCGTGCATGCCCGGCTCGCCGAAGCGGGCTGTCTGCCCGGTGAGCATCTGGTCGACGCTGGATACGTCGACGCGCACGAGTTCGTCCACGCCCGTCGCGAGTACGGCATCACACTTACCGGACCGGCCAAGAGGGACGGCAGTCCCCAGACCCGCGCGGACGGCGGCTTCACCGGCGATGCCTTCACCATCAACTGGGAGAACAAGCAGGTGACCTGCCCGGGAGGCAAGACCACCAGACGCTGGAACCCCGACCGTTCCGAGGAAGGTACTCCCGTGATCCGGGTCCGCTTCAACAAGGGCGACTGCCGGCCCTGCCCGGTCCGTGAGCAGTGCACAACCTCCAGCACCGGCAGACGCCTCACCCTGCAGCCCCGCGCCGAACATGAGGCCCTCCGCCAGGCCCGCGCCGAACAGGAAACCGACACCTGGAAGGAGCGCTACAAGACCCGTGCGGGAGTCGAAGGCACGATCTCCCAAGGCGTCCAGCGCTGTGGCCTGCGCAGGTCCCGCTACCAGGGTCTGGCCAAGACCACTCTCCAGCACCAGCTCACCGGCGCCGCCATCAACCTCGCACGCATCGACGCCCACCTCACCGGCACCCCACGAGCCCTCACCCGCACCAGCCACTTCGCACGACTTCGCCCCGCCGACCAAAAGATCGGCGGGGCGAATTGATCACGACCCCGAATTAACCAACAGCGTCGGGCCGTAGTTGGCAGGGGCTTTCCGATGTGGGCGGCCTTCGGCCGCCGTGCTTGTCGTAGTCCCTTGCGCTGTGGGCGCTGACGCGCCCTCTTTGCTTCGCCGTCGAGTTGTACGTCTACTGGCGGTCCCCTCCGGGGCCGCACTGTTACTTCCCGTTCGCCGCTGGGCCTGCGAGGGGGGTCGCGAAGCGGCCCTCTTGATCTCCCCAGTCTTCCAGTGGCCTGCGTGCTGGTCGGCCGAAGGCCGCCAGAGTTCAGAGAATCTGACTTGCTTACGTAAGTGCGCAGGTCACGTGCGGAGTGGGGCTTGCCGAGCGGAGCGAGGTGGAGGTTGATGACGAAGTCTTTATAAGGGGGAGGCGTCATCATCAGCAGTTCACTACGCCGCTGCCCATCCCTCGCAGGTGAGGACAAGGCGCTTCGTGAGCTCCGCCCGGATGGTGCTGACCGCCTTGCCGGCGCCGTCGGCGTAGCGATGAGCGAGTCCGGCGATGGAGGTCTCTTCAGGCTGCTCCTTGATGATCTGTTCGGTGAGCAGTTCCTGCCACGGAGTCGCTGTCTGAATGCTCGGCCCGCGCTGGGGCTTCGTGTGCACGCGCTCCCAGATCGGCACCTCGCTGGCGTCGCCAGTTGGACGTACGGCGACTCGCAGGTTCAGGTCCTCCGTGGCTCGGTTGATGATGGTCTGGACGCGGCGTCCGTACTTCTCGGAGTTGCGCAGCGCGATCACCGCCCGGGAACCTGCCGCGATCGCACGGCCTCCGATGGGCGACGAGGCGACGGACATGCCTTCTGCCGGTCCCTTGGGTGTATGGGTTACGAGGAGCACGGGGATGCCCGCTTGGCTGATCGGCTTCAGGTTGCGCATGACGCGCTGCGCGGTGACGGAGGACGCGATGTCTTCACCGGGGGCAAGCGCACCGATGATGTTGTCCAGGACGAACAGCCCGGGCTTCATGTCTATGAGGTCGTCCACGATGCCCGGCCAGTAGTCGGAGTGTCCGGGGTCCTCGACGGGGAACACGGTGACCGAGTCGGCTGGTACAGCGCCGTGCAGACGCTCCTTCAGTTCCTCTGGGGCGCCGTCGTCGGTCAGGCCGAACACGATGTGGTCGAGCTTCCGGAGCACGGGCTGCCCGAGGAATTCCTTCTCCCCGTTGATCAGCGCTATGCCCATCCCCGCGGCGAACAGCGTCTTACCCGCCTTCGGCTCTCCAGCCAGGGTCGTGATGCGGGTCGAGAGGAGATCGCCGATGAGGAAGGCATCCTCGTACGGGACACGCTCGATCTGGTGGAGCTGCCGCCCCTTGTCCTTGATGGCTCCCATGGTGGGTGGCCGCCCTTTCGTTCACGGCGCTCAGGCGCGCCGGCGTCCTCCCGCCAGGCGGCGGGATCATGTGACCTCCTTTCGGTCGGGTACGGGTGAGGGCAAAATCAGGTCAGGCCGAGACCGGGCACTCTCGGTCGATCCAACGGTCGACCTCGGATAGGCGGAACCGCAGGCTGCCACCGACCTTCCGCGACGGGATGCCGAGTGCTCGATGGTTGTTGTAGATCCACGCGGGCTTCTGGCCCAGGTACTCGGCCAGTTCATCGATGGCCATGAGGCGGTTGTGGTGCAAAGACTGGTCTCCTTCAGGGACGGCAGGTGGACGTTCACATCTTGAGCTGTCCATCCAGCTTGGTCAAGTCCGGCTTTGTCGCATCCGGACTTGACGAAGGCGGGTGATCGACTTATGTTTCAGCTATGAACACGACACCTCAGCCTCCCGGAGCGGATCCGCAGCCCGGTGTGACTGTCACCAAGCGCTTCGGCGCATGGATGGTGACCATGTATCGGCCGCCCGGTGCCATCGGGTCAGGAGGCCCCCGAGAGATCCACATCGCGCCTACGGACGATGCTGACCCGCAGGAGGTCGCACGCGGCATCACGAGCACTGTTCTCCGGCAGATCAACACAGCCCCGCCAAGCGAGGACTTCGCCGCGATGCGATCCCTTGCGGATGCTGCCGAGATGGAAATTCGCGACCTCGGTGAACTACTGGCCGCCATGCCGGGCGGGGTCACGGATGAGCGCCTGGCGGTGCTGTCTGCCCTCTACGTGCACTTCGTTGATGCCGGGGAGCGCGCCCCGGCGCAGCGCCTGGCCGTGGCGTTCGACTTGAACCCAGCCACGGTGAAGGGCCACCTGCGAGCCGCTCGGCAGAGGGGCTTCCTGACGAAGGTCGAAGGCAAAGCGGGCGGGCGACTGACAGAGAAGGCCAACGCGACACTCAGGGGGATGAAGCATGGCGCAGGAACTGAAGAAGTGTGACTGCCAGAACAAGACCCGGTGCGCGCACCTGTGGACCGTACGCTACCGGGAGCCGGGAGGGAGAAGCGCACGGCAGCGCGAGCGTTCGTTCCCGACGAAGAAGGAAGCAGAGAGCTTCGGCGTCAAGGCGGAGAACGACAAGCGCCAGGGTGTCTACATCGACCCCCAGCTCGGTCAGATCTCGCTGCGGAAGTGGGCCGAGGAGTGGTTGGAGCAGCACCAGGTGAACGAGTCCACCCGGCGCAACTATCAGGGCTTCCTCTCCAATCACCTGATCCCCGAACTGGGCTCCCGGACGCTCAGCGGTCTCATCGTCGCGGACGTGAAGAAGCTCCAAACGGCCATGGTGACACGGGGGTTGGCGGCTGCGACGGTCAACGACCGCATGAACATCCTGCGCAGCATGATGACGGCGGCCGTGAAGGAGCGCCGGATACCTGACAGCCCGTGCGATGAGGTGCCGCCGCTGAAGACAGCGGGCGCTGCGGTCGACCCGGACGAGATCCCTACGCTGGCCGAGGTGTACGCCATTGCGGCGGCCATGTCCGATCAGTACCGGCTGACGGTGTGGCTCCAGGCGGGCGCGGGGCTGCGCATCAGCGAGACCCTCGGCTTCTCGGCCGACTGTCAGCGCGACGGCTTCCTCCGGCTGCGTCGGCAGATCAGCGCGAAGGCCAACCAGGGTGACTGCGTCACACGCTTCGTCCCGCTCAAGCACCGTACGGCGGAGGAGTTCCGGGACGTGCCCACGCCACTCTTCCTCGACCAGGAACTCGGGGTGCATCTGAAGCGCTGGGGAACGGTTGAGCTGGACGGCTTCGAGGTGCTGTTTGCCCCGCGCGAGCGCGGCAAGGGCAAGATGCCTACGGCCTCGACGTACGGGTACCACTGGCGCAAGGCGCTGACGGCGGCCGGTGTGGTGACGCCGGACGGGAAGTCGAAGTACACGCCGCACTCGCTGCGTCACTTCTTCGCCTCGACCGCCCTGGCGAACGGCGTGCCGATCCACGAGGTGAGCCGTTGGCTCGGTCACCGCAACATCAAGACGACCGTCGACACGTACGGGCACCTGGTGCCGGAGGCGTGGGACCGGTGCCGGGACGTCATGCAGGAGGCGCTGCGCCCGTCGGTTCCTCGTCAGGCGTTGGTATCGGCGTCGGCGCTGGCGGCGTGACCGTGCTGACTGATCGACACCGTGCTGACTTGGTGCTGACCCAGCACCCTCCGGGAGAGGTGAAACCCTTGGGAACATTGGGGAGCAGGGGGTTTCTTGAACGTTCCGCTTCAACGTGTAATCGGCTTGTTACTGCGGGCCAGGTAGTTCGTCAAGTCTGCAGGCGGCAAGGGGTCGGCTCTTTCGGGAGCCGGCCCCTTGCTGGTTTCCGTTGCTGGTTCCCGCGCTGGGTGGGTTGGTCGGCCGTGCCCAGATCGACGGTCTTCGGCTGACTGGCGCGGGGCGGGCATGCCGCTTATGTCCGATTTACTAACACGGGTGTTGGTTCCATGCGTGGAGGTCGGCGGACGTGGCTGATTTTGTAGGTCGTCATCAGTAGCTGGCGACGTTGGAGCGGGAGCTGCAGGAGGTGGCGGCGGGGAGCGGCCCGGTCGGTGCGTGATGTTGCGCGGGCGGCGCCGGGTCGGCAAGTCGCGACAGGTCGAGCGGTTTGCGGGGCGCTCCGGAGCTCCGTTCTTGTTCTGTGCGGCGACCGGTGCGTCCCCAGGGATGATCTTGTACGACTGACCCGGGACGCCCGGGCCTCGACGCTGCCGTTGGCGCTCGTGACCGCCGCACGGCCGGAGAGCTGGGACGCCGCGTTCGACGTGCTGGCGGTGGCGCTGCCCGCCGACCGGGCGGGCGTGCTGGTCGTCGACGAGGTGCCGTACCTGATGGATGCCGAAGGCGCCTTCGAGGGGATGCCGCAACGGGCCGGGGACCGGGTGCTGGAGACCAGGCCGGTGTTGCTGGTCCCCCTTGCCGGCGCTGTTGTGCAGCGACGAGGATGCTGAGCCCTCTCGTACTTTGTCGCGAATCCCGTGCTGGGATCGTGCTGGGATGCCGGTGAGACTCCCGTGCCGGATCGTGGGTCGCAGCACCGCAGGAGAGGGAGCGGGGTGCACCAACTGCCCCGCGATCACACTTTCTTCATGGCTCCCGAGACCCCTCGCGGACAAACTCGCCGGCGACTGTCGCAATCCACAGCGAACCCGGAAGGCCCTCACTCGTTCAGGATCCCCCGACGGTGATCATCGCCACTGTCCACAACCTCCCCGGACAGAACAGAGGAACTATCCACAGACATAAAGCCGGTGGATCCGACTCGAGCCCCGCCCGGGGATCGCTTGTCAACCGAGCAACTTGCCGACACCCTCGTGGTAGGAGTCGATGTGCGAGGGCGCATGTGACAGCAATATGGCGTCGGGGATGGTGGCGAACTTGGGTACCTCGGTACTCAAGTTCCGGTGGAACAACGTGACGCCGGTTCCGGGCGTCGAGAAGGTGTAGGAGATCGTCATGATTCCCTCCCAGCCGCCGGTGCCGTCAAGGTGCTTACCCAGCAGGCCGATGGACTGGAAGACGAACTTGGTGGGCCGGACAGCTGTCAGGAGACGCCAGGTGAAGAGCTGTTCCTCGGCCCCGATTTGACCCTTCTCGCTCCAGACGTCGCCCACCTTGAGCGGCAGCTCTTCGACCCCTTCGATGCCGGTGCTGCCCGGGTAGGTCTTGGGCCAGTTGCGCGGGTCGGTGACGAAGTCATAGACAGTTGCGGGGGATTGCGTGAACGCCGTCTCCGAGCTGCTGGTGAGAATGCCCATGGTGTTGGTACTCCTTCGAGTGCGGTGGAACGAATGCGGTGGAAAGCGACCTGCTGCGGCTGAACACGAGCGCGATGGCGCCGCCGCAGCCTGGCGAGGGGTCTGGCGAGGTGCCCAGCGAGGGAACCGTCAGCTCGACGGAACGCCCTAAGGAACGTGGATCGGCAGCTCGTTCCAGCCCCACTGGAAGTTGGACGGGCGTCGCACCGCCCGGGCGGTGTCGACCTCGAAGTGATCGACCCGCTTGACGAACTCCTCGACCAGGATGCGGCCTTCGAGCCGGGCGAGGTGGATGCCGATGCAGAAGTGCTGACCGTGGCCGAAGTTGATGGTGCGGGAGATCTCACGGTTCCAGCGGAAGCTGTCGGCGTCGTCGCCGTACTCACGCTCGTCGCGGGCCGCTGAGGGCAGGAGGTACGCGACGCGCTGGCCAGGACGCATCTCCTGGCCGGCCACGACCGCCGGCCGGCGGACCGTGCGCAGGAACCATTGCGCCGGTCCGCAGTAGCGGACCATCTCCTCGAACGCGGCGCCGGCGTGCTGGGCGGGATCGCTGCGGACCGCGTCCCACTGGGCCGGGTCCTTCGACAGCTCCCACAGGCCGTGCGCGACGACCTTCGGCACCGTCTCGGTGCCACCGAGCAGGACGACGGCGATGGTATCGGCGATCTCGCGATCAGTGAGGGGTCCGCGCCCCGGCAGATTGACGTCGAACATGCCGTCCACGAGCGGGAAACCGCCGTCGGGCCCCTCCTTGCGGCGGGCGCGGACCACCGGCTCGACGATCTCGCGCAGCCGCTGGAACAGCAGAGCGATGTCGGAGCCGCCCTTCTCGGGGTCGGTCATCGACACCGAGTTGACCGTGTCGAGGACGTACTTCGCCTCGCTGACGGGCAGGCGGAACATGTGGCACATGACCGAGGCGGAGACGATGCCGCCGAAGTGCTGCGTCAGGTCGAAGGTTCCTCGTGGCACGAGCAGATCGAGTCGCTCGCGCGTCACCTCGCGGACGTAGTCGGCGAGACGTCCGACGGCACCGGGGCGCAGCGGCTTTCCGTGCCCCTGACGCAGGATCTCGTAGTACGGCGAGGGCTGGAAGCCGTGCGGTCCCAGCGGGTCGAGCGGGACGTCCGGGATGTCACCCCGACTGATCCGGCGCAGCACTTCCGGCGGCGGCAGCGTGCCCTCGGCCCCGACGAATGTGTTGTCCGAAATCGACAGGAAGTCCCACGCGTCCTGGAAACGCGACAGAAAGTACGTGTCGTACTGCTCGATGTAATAGACCGGGTGGTGCTCGCGCAGGTGTGCGTAAAAGGGCAAAGGATTGTTCATCACCGCTGGCGTGAACGGATCGTACGAGAATTCCTCGTTTCGGTTTTCAGCCTGCTCGGCCACTGCACTCATGTTGTTTCCCGCTTCCTTCATCACGTCCCGTGACGTTGCGGCCGCCACCTTCTCGCGGTCGTTTCCGACGATGCGGGGTGCGCGCAGCGGTGTCCAACATCCATGGCGATTCCATATGGCGATGGGCTACTGAGGGAAGCGGACGGGCCCCGACGGTGTCAGTCCGCGGCGTGCAGCGCGACGGGTGCGGCCTGCACCAGACACTCCACGAGTGCGCGCAGCTCCGGGTGCGACTCGTCGGACGGGCGCCACGCCGCCACCAGATCAAGACCCGTCGCGCCGACCAGCGGCCGCGTCACGATCGGGGGCCGCAGGTGGGCCGCGGCGATGGACTGCGGGACCGCGATGACGCCCAAACCGCTCATGATGCTCTCCTGCGTCTCATCGATCGCGCGCACGAGACAGGAGGCCGCACCCAACTGCGTAAGCCGGCGACTTGCCGCCGAGGCGGTGCTGGTGCCTGGCGGGATGGCGAGCATGACCTCGTCGACCAGAGCGTCGACATGCACGAGGTCCTGCTGGGCCAGTGGGTGGGACGGCGGCATCGCCAGCACCAGCGACTCACTCGCCAGCACGATCTGGTGCATGCCGCGGAGGACGAAGCCGGGATCGACCCACAGCAACGCCACGTCGCAGTGGTGGGTGTCGATTCCGGCGGTGGGCTCGGACCAGTCGGCGCGGCGGAAGGTGACGCGTGTGCCGGGGTGCGAGGAGCCAAGAGTCCTGAGAGCCTCCGAAATCAGACCGTTGCCGGGTGACAGCCAAAACCCGATCGTGAGGTCCTTGCCCCGTGTCGCCGCTCGCCGGACTGCCGACTCGGCCTGCTCGGACAACAGGAGCACCTGGCGGGCGTAGGGCAGGAGCGCCTCGCCGGGCGGAGTCAGCCGGGCGCCGTCGTGCATCCGGTCGAAGAGCTGCGCTCCCACCGTGCGCTCGAGCGAGGCGACCTGCTTGCTCAGCGCCGATTGCGAGACGTACAGAGCGTTCGCCGCGCGAGTGAAGTGCTGATGCTCGGCCACTGCGACGAAATACTTGAGATCCCGCGTGTGCCACATGCTCTGCCTCCGTCGTGACAGCACCGCCAATGGTGACGATTCCCTTTGGTCATCACCGTTGATATTGGAGGTATCGGTCACGTTTCGGCCAGGCTACACACATGAACGCCATCAAAGCGGCCGTGGCCGCGGGACATCCCTCGCTCGGCCTGTGGTCGTGCGTGGGCTCGACATTGCTGGCCGAAGTGGCGGGGCGGGCCGGGATGGACTGGGTGCTGTTCGATACGCAGCACGGGGCCGTGAGTGACGGCGACCTTCTCGCGTGTATCCAGGCGGTCGAGCTCGGGGGGTCCGCGCCGCTCGTGCGCGTCGGCGCCAACGACCCTCGGCTGATCATGCGGGCGCTCGACCTCGGCGCCGCCGGCGTCGTGGTGCCCCTCGTGTCGTCCGCGCAGGAGGCGGCCGACATGGTCGCGGCCGTGCGCTACCCGCCGCTGGGGACCCGGTCTTTCGGGCCGGTGCGCAGCTTCTACGACCTTGGGCACGACAGTGGAAGCCCCCTGTGTCTGGCGATGATCGAGACGGCCGCGGGCCTGGCCGATGTCGATGCCATCGCCGCGACTCCCGGTCTTGACGGCCTGTTCCTCGGCCCTGTCGACCTCGCTCTGGACCTGGGACACGCACTGGCCGACGCCTGGAAGCCGGATGTGCTGCGGGGACCGGTCGAGCGCGTCGTGGCAGCCGCCGAGCGACATGGGGTGGTCGTAGGCGCTCCCGCCCTGTCGACCGAGATGGCCGAGTGGCTGCTCGCCGCCGGCGTCCAACTCGTCTCGATCGGCAGCGACATCGGTCATGTGACCGCAGGCTTCGCCGCCGACGCGAAGCGCCGCGACGACTGGCGTGACCGCTATCACCGGCCTCGGACGAGGACGGAGCCGGCCTGTGCCGGCACGAAAAGCACCGGGACGGACACCGTCCGATGAGTACCCGTATCACCACACATGAAGGAGAGGAACAGATGAAGGTCACTGTGGACTGGGCCCTGTGCGACGCGAACGGAGTCTGCGCCATCGAGGCACCGGGCTTCTTCGAGCTTTCCGATGACGACGAGCTGCTGCAGCTGAAGGAGGAGGTCGGCCTCGACGATCTTGAGCAGGTCCGATCGGCGGTACGGGTCTGCCCCAAGCACGCCCTGTCCACCACCGCGGCAGGATCGTCGTCATGAGTGCGGTCGAGGGCACGGTCGAGACCGTCCGCGGCCCCGTCGCGCTGTCCGACCTGGGGCCGATGCTGGCTCACGAGCATGTCGTCACCTCCAGCGTGGAGTTCGCGAAGTTCTATCCCGAACTGAGCTGGGGCGGCGACCGGTCGGAAGTCGTCGAGGACGTCGTCAGCCGGTTGCAGGAGATCCGCGATCGTGGCATCACCTCGATCCTGGACTGCACCGCGTACTTCCACGGCCGCGACATGGACTTCGTCCGTGAGGTCAACGAGCGGGTCGACATCCACCTGATCATGTCCACCGGCATCTACACCTACGACTACCTGCCGTACCACGTGCAGTTTCGCAAGCCCACCTCTGTCGCGGACGACATCCTCACCCGGATGTTTCTGCGTGACCTCACCGTCGGCATCGGGGACTCGGGCGTCAGGGCCCAGTCGATCAAGGTGGCCACCGACACCGAGGGCTTCACCGAGAACAACGTCCGGATCCTGCGGGCGGCGGCCCGCGCCTCGGCCGAGACCGGCGCCCCCATCACCGCTCACACCCACCCGGCGGACCGACAGGCCCAGCAGCTGCTCGACATCCTTGCTGACGAGGGCGCCGACCTGGGGACCGTGGTGGTCGCGCACAGCGGCGACACCGACGACCTCGACTACCTGCGGGCGCTGATGGACCGCGGCGCGGTCATGGGCGATGACCGCTTCGGTCTGTACCTGCCCGGCACCCCGTCCGAGGAAGCACGCATGGACGTGCTCGCGACCCTGTGCGCGGAAGGGTATGCCGACCGCATCGTCCTGTCGCACGACGCGCTGCTGTTCTGCGACTGGATGGAGCCCGGCGTGGTGATTTCCGACACCTGGGTCCCGACCCGGGTGAGCGACGTCATCGTGCCTGGTCTCCGCGCGCGTGGCGTCAGCCAAAAGCAGTTGGACTCGCTCCTGGTGTCCACACCGGCGTCGCTGTTCGCGGGGGTCGCGTCGTGACCGGGCCTATCGGGCCCGTCGTCGTCGTGGGCGCGTCGCTGGCGGGTCTGCACGCCGCCGAGGCGCTGCTGGAGTCGCCCGAGGTCTCCTCGGTGACCGTGGTCGGCGCCGAGTCCGCGGCGCCCTACGACCGGCCGCCGCTGTCCAAGCAGCTGCTGCTGGGCCAGTGGGAACCCGCGCAGTGCACCTTGCCGACGCTCGACGACCCCCGGCTGACCTGGCGCACGGGTGTCGCGGCCACCAGGCTCGACCTCGACGGACCGCGCGTGACGCTCGCCGACGGCCTGACGCTCGACGCGTCCGGTGGCGTCGTGATCGCGACCGGGGGCACGCCCCGGACGCTGCCCGGCTCCGACCTGCCCGGCTCGCACGTGCTGCGCACGCTCGCCGACGCGGTTGCCCTGCGTGACGACATCGCCAGGCCCGGCGGCCTGCGGGTGGTCGTGGTCGGTGGCGGCTTCATCGGAGCCGAGGTGGCGAACGCGTGTATCGAGCAGGGCCACGAGGTCACGATGCTGGAGGTGCAGTCCGCTCCGTTCGAGCGCGTCCTCGGCCGCCAGGTGGGAGCCGCGGTCATGGCGCCCCTGCTGGCGCGCGGCGTGCGGTTGGTGACCTGCGCCGCCGCCACCCGCCTTGCGGGCACTGACCGAGTCGAGTCGGTCGTCCTGCGGGACGGGTCATCGGTATCCGCCGACGTCGTCGTGCTCGGGCTCGGCATCGTGCCGGAGACATCGTGGCTCGACGGCTCAGGGCTCGTCCTGGACAACGGCGTCGAGTGCGACGCCACGCTCGCAGCAGGTGACCGAGTCGTCGCCGCAGGTGACGTCGCCCGCTGGCCCAACGGGCGCTTTGGGGAGCTGCGCCGTGTGGAGCACTGGGACAACGCGGTACGGCAGGGGCGGCACGCCGGACAGCGCCTCCTGGCGCATCACGGATGTGCCGAGGTGCGCGACTTCGTCACGGTGCCCTGGGTGTGGTCCGACCTCGGCGAACACAAGATCCAGATGGTGGGCAGCGCGGTGGGTTTCGATGAGGTGGTGGTCGCCCACGGGTCAACCGGCGATGCGCGCTTCGTCGCGCTGTACCGCCGCGGCGAGGAGCTCACAGCGGTGTTCGGCATGAACCAGCCCAAGCTCGTGACGCGTTACCGGCGCCGGCTGACCCGTCCCGTCGCGTGGTCCGAGGTCATGGCCGAACTCGCGGACACGGCGCCCGCCGCCACCGTCGCCGTCTCCTGAGGCACCTGTCTCCGGAGACTCCCACATCACCTCTCAGCCACCGCACCTCACACCTCACACCTCACAGGAGGCAGAACCGTGTGGACACAGACCTTGGTAGCACCCGGGCAGTTCCAGCGCATCGACGCACCCACCCTTGACGAGAAGGATGTGCCGCCAGGACACGTCCTGCTCCGCACCTTGTCCGGCGGCATCTGTGGCAGCGATCTGCCCAACTTCCGCGGCGCGGTGTTCGACCATCCCAAGGACAAGAGAGGCTATGCGGCACGGATCCCTGGCTTTCCGATGCACGAAGTCGTCGGCGAGGTGGTCCTGACCAACCATCGCGAGCACGCCGTGGGCGACCTCGTCGTCGGCTGGGCGTCGGGCATGGACGCGATCGCGGAGTACGTCGTCAGCGACGGCGAGGGGCTCGCGACGTACGACAAGAGGCTCACTCCGACGACCGCGGTCATGATCCAGCCACTGGCCTGCGTGCTGTTCGCCGTCGAGCAGATTCCCGACATCGACGGAGCCGAGGTCACCGTGCTCGGCCAGGGGCCGATCGGGCTGCTGTTCAGTCACGTGCTGGCCCACCGCGGTGCCCGCGTGACGGGTGTGGACCGTGCCGACCGGAGCGCGGACGCGGCCACCTTCGGAGTGTCCGAGGTAGTGACGTCCAATGCCGACCGCTGGGCCGCGAGCCTGGTCGAGGGCCGCCGGCCACACTTGGTCGTCGAGGCCGTCGGACACCAGATCAGCACGCTGCGCGTCTGTGTCGACGCGGTCGCCCCGGGCGGACAGATCTTCTACTTCGGCATCCCCGACGACGCGACGTATCCGCTTGAGATGCTCACGTTCCTGCGCAAGAACCTGACGCTGCGGGCCGGCTGGACGAGTGACCGCCGCCGCGTCCTGGCCGAAGCGGACGCCTATCTGGCGGTACACCCAGAGCTGCAGAAAGCCTATGTCAGCGACGTGTTCGCCGCGGACGACGTGCAGCGCGCCTTCGAGACGGCTCTCGTCCCCAAGCCACGCCAGTTCAAGATCGCCATCGACATGACATGACGGGCCGGCCGCTACGACGAGGCGGACCATCGTCGGCGCGCGGCGGCAGCCCGGTGAGTGCGGGCTGCCGCCGGCGCGCCACCGCAACGGATCACCGGTCGCGTCAACGGATCGCCGGTCGCGCAAACACGCAAACACGCAGAGACGCAGAGACGCAGAGACGGAGAACGGTTCAATGACCCACCCGCGCGAGCTGGCCGAGGCCCTTCTACGGGCCGGCCTGGGCGACGTCGACGCCAGTACCCGACGTCGGGCGGAGTACTCCAGCGACGCCTCCAACTACCGCGTCGTTCCTGCCGTGGTGGCCTTCCCGCGGCACACCGACGAGGTCATTGCCGCCATGACGGTCGCGCGCGAGACCGGCAGCCCGCTGACCAGCCGCGGGGGCGGCACCTCGACGGCCGGCAACTCGGTCGGCAGCGGCATCGTGCTGGACTTCTCCCGGCACTTGAACGCCGTCCTGGAGCTCGACGCCGAGGCGCGCACCGCCGTTGTCCAGCCCGGCACCGTTCTCGACGACATCACCGCCGCGGCGGCGCCGCACGGGCTGCGCTACGGCCCGGACCCCTCGACACACGCGCGCGCCACGATCGGCGGCTCCCTGGGTAACAACGCCTGCGGCTCGCGCGCGCTGGCTTACGGCCGCACCGCGGACAACGTGTGCGCGATCGACCTGCTCACCGCCGCGGGCGACCGCGTCGACGCCCGCCGGCAGGGCCGCGACGGGCTGGCCGCGGCAGGGCCCTACGGCTCAGCGCTGGACGGCATCGTCACCAAGCACCTCGGCCCGATCCGCACCGAGTTCGGCCGCTTCACCAGGCAGGTCTCCGGCTACTCGATGGAACATCTGCTGCCCGAGAACGGTGCCGACCTGGCTCGATTCCTCGTCGGCACCGAAGGCACGCTCGGCGTGATCCTCGGCGCGACGGTACGGCTGGTCGACTCGCCCGCGGCCGTCGCGTTGGCCGTACTCGGCTACCCGGACCTGCCCGCCGCCGCCGAGGCCGTGCCCGCTCTGCTGCCGCACCATCCCGTCGCCATCGAGGGGATGGACGTCCGGCTGGTCGACGTGGTGCGTTCCCGCCGTGGTGCGGCCGCCGTACCGGAGCTGCCACGCGGCGACGGCTGGCTGTTCGTCGAGACAGCCGGTGGCACAGAGGCCGAGGCCCGCGCGAAGGCCGAGCGGCTGATCGTCGACGCCGGCTGCCTGGACTCGGTGATTGTCACCGGTGCGACGGCCCGTGCGCTCTGGCGCATCCGCGAGGACGGTGCCGGGCTCGGCGGCCGAACCGCCGCCGGCGCACCGGCGTGGCCCGGATGGGAGGACGCTGCCGTTCCTCCCGCTCAGCTGCCCGGTTACCTGCGTGAGTTCGGTGCGCTGATGAGCGAGCACGGTCTCGACGGGGTGACATACGGTCACTTCGGCGACGGCTGCGTACATGCCCGTATCGACTTCCCGTTCAACACCGCGCCGCCCGGGTACCGGGAGTTCGTCGTGGCCGCAGCGCAACTGGTCGGCCGCTACGGCGGCTCGATGTCGGGCGAGCACGGCGATGGCCGGGCGCGCGGTGAGTTGCTGCCCTACATGTACTCACCCGACGCCATCGCCGCCTTCGCTGCGATCAAGCACGCCTTCGACCCGGCCAACCTGCTGAACCCCGGCGTGATCGTCGACCCGGCACCCGTCGACCAGGACCTGCGCGTCCCGGCCGCCAAACCGCTGCGCACCCGTCTCGGCTTCGCCTATCCGCACGACGGCGGCGACCTGTCCATGGCGGTGCACCGCTGCGTCGGCGTCGGCAAGTGCCGTGCGGACACGACCGCGGCCGGCGGCGTCATGTGCCCGTCCTACCTCGCCACCCGAGACGAGAAGGACTCCACCCGCGGCCGGGCTCGGGTACTGCAGGAGCTGGCGAACGGCTCGCTGGTGCGGGGCTTTCGCGCGCCGGAAGTCGCCGAGGCGCTCGACCTCTGCCTGTCCTGCAAGGGTTGCTCGGCCGACTGCCCGGCCGGCGTCGACATGGCCACCTACAAGTCCGAATCCCTCTACCAGCGCTACCGGCACCGCCCGCGCCCGGCATCTCATTACGCCCTGGGGTGGCTGCCACGCTGGGCCCGGATCGCCGCCAAGGCGCCGCGCCTGGCCAACGCGGCGACGCGCCGCCCGCGCATGGCAGCGGCGGCCAAGCGACTCGGCGGTATCGACTCGCGCCGCCCGCTGCCGGAATTCGCCCGGCAGACCTTCCGGCAGTGGTTCGCCGGTCGGCCCGTCCGGATCGGAAACCCTGTGCTGCTGTGGGTGGACACCTTTACCGAGCATTTCAGTCCTGAGGTCGGTCAGGCCGCCGTGCGGGTGCTCGAAGACGCCGGCTATGCGGTGCAGTTGACCGACAAGCGTGTCTGCTGCGGACTGACGTGGATCTCGACCGGCCAGCTCGACGGCGCCCGCAGGCAACTGCGCCGAAGCCTCGATGCGCTGGAACCCGCGCTGCGGCAAGGAATTCCGGTCGTCGGCCTGGAACCGTCCTGTACCGCGGTGTTCCGGCATGACGCCGCGGAACTGCTGCCCGGCGACGAGCGCGCCGTCCGCGCCCAGGGGCTGACGCGCACGCTGGCCGAGCAACTGGCCGCCACCGAGGGCTGGACGCCGCCACGCCTGGACGGCGTCACCGGTGTCGCGCAGCCCCACTGCCACCAGCACGCGGTCATGGGCTGGACCGCCGACGCAGCCCTGCTCGCAGACGCCGGTGCGAGCATCGAGGCAGTCGGCGGATGCTGCGGGCTGGCCGGCAACTTCGGTGTCGAGCGCGGGCACTACGACGTCTCCGTCGCGGTCGCCGAGACAGCGCTGCTGCCGGCCGTACGCGGCGCCGGGGCCGACTCGGTCGTCCTGGCCGACGGCTTCTCCTGCCGCACCCAACTCGACCAGCTCGCCGCCACCCGCGGCATCCACCTCGCCCAACTGCTCGCCGATCACCTGGGCCCGCGACCGGCGGACGTCGGGCCGCACGACACCTGACGTCCGATCATGGACGAGCCGGACCGCCATCTCCGCCGGTGGCGTTCGCCCAGGGCCTAGGTGTATTGACCCGCAGGGTTGTTGACGCGGCTGATGGGTGGGTGTCCGTCCAGGGCGGTGTGGCAGCGGTGGTGGTTGTAGGTGTGGAGGAAGTCTGCCAGGGCTTGGGTGCGTTCGGTGTTGCTGGTGTAGGGCCGTAGGTAGGCCCATTCCTCGAGCAGGGTGCGGTTGAAGCGTTCGACCTTGCCGTTGGTCTGGGGGCGGTAGGCGCGGGTGAGTCTGCCGCTTGCGCCGAGTTCGGCCAGGACGGCCTTCCACGCCAGTCCTTTGCGATAGGCCCATGCGTTGTCCGTCAGGACTCGTTCGATGCGGGTGATGCCCTGGCGGTGGAAGAACGCGGCCGCGCGAGTCAGGAAGTCCGCGCAGGTCGCGACCTTCTCGTCGGGGTGGATCTCGCTGTGGGCGAGTCGGGTGTGGTCGTCGACGGCGGAGTGGACGTAGTCGAAGCCCATGCCGCGGGTGGGCCGGCCCGCCTCGCGGCCCAGGACCCGGTGGCCGCCGCCGTCGGGGATCCGGCCGAGCGCCCTCACCGAGCCCGGCGCCGCTCGCGACCGGCTTCACCGGCGCTGGCTGCGTGTGGAGGTGCTCAACCGGCTGAGTGGAAAGCGGTTCCTGGAACTGGACGAACCCGAGCGGCGCGAGCTCTTCGACGCGGCACGCGCGGCGGTCGCCGACCGGGTGTCCGAGTCCGCGGTGGCAGGTCTGCCCGCCGCACAGCGGCTCACCATCGGCCTGCTCACCGACAACCACCCGGACGACCTGGTACGGGTGGCCGAATGGGAGAGCTCCATCGCCTGCCGGCCACGCCTCACCGGGCTGGGCTGGAAGGACGACGGGACCCTGCACCTGGCCTTCACCGCTGAGCTGGGGTCCGGCGACGGAGTCATCGGCGTCAGCACCATCGACACCAGCGAAGGAGCCCATCACACCCTGGCCCCGGCAGGGCTCCCCGAGCCCCTGCTCCAGCGCTTCGGCGCCGAGCGGCTCATCGGCGGCGCGTCCCCCGAGAAGGCGTCCGCGGCCCTGGTCCTGCGTGAGCGCAGCAGTGGTGCCGAGTTCCGGATTCCTACGGAGTCCGCGGTCACCCCTTCCGACCACGGGCTGACGGTCACCGGGACGGCGGATCTCGACCCCGCCACGGCGGTGGGCGGCGCCCCGCTCGGCGACGGGGTCTGGGATCTCTCCGTACGTCTCTCCGCACTAGGCTGGGCCAAGTCGGCACGGCTCGGATCAGTACGCGCGGACGGGGTTTCCGAGGAACTCACCGCGGTGGCGCATCCCACGGCGCCGGACCGTCGCATCACGCCGTACTGGACGAACCCGCAAAGCGACCTCTCTCTGCGGGTCGCTGTCCCCAAGGCACCGAAATCCACGCCGAAGCCGGGGCTGCTCCGCCGCATTGCCCGGGTCGTGCGCGGGCGTTGACAGGGATGAGAGGGGGGCCACCCACGAAGTGGCCCCCCTCTCGGAGGCTGCCCCTCGATCAGGCCAAGGCCGTGACTGTCAGTGCTCCGTGGAAAGATGCGCGCATCGGGGCGGATGGCACAAGAGGGGCGCGGCATGGCGGGTGTCGAGGGGAGTGGGAGGCCGGGGCCGGCGCGGCCGGGGAGTGTCGGCGAAGCTCTGCCGGTCGGACGGCGGGCCAGGGAACTGGTCACGGCGGGTGCGCGGTTGTACGGGGCCGCGCGGGCCGTGCTCGCCGATCACGCGCGGGCGCTCGAAGCGGTGCGGGCGGCTCTGGTGCCGATACATGCCGAACTGGTCGCCGGGGAGCTCGGCTCCATCCCCGTCTCGCGACTGAAGGACGTCACCGAGGGGCGGCTGCGGCTCGGTGCGCTTGAGGCGGCCGGGTTCGAGTCGGTGCGGGCGGTGTACGGCACGAGCCGGTACGAGCTGCGTCAGGTGCCGGGCGTGGGCGCGCAGACCGCCGACCGGGCGCTCGCCGCCGCGCGGCAGATCGCGCGGGCGGTTGAAGAGACCGTTTCCGTGCGGATCGACGTCGATCACCCGGAGCCACGGACGACCGCCCTGGTCATCGCCTTGCGCACACTCGTCGAGGCCGGTCCGGAGCTGCGCCGGGCCGTGGACGCGGCCACCCGGCTCGACGAGCGGCTCGGCGCGTTGCTGACGGCGGCCCGGCCTGCCGGAGGGCGGCTGCGGATGGCGCTCGCGGGGCGGCAGCGGCGCGAGAGCGCGTGGGCGGCGGTGGTGGAACTGCGGGAGCTGACCACCGGCGCCGCCGCCAGGGACGTACGACTGCTGCTGGCCCAGGCGTCGGCGGACCTGTTGCGCGAACCTGCCTCCGACATCGAGGCGTGGGTCGACTTCGAGCTGCGTTCCACGGAGTACTACAGCCAGCTCGCCGAGGTCTCGCAGCAGCGTCCGGATGTCGAGGCCTCCGAGGGGTTCCTACCGTCGGAGGTCGCCGAGCGGGTGCACGCGCAGGAGCTGGACGACACGCACCGACGGGTCTCGCTGCGCGGCTATCAGGCCTTCGGCGCCCGTTTCGCGCTGGCCCAGCGGCGGGTCGTCCTCGGCGACGAGATGGGGCTCGGGAAGACCGTGCAGGCCATCGCGGCGATGGCCCATCTCGCGGCTGACGGGCACAGCCACTTCCTGGTCGTCTGCCCGGCCAGCGTGCTGATCAACTGGACGCGCGAGGTCGGCGCGCGCAGCACCCTGCGGGCCCTGCCGGTGCACGGCTCCGAACGGCTGGACGCGTACGAGGAGTGGCGGGAGCGCGGGGGTGTCGCGATCACGACGTACGACGTGCTGCACAGCCTGCCCGAGCCGGGCGGCACCGAGGGCGTGGAGAGAACCAAGGCAACAACCAAGGGCGCAAGGGGAATTGCCAAGGGCGCCAAGGGAATCGCCAAGGGCGCAAGGGGAATCAAGGACACCGAGGCCGCCAAGAGCGCCGAGGCCACCAAGCCCGGGATGCTCGTCGTCGACGAGGCGCATTACGTGAAGAACCCCGACACCCGTCGCTCCAAGGCGGTCGCGGCCTGGACCGGACACTGCGACCGTGTCCTGTTCCTCACCGGTACGCCGATGGAGAACCGTGTCGAGGAGTTCCGCACCCTTGTCCGCTACCTTCAGCCCGGCCTCCTCCCCACCATTCACAACGGCTCCGCGGCCGCGGGCCCGCATGTCTTCCGCAGGTCCGTCGCCCCCGCGTATCTGCGCCGCAACCAGCAGGACGTCCTCACCGAACTCCCCGCCCTCCTCCAGGTCGACGAATGGGAGGAGTTCGGCGCGGCGGACCGGGCGGCGTACCGCAAGGCCGTCCAGGACGGGAACTTCATGGCGATGCGCCGCGCCGGGTACGCCGACGAGGAGCGGTCGGCGAAGCTGCAACGGCTGCGGGAGCTGGTCGCGGAGGCGGCGGAGAACGGTCTGAAGGTCGTCGTGTTCTCCTACTTCAAGGACGTCCTCGCCACCGTCCAACACGCCCTGGGGGAAGGGCTGTTCGGCCCGATCTCCGGTGCCGTTCCCGCCGCGCGCAGACAGCGCCTGGTGGACGACTTCACGGCCGCCCCCGGGCACGCGGTGCTGCTCTGCCAGATCGAGGCCGGCGGCGTCGGCCTCAACCTGCAGGCGGCGTCCGTGGTCATCCTCTGCGAGCCGCAGGTCAAGCCGACCATGGAGCACCAGGCCGTGGCCCGCGCCCACCGCATGGGCCAGGTCCGTCCGGTCCAGGTCCACCGCCTGCTCGCCACCGACAGCGTCGACCAGCGCCTCCTGGACATCCTCAAGAACAAGACCCGTCTCTTCGACGCCTACGCCCGCCGCAGCGACACCGCCGAACACACCCCGGACGCCGTCGACGTCTCGGACAGCGGCCTCGCCCGTCGGATCGTGGAGGAGGAACAGCAGCGTCTGGCGGGCGTGGTTTCCAAGGCCGTCACTCAGTGAGCCAGCCCGGTCTTCACCCCCGCCCCGCACAACGGCACCACGGCGGACCGCTCGCCCAGCACCCCGTCCCGGACGGCCGCCCAGCACGCCACCCCCGTCGACTCCACATACAGCCCCCGTGACGCCAAGTCCGTCTGCGCGTGCCGGATCTGATCCTCCGTCACTGTGAGGAACGCGCCGCCGGAGTCCCGTACCGCGCGCAGGATCTGGCGGGCCCGCGGCGGGCGCGGGATCGCGATGCCCTCGGCGAAGGTGGGGGCCGCCGGGGTCACCCCGACCAGGTCATCGGCGCCCGCGTGCCAGGCCTCGGCGAGCGGGGCGACGGCGGCGGCCTGGACCGCGTAGAGGGCGGGCCGGCGGTCGATGAGGCCCGCCGAGTGGAGTTCGGCGACGGCGCGGGCGGCGCCCAGGAGCAGGGTGCCGTTGCCCACGGGGACGACGATGACGTCGGGGAGGCGGCCGCCGAGGTCCTCCCAGAGTTCGTGGACGTAGGTCTTGGTTCCTGCCAGGAAGTAGGGGTTGAAGACGTGCGAGGCGTAGAAGACGCCCTCCTCGTCCGCGGCCTCCCGCGCGGCCGCCGCGGTGGCCTCACGGTCACCGTCGACCACGTGCACCCGCGCCCCGTGTGCCCCGATCTGCTCCAGCTTTTTCGGTGACGTGCCCTCGGGGACGTATACGGTGCACGGCAGCGCGGCCCGCGCGCAGTACGCGGCGATCGCCGTCCCCGCGTTGCCGCTGCTGTCCGCGAGCACCTGCCGGGCCCCCAGCCGCAGGGCCAGCTCGGCGAGGAGTACGGCGCCGCGGTCCTTGAACGACAGCGTCGGCATCAGGAAGTCGAGCTTGGCGGAGATGCCGTCCCGGAGCGTGACCAGCGGTGTGCGGCCTTCGCCCAGGCTGATGGTGGGGGCCGCCAGCGGCAGGCACTCCGTGTAGCGCCAGAGTGAATTGACGCGCCCGGTAAGGGACTTGAGGGTCGCCGGCGTCGGGGCGAAGTCCAGGTCCAGCGGGCCGCGACAGGCCGGGCAGCACCAGGCGAGCGAGCCGGCGGGGACGCGGGTGCCGTCCACCGGGCAGTAACAATCCGGCAATGATGTCATGTACGCAGGGTAGATGTACGGTTTGCTGACGTTGTGTCATGACTGGCGCATGGCACGTGTGTTACGTCCCCGCAGGGCCCTTGTGCAATTCCTGCGGAAGCCTCAATCATTCGGCTGAAGCACAGGTTTCGCACCGGGTCCGAACAGGATCCGCACAGTGGATTGACATGGCCCTGTCTGCTTGTGCTGCACCGCCCCCACAACAGCGCACCACCGATTGAGGAGGATCCCTCAGATGGCAGTGATGCGTCACACCCGCCGAAGAATGGCCGGTATAGCAAGCGCGGCGCTCGTCCTCGGAGTCGTCTCCGCCCTCCCCGCGAACGCGGCGCCGGAGCGAGTAGGACACATCCAGTACGCCGGCGCGGCCAACGCGGTCGCCGACAGCTACATCGTGACCCTCAAGGCGGACGCCGCGAAGGCCGGTTCCACCGAGGGCAAGGCCCTCGCCAAGGAGTACGGCGCCACGATCGAGCGTACGTACAAGGAGGCCCTGAACGGCTATGCGGTCGAGGCCACCGAGGCCGAAGCGAAGGAGTTCGCCGCCGACCCGGCGGTCGCCTCCGTCGTCCAGAACCGCACCTTCCACATCAACGCGACCCAGCCCAGCCCGCCCTCCTGGGGCTTGGACCGCATCGACCAGAAGACCCTTCCGCTCGACAACAGCTACACCTACCCGGACTCGGCCGGGACGGGTGTGACCGCGTACGTCATCGACACCGGCGTACGCATCACGCACAGCGACTTCGGCACCCGTGCCTCCTACGGCTACGACGCCGTCGACAACGACAACACCGCGCAGGACGGCAACGGCCACGGCACACACGTCGCGGGCACGATCGCCGGAACCCTGCACGGCGTGGCGAAGAAGGCCAAGATCGTCGGCGTCCGCGTCCTCGACAACGCCGGCTCGGGCACGACCGCAGGGGTCGTCGCGGGCATCGACTGGGTCGCCACGAACGCGGTCAAGCCGGCCGTCGCCAACCTGTCGCTCGGCGGCGGCGTGGACACCACGCTCGACACGGCCGTCCGCAACGCGATCGCCTCCGGGGTCACCTTCTCCATCGCGGCGGGCAACAGCAACGCCAACGCGTCGAACTACTCGCCCGCGCGCGTCACCGAGGCCATCACGGTCGGCGCGACCACCTCGACCGACGCCCGTGCCAGCTACTCCAACTACGGCACGGTCCTGGACATCTTCGCGCCGGGCTCCTCGATCACCTCGTCGTGGAACACCAGCGACACGGCCACGAGCACCATCTCCGGTACGTCCATGGCGGCACCGCACGTGGCGGGCGCGGCGGCGCTCTATCTGGCCGACAACCCGACGGCCACACCCGCGCAGGTGGCGACAGCGCTCATCAACCTCTCGTCGACCGGTGTGGTCACCAGCCCGGGCACGGGCTCGCCGAACCGGCTGCTCAATGTCCCCGGCGGTACGACGACTCCGCCGCCGACCGGGCCGCGCTTCGAGAACACCGGGGACTACGCGATCGCCGACAACACCACCGTCGAGTCGCCGATCACGGTGAGCGGTGTCACGGGCAACGCACCCGCGGCGCTGAGTGTGCCGGTGGCCATCGTCCACACGTACATCGGTGACCTCCAGGTGCAGCTGATCGCGCCCGACGGCACGGCGTACACGCTGAAGGCGTACAGCACCGGCGGCAGCACCGACAACATCAACACCACGTACTCCGTGAACGCCTCCTCCGAGGTCGCCAACGGCGTATGGAAGCTGCGGGTCAGTGACAACGCGGCGCAGGATGTGGGGCGGATCGACTCCTGGGCCCTGCAGTTCTGAGGCCTGGGCAGGGATTCTGAATCCTGAGCAGGGCTAGCGACTACTCGTCCTCGCGGTACGGCTTCGGGTCCGTGACCCGGCCGGCCGCGAGGACGAGGCGCGAGGCGAGGGAGACGTCGAGCCAGGGACCCGTATTCCGTCCTGGCTCGTGCCGCGTTTACGATGCGCCCAGCCGTACTGCAGTTCGTATGGCGTTTCGTACGCCGAACCCGCATCCGCCCGGACCAGGAGCAAGGTACGTACCTGTGGCCATATCCCCGCCGCCCGGCCCCCAGCAGCCCGAGGGCCAGTACCCGCCTCCCGGTACGCCACCGGGCCCGTACCCACAGGGCCCCTACCCCCAAGGCCCGTACCAGCAGCAGCCGTTCCAGCAGCCTCACCAGCCCTGGGGCTACGGCTACCCTGCGCCCGTCCCGCCGGTGCCCGTCAACGGGCTCGCGATCTCCGCGCTCGTGCTCGGTCTTCTCTGCTTTCTGCCCGGCGTCGGGCTGGTCCTCGGGATCGTCGCGCTGGTGCAGATCAAGAAGCGGGGCGAGCGTGGCAAGGGGATGGCGGTCGGGGGCGTGGTGCTGTCCTCGCTCGGCGTGGTGCTGGCCCTGCTCATGGTCACCACGGGCGGCGCGCGGGACTTCTGGGACGGCTTCAAGGAGGCGGCGAACGACTCGCAGAACAGCACCTTCTCGCTCGACGAGGGCGACTGCTTCGACGTGCCGGGCGGTTCGCTGGAGGGTATGACGTACGACGTCGACGAGGTGCCGTGCGCCGGTGAGCACCACGGCGAGGTGGTCGCGAACTTCTCGATGAGCGAGGGGAGTTACCCCGGCGACAGCGTGATCTCGGACACCGCCGACGACAAGTGCTACACGCTCCAGGACGCCTACGCGATGGACACCTGGGCCGTCCCGGACGACGTCGACCTGTACTACTTCACGCCGACCCGGCAGAGCTGGGGCCTGGGCGACCGCGAGATCACCTGCGTGTTCGGGAACACGGACGAGACGGCCACGCTGACCGGCTCGCTGCGCCAGGACGCCACGACGCTCGACGCGGACCAGCTCGCCTACCTGGAGGCCGCGCAGGTGCTCAACGCGGCGATGGACTCGGTGCCCGACGCGGAGTACGTCGAGGATGATCTGCCGGGTCACAAGGAGTGGGCGACCAGGGTGTCGGACGCGCTCACGGAGCAGGTGGGCATGCTCCAGGACCATACGTTCGCCCCTGATGCCGCCGAGCCCGTTGCCACTCTCCTGAAGGACCTCGACTCGGCGCAGGAGGAGTGGGCGAAGGCGGCGGACGCGGGGGACGTGGACACCTTCTACGTGCACTACGAGAAGGGGCTGGACCTCACCGACCCCGAGAAGACGGTCACCACGCGCGAGGCTCTGGGGCTGGCCACCACCCCGCCGACGTACGGCGGGGAGGACGGCTCGGCGGACGACGGCGGAGGTGACCCCGATCTGGAGGTGTGACGGCGGCTATACCGGGGAGAAAGTGCCTGGGTAAAGCCCCCGGCAAGCACAAGTCATCACATCGAGTGAATCTTTGGCCTTTGCTTGCGTGAGACAACCCACGGTTGCCAGGCTGTCGCTGTCTGTACAACCTGATGGGAGTGGCCAGTGACATTCGGTGAACAGCCGGCGTATCTGCGCGTCGCGGGTGATCTCCGCCAGAAGATCGTCGACGGTTCACTGCCACCGCACACTCGCCTCCCCTCCCAGGCGAGGATCCGCGAGGAGTACGGCGTCTCGGACACGGTCGCACTGGAGGCGCGCAAGGTCCTGATGGCCGAGGGCCTGGTCGAGGGCCGCTCCGGGTCGGGCACATACGTACGGGAGCGTCCGGTGCCGCGCAGTGTCGCCCGCTCCGGATACCGCCCGGACAGCGGCGCGACCCCGTTCCGCCAGGAGCAGGCCGACGTCTCCGCGCGAGGCACCTGGGAGTCCCACAGCCGGCAGGTCGAGGCGAGTGTCGCGATCGCCGAGCGGCTCGCCGTCCAGCCCGGCGACCGCGTGATGTGCACGAACTACGTCTACCGGGACGGGGGCGAGGCGATGATGCTCTCCACTTCCTGGGAGCCCCTCGCCGTCACGGGCCGTACGCCGGTGATGCTCCCCGAGGAGGGCCCGCTCGGCGGCATGGGCGTGGTCGAGCGCATGGCGGCCATCGACGTGATCGTGGACAACGTCACGGAGGAGGTGGGCGCCCGCCCGGGTCTCGCGGAGGAGCTTCTCTCGCTGGGCGGCGTTCCCGGGCATGTGGTCGTCGTCATCCAGCGGACGTTCTTCGCGTCGGGGCGTCCGGTCGAGACGGCGGACGTCGTCCTGCCGGCGGACCGGTACCGGATCGCGTACCACCTGCCGGTGAAGTAGCCACGGGGGAGGGTGGCAGCCACCGCCGGTGAAGCAGCCCTCAAACCAACCCGGTTGGAATCTGGCCTTTCTCAACAGCCCTACTCTGTAAGGACTTTGCCCTGCTCGCGGGCGCGGGGAGAGCGGTCGACGGCGCGTTCGGCGGTGTGCGCCCCAGGACTCAAGTCCACTTCCTGGCTTGTTGCGTACCTCTTTGTGAAAAGCCGTATTCGCTGCGTGAAGGTTAGGCGTAGGCTCGGGCATATGCGGATTGCGGTTTCGTTAGAGGTCGAGGCACGGCGAGGGCCCGGGGCGGGAAGCGGAGGGGCTCGATGAACGACGGCACGATCACTCTTCCCTGGCTCGTCATCCGGCAGGACGACAACGGCAATCGCTACCGCGTGGGCAGGTACGCGACCCGTGCCGAGGCGCAGAAGATCGCGGACAGCCTCGACGACCGCGGACACAAGCAGTTGTACTGGGTCGAGCGGCTCGGGCAGAACGGGAGCAGGTGATCCGGTCGGGCGGGCGCGACGGGGCGCGCGGGGCGCTCCCGTAGGCTCCGGCGCATGACCGAACGGATCGTGGTGGTCGGAGCCGCCCTCCTGAACGGCGGGCGACTGCTCGCCGCCCGCCGCAGCGCACCCCCGGAGCTGGCCGGACGCTGGGAGCTCCCCGGCGGCAAGGTCGAACCGGGCGAGACCCCCGAACAGGCCCTGGTACGCGAACTGCACGAGGAGCTCGGCGTCACGGCGGAGCCGGTCGGCCGCGTCCCGGGGGAGTGGCCCCTGAGAGTGCCGTACGTCCTCCAGGTGTGGACCGCGCGGCTGCTTCCCGGCTCGGCCGGTCCGGGGCCCCTCCAGGACCATGACGAGCTGCGCTGGCTGACACCGGACGAGATCTGGGACGTGGACTGGCTGGACCAGGATGTTCCCGCCGTGAAGGCCACACTGCTGGAGTGGGACAACGACACCCCCTAGCCCCCTCGAAGAGCCGCGCAGCGGTGTCGTACGAGGGGGCCAAGTGCCCCGGCAGGGCGGGTGGTTACCGCTTGGCGGGCGGTTACAGCTTGTCGAGCAGGTTCGTCACCGAACCGTTCTCGAAGATCTCCCGGATCGCCTGCGCGACCACCGGCGCGATCGACAGCACCTCCACCTTGTCCAGGCCGGTCGCGGCGGCCGTCGGCAGGGTGTCCGTGAACACGAACCGGCTCACCCTCGAGTTCTTCAGCCGGTCCACCGCGGGGCCCGACAGGATGCCGTGCGTGGCCGCCACGATCACATCCCGCGCACCGTTGTCGTACAGCGCCTCCGCCGCGGCGCAGATCGTGCCCGCCGTGTCGACCATGTCGTCGACCAGGACGCACACCCGGCCCTCGACGTCGCCGACCACCTCGTGGACGCTGATCTGGTGGGCGATGTCCTTGTCCCGCTTCTTGTGGACGATCGCCAGCGGCGCGCCGAGCCGGTCGCACCACCGGTCCGCGACCCGCACCCGGCCCGCGTCCGGTGACACCACGGTCAGCCCGGCGTGGCCGGTGCCCGCGGCGATGTGGTCCGCGAGCGTCGGCAGCGCGAACAGATGGTCCACCGGCCCGTCGAAGAAGCCCACGATCTGATCGGTGTGCAGATCGACGGTGATGATCCGGTCCGCGCCCGCGGCCGTCAGCAGGTCCGCGAGCAGCCGGGCCGAGATCGGCTCGCGGCCCCTGTGCTTCTTGTCCTGCCGCGAGTAGCCGTAGAACGGGGCGACGACGGTGACACTGCGTGCGGAGGCCCGTTTCAACGCGTCGATCATGATGAGCTGTTCCATGATCCACGTGTTGATCGGAGCCGTGTGGGACTGCACGACGAAGCAGTCCGCGCCGCGTACCGACTCCTCGAAGCGGACGTAGATCTCGCCGTTGGCGAAGTCCCGCGCCTGCGTGGGCACCAGGCCGGTCCCCAGCTCCTGCGCGACCCGCTCGGCGAACTCGGGATGCGCACGGCCGGAGAACAGCAGCAACTGGCGCTCGGAACCCCTGACGACCGCCTTCGCCGCCTTCGCCTCCTGCGCCGGCTCGGTCGGTCTGATCGGCCTGCCCGCCTTCACCGGCCGAGTACGGGGTAGTCGGTGTAGCCGCGGTGGTCGCCGCCGTAGAACGCCGACTCGTCGGCCGCGTTGAAGGGGCCGCTCTCCTGGATCCGCGCGGGCAGGTCCGGGTTGGCCAGGAACAGGGCGCCCAGCGACACGGCGTCGGCCAGGCCCGCGTCCAGGACCTCCTGCGCCGACTTCCCCGAGGCGGGGAAAGAGTCCGGCGTGGCGTGCGGGTTCACCACCAGGTTCCCCCGCCACAGCTCGCGGATCGTCTGCGTCACCGGGCGCGTGACGATCTCGCACACCTCGAGGAACGCCAGCTCCGGCAGCGCCGGGATCAGGGCCGCGTACAACGCCTCGGTGTCGCCCTCGGCGATGTCGTTGTACGGGTTGCCCGGGGAGACCCGGACAGCGGTGCGCTCGTTGCCGATCGCGGTGGCCACGGCCTCGACAACCTCGGTGGTGAAGCGGACGCGGTTGCCGGTAGAGCCGCCGTAGGCGTCGGTACGGCGGTTGGTGTTCTCGGCGAGGAACTGGTGCAGCAGGAATCCGTTGCCGGCGTGGACCTCCACACCGTCGAAGCCCGCCTCGATCGCGTTGCGGGCCGCGGTCGCGAAGTCCCGTACGGTCTCGGCGATTTCGTCGACGGTGAGCTCGTGCGGCACCTGGTAGTCCTGCGGCCCCCCGGGCGTGAAGCACTGCCCGCCGGCGGCGATCGCGGAGGGCGCGACGGACTGGTGGGCGCTGTCGTACAGCGACGGGTGGCCGATCCGGCCCGAGTGCATGAGCTGGACGACGATCCGGCCGCCGTTCGCGTGGACGGCGTCGGTGACGGTGCGCCAGGTCTTCACCTGCTCGGGGTCGTGCAGTCCCGGGGTGTTGATGAAGCCCTGGCCGGTCTGCGAGGGCTGCACGCCCTCGGTGATGATCAGGCCGGCGGAGGCGCGCTGGGCGTAGTACTCGGCCATCAACTCGGTTGCGCCGCCACAGGGCTTGGCGCGGTTGCGGGTCATGGGGGCCATCACGAGGCGGTTGTTCAGCGGGATCTTGCCGAAGGTGACGGAGTCGAAAAGCGAAGACATGTGGGTGGTCTCTCTGTGAAGGGTGATTGAGGAGCGGTTGCCGTGAAGGGTCAGCAGGGGCAGGTGCCGTGACGGGCGGTCAGGAGTGGTCCGTCGCGAGGAGGTTGCTGTGACCGGGGCGCGCCCAGGCGAGGTCGGGCGCGCCCAGGCGGGGTCAGGAGTGGCCCTCCGCCCGAAGGCGGGCGTAAGCCGCCGCCATCCGGCCGCCGACCTCCGCCGTCGAGATGAGGACCGCCATGTTGGCCTGGGCGGTACGGCCGCCGGTGGTCCGGTCGACCGCGTGCATCAGGTATTTCGTGAGGCCCTGGCCGGTGACGCCGTCCCGTCCGGCCTGGGCGAGGGCGTCACTGATCGCGGCCTCCGCCTCGGCGAAGTCGACGGCGTCCTCGGGGCGGGGAGGGGTCGTGATGACCACGCCGCCGGGGTGCCCGGCGGCCCAGTGGGTGCCGACGACCTTCGCGATCAGGTCCTCGTCGTCGATGCGGTGCGGGGACCGGACGCCGCTGGAGGCGCAGTAGAACGCGGGGAAGTCGTCCGAGCCGTAGGAGATCACCGGCACGCACTGCGTCTCCAGGTACTCCATCGTCAGCTTCAGGTCGAGGATCATCTTCGCGCCGGCGCACACCACCGCCACCTTCGAGCGGGTGAGCTGGATCAGGTCCGAGGAGATGTCCATGGTGGTCTCCGCGCCCCGGTGCACCCCACCGAGGCCGGCCGAGGAGAAGAACGGGATCCCGGCGAGCTCCGCCGCGACCAGCGAGGACGCGACGGTGGTCGCACCGCGGCCCCCTCGGGCGAGTACCACCGGCAGGTCCCGGCTGGACACCTTCGGGATCCCCGTCTCGGACGCGAACCGTTCGATGTCGGACTCGGTCATGCCGACCCGGATCGCGCCGTCCTCCAGGCAGATCGTCGCCGGGACGGAGCCGCCCTTGCGGACGGCGGCCTCGACCCGGTGTGCGGTCTCCGCGTTGTGCGGGTACTTCAGGCCGTGCGTGATGACGTTCGACTCCAGCGCGACGACCGGGCGGTTCTCGTGCAGCGCCTCGCGCACCTCGTCGCTGTGGACGACGGGGATCGTGGTGTTCATCAAGTTCCTTCGGTGGGGAGGGGCTTGGAGTAGTTCGGCTGCTTCCACAGCAGGTGAGCGCGGTCTTCGAGTTCCGGTGTGTGCACCAGGTCCAGCCAGCGCGACGGCTCCACGGGCTCGACGGCGATCGACACCGACCCCGGCTCGCAGGCGAAGACGCGGGTGACCGTCTCGGTCAGCGACGCGACGAGGTCGGACCTCTCGGCGCTGGTGAAGGTGCGCGGCCAGTGCTTGATGCTGACGTGCGGCACGGCGGTTCTCCTCTCTCGGGCAAGTGGGCAGCTGAGTCCTCGCCCCCACGGGCGGGGGATGTCACGTGGGGGCGAGGGGTCTGGGGGTGAGCAGGGGCTCTAACGGCCCGTCACGGACCGGATCCTGGCGATGAGTTCCCCCACTCCGTGCTCCTTGAGCACGCTGTAGTGGTCACCGTCCAGGTCCACGACCGCCGGCGGGCGGGCCGAGTAGCCGGAGCTGTCCTCGACGAACGAGTAGTCGTCGCCCCGGGCCTTGAAGATCGTGACCCGGGCGTCGATCCGGCGCTCCTGGAGCTCGCGGAAGCTGTACTCGAACTCGTATGTCTCCCCGACGATCCGGGTGATGCGGCGAATCGTTCCTGCATCGAGCGCGGGCAGCAGTCCGTGGACGAACGCCACGAAGGAGTCCTCGTCCGTCGCCCGTTCCAGGCAGGCGTCCAGTTCCGGGCCGTGGACGGTGCCCGCGAACACGGAGAACAGGATGGTCACGTAGGCGGGGTTGGCGTACGACGCCTCGCGGCCCCACTGCCCGCCGTCCCCGGTGCGCACCTTCGGGTTGCCCGGGCAGATCAGCAGCAGGTTCTCGACCTTCTCCCCGAACTGCTCCAGCTGCCACGCCGCTTCGAACGCGACCCGCGCGCCGAACGAGTAGCCCCACAGCGTGTACGGGCCGGACGGCTGGACCCGGCGGATCTCGGTGACGTCGGCCATCGCCATCTCGCGGATCGTGCCGTAGGGCACCTCGCCCGCGTTGATGCCGTACGCCTGGATGCCGTAGAACGGCCGGTCGACGTTCGCGCCGCGGCCCAGCAGGCGCAGGTTCATCGGATAGCCGCCGAGGCCCGGCCAGCAGAACACCGGGCTGTCCGCGCCGTCGGTGTGCAGCGGGACGAGGCGGGACACCCGCGCGGGGGTGTCGTCGTCGACCCGGGCGGCGAGGTCTTCAAGCCTGGGCGACTCGAAGATGACCTGCAACGGCAGGGTGACCCCGAACTCCCGGTTGACCCTGTTGACGAGCGCGACGGCGTGCAGGCTGTTGCCGCCGGAGGCGAAGAACTCGTCCTGGGTGGACACGTCGTCGTACTTCAGCAGCCGTCCCCACTCGGCGGCCAGCCACCGCTCGGTCGCGGTCCCGGGAGCGACGTACGCCGACGACGTACGGGCCGCGGAGACCTCCGGCAGGAGTGCCGTGGCCTTGGCGTCGATCTTGCCGTTCGCCGTCAGCGGCAGCTCGTTCACCACCAGCACGCGGGCCGGGATCATGTAGTCCGGGAGGGAGCGGGTGAGCTCGTCCCGGATCATCTCGGCCGGGCCCTTGGTGTGCACGGCGTCCTCGTTCATCCCCTCGTGCGCGGCCTGTTCGTCGCTGACACGGCCGCCGACGAAGAAGTACGAGGCGGGCGCGGCCGGTACTCCGGCGGCGGCGAGCAGGTCGTCCAGGCGCCGGGAGGCCGGGAGCGGGTGGCCGGTCTTCGAGGAGTAGCCGGAGGACATGAAGCCCATGCCCGGGACGCGCTGGAGGCGGTGGAGCATGCTGCCCAGCACGATGTGGTGCAGCCACGCCTGCGGGGCGCGGGACACGGCGCTGACGCCGAACGCGGCCCGCTCGTACACGCCCTGGTTGATGGCGATGACGTGCCGTTTCTCCACGAGGTCGGCGCCGAGCCGTTCGAGCCGGCCGTCCCGGTACCGGTACAGGCCGTTCTCCAAGCCCCCCACCCGGTCGCCGTGCGCCTGCACGAACAGTTCCACCTGGTCCGGGCGCGCCCGGCCGTCGTTCTCCGTGATCGCGAAGGTGCCCAGATAGAAGTCCTCGTCGGTGACGTCCAGGCGCGCCTTCACCTCCGGTGCGAAGGCGGCGGGCGCGATGGCAAGGCCGTACGCGGGCAGGATCTCCTCGAAGACACCGACCATGTGGCCGGCCTCGAACTCCAGCACCTCGGAGATGTTGTTCTTGTAGACGGGCTCGATCGCCCGCTTCTTGCCGAGGAAGTGCACCCGCAGCGCGGGGCTGCCAGGTCCCTCCGAGCCGATGCGTACGAGGGTGTGGTCGACCGGGTGGTGGTAGTAGAGCCCCGGAGCCAGTCCGGGCAGGCCGCTCGTCTCTACGTACAGCTGTGTCGCGTAGAGCGCGCCGGGAGAGGCGTACGAGTACTTCGGCAGCAGCCGGTCCTCGCTGCGGAACGGGCCGAACCAGCGCAGGATCTCGCCGAGTTCGGCGAGCGGCAGCTCGGCCGGAGTGCGCGCAGCGGACTTCGAGGCCGTGCCCGGGAGCCGAGGAGAGGCCGTGCTCCGGAGCCCAGGCGCGACCGTGTCCGGGAGTCGCGGCGCGAGCAGGCCGAGGAGGTCCTCGGCGGTGACGGGGCCGCCGTCGTAGAACCGGTAGGTCTTGCGGGCGAAGGCGGTCCGCCGCTGCTCCGGCGCCGCAGCGCCGCCGGGCAGGGGGAGTACCTCGCGGCCCGCGAGTTCCTCGGGATCGCGCAGGCCCGGGTTCGACAACTGCGCCTTGACCTGGACCTTGGAGGCCTTCGACTGGTGGTGGGCGGCGTCGGCGCGGCCCTGGTCCATGACCGCGGCGGTGCGCTCGTTCAGCTCGACCGCCGCGACCAGCGCCTTGTTGCCGGTGCGCGGGTCGTCGGTGACGACCGCGGCCGCGCGGCGCACCCAGGTGTGCTCCTCGATGCGGGAGGCCACCTCCTCCAACTCGACCCGGTAGCCGCGCAGTTTGACCTGGTTGTCGGTGCGGCCCATGAACTGGATGGTGCCGTCGGGGTTCCACTGGCACAGGTCGCCCGTGCGGTACAGCCGCTCCGTCGGGTTGAAGGGCGAGGTCACAAACCGCTGGGCGGTCTGCTCGGGCAGGCCGATGTAGCCGCGGGCGACCTGGGCGCCGCCGAGGAACAGTTCGCCGCTCTCGCCGATCTCGACCGGCTGCCGGTTCTCGTCGAGGATGTAGCAGGTCACGTTGTCGGCCGGGACGCCCACGGGCACGATCCCGGACGGGTTGTCGCCGAGGGCCTGCGGGTCGATCCAGTGCGAGGTGGCGTTGATCGTCGTCTCGGTCGGCCCGTACAGATTGACCACCGAGACACCGGGCAGCGCCGTGAAGAGGTCCCGGGCGAGGGTGCGGGTGAGAGCCTCGCCGCCGGAGAACACCCGGGTCAGGGACCCGCAGGCACCCAACTCCTCGGTGTCCACGAGCGCTTGGAGCAAGGTCGGCACCGCCTGGAGGGCGGTCACCCGGTGTTCGCAGATCATCGTGATGATGCCCTCGGGGTCCCGGAAGATCCCCGGGGTGCCCATGACGACCCGGGCGCCGCAGGCGGGGGCGAGGATCTCCCACTGGGCGGCGTCGAAGCTCATCGGCGTCTTCTGCAGGACCGACACCTCTGGACCGAGGTGTCCGAAGTTGGCCAGCCACTGCATCTGCGACACGATGCTGCGCTGCTCGATCATCACGCCCTTGGGGCGGCCGGTGCTGCCCGAGGTGTAGATGACGTACGCGAGCTGGTCGCCGCGGCTCTCCGGCAGTGCCCGGTGCGGCAGTTCGGGCGCGTCGGCGACGGTGACGACCAGCGTGCCCTCGGGAACGAGGCGCCGGGCGCGCTCGCGCAGGTGCTCCTGGGTGACGACCACCCGGGTCCCGGAGTTCTCGACCATGTACCTGAGCCGGCCCTCCGGGTAGTCCGGCGAGAGCGGGAGATACGCGGCTCCGGCGGCGAGGATGCCCCACGCGCCGGTCATCAGGTCGGCGGACGGCTCGGTGTAGAGGCCGACGCAGGTGTCCGGCGTGACGCCCAGGCCGACCAGGTGCGAGCCGAGGCGGCGGGCGGCGCGGTCGAGACCGTCGAAGGTGAGATGGCCGCCGGAATGCGTCACGGCGACTGCGTCGGGCCGACTGCGGGCCTGCTTGGCGAGCAGGGCACGCAGTGAGACACGTCTGAGAAATACGCCAGATATCGGCGCACTCGTATTCATTTGGTACTGACCCCCCAGTAATGAATGTGTGAAATGCCGCTCAGGCTCTGCTGGCGGCGGGCTCGGCCCGTGGAGCGACCGGTGCCTTCTTGCGTGGTTGTGCGAGAACGACGGCTCCGACGACCGCCGCCGCTCCGAGGAACTGGAGCGGGCGCAGGGACTGGTCGAGGAAGAGGTAGCCGAGGACGGTCGCGCACAGTGGTGAGGCGAACGAGAGGAACGAGGCCGCAAGCGCCGGCAGCCGCGAGAGACCGCGGAACCACAGGACGTACGCGATCAGCGCGCCGATGATGCTCAGGTACGCGAACCCGCCGACGTTGCCCCAGGTCAGATGGTCGGGCAGCGTCTCGCCGACCAGAGTGATCGGAAGCAGGACGAGCCCGCCGACGGTGAGCTGCCAGCCGGTGAAGGTCAGCAGCGAGACCCCTTCGGGCCGCCCCCAGCGCTTGGTGAGCACGATGCCGGAGGCCATGGACAGGGCGCCGAGGAGACCCGCCATGACGCCGACGGTGTCAAGACCCGCCTGCGGCTGGAGGACGAGCAGGGCGACGCCGACGGCCGCGAGCAGGCAGGAGGCGATGTGCAGGGGCTGGATGCGGGCCTTGAGCAGGACCGAGCCGAGCAGCAGCACGATCATCGGCTGGATGGACATGACCAGGGCGGCCACTCCGCCGGGCAGGTGGTAGGCGGCGAGGAAGAGGAAGTAGAAGAAGGCGCCGATGTTCAGCACGCCCAGCACGACGGCCCGCCACCACCAGATGCCCTTGGGCAGCACCCGGGTCCACAGCAGCAGGATCAGACCGGCGGGCAGGGCCCGCACCACGGAGGCCAGCAACGGCCGGTCGGGCGGCAGGAACTCGGTGGTGATCAGGTAGGTGGAGCCCCATACCGCGGGGGCGAGCGCGGTGAGCGCGGAGGTGCCCGCGAGGCGCTGGCTGTTCACTTCTTGGGTCACTTCTGGGCTGCTTTCCTGGCTCCGGAGTCGGTGGTGCCGAAGAACCGGTCGCCGAAGTCGCCGATGCCCGGAACCATGAACGCGTGCTCGTTTAGCCGGTCCTCGATGGCGCTGGTGACGATCTTCACGCGCGGCCGCTCCTGGCCCACCCGGCGCAGTCCTTCGGGCGACGACAAGAAATTGATCATGATGACGCGGTCCTCGCGCACCCCGGACTCCACCAGGACGTCGACGGCGGCGAGCGCGGATCCGGCAGTGGCCAGCATGGGTTCAAGCAGCAGTACGTGCCGGTCGGCGATGTCGTCGGGCAGGTGCTTGTAGTACAGCTGCGGCAGCTTGGTCTGCTTGTCGCGCTGGATGAGGATCTTGCCGATACGGATGCCCGGGTGGACATCCCGCAGCTCGCTCTCCATCGCCTCTCCGGCCCGGATCACCGGAACCGCGCACAGCTGGGAGGCGAACTCCAGCCCCTGGTAGGTCGCGCCGACCGGGGTGGTGACCTCCTTCTTGGCGAAGGGCAGCAGATCCATACCGGCCTCCAGCAGGAGGCGGATGACGCGCCGCGAGTAGAAGAGAAAGTCCTCTCGCGTGCAGTCCCGGTCCCGGATGATCGTGTGGATCGCGCGCAGTTGGTCGGTCTGCGGCAACAGATGGACGTTGTGGCCTGAGGTCACGACTGAGCTCTCCTCGATGAGGGGTGGCGGCAACAGGAAGTCGCGGGGCGGGGCCCGGCACCCGGCACACGCACGGGCCGGCCGACGGCGTACGTGGCGGGTGGCGACGTACGGGCTCGCCGGCGTCGTACGTTGCGGGTGCCGGGTGCCGGGTGCCGGGTGCCGGGTGCCGGGTGCCGGGTGCCGGGTGCGGCCGGGGCGGTGTCGTACGTCGGAAGTCCTGGCGTACACCGGATCGGCGGCGTACGTCAGAGGTCCCGGTGTACGGCCGGATCGGCGGCGTACGTCGGAAGTCCCCGCGTACGGCGCCGGGTCGGCGGGGTACGTCAGGAATGCCGGCATGCGTCAGGAATGCCGGCGTACGGGATGGTCGGCCCCGTACGCCGGGGGCTCGGGTCGCTTCGTTGCGGCCCGGCTCGGTTCCCCCGCCCCGCGAGCGGGGTCAGCCGATCTCGTCGAAGGCGCGGCGGGCCTCGGCGATGAACTTGGCGACCTTGGCGCGGTCCTTGCGCCGGTCGGGGCCCTCCAGGCCGGTGTGGGCGTCGACGGCGGCGGGCCTGACCGCGCGGATCGCGTCGCCGACGTTCTCCGGGTTCAGACCGCCGGCCATCATCAGCGGCTTCGGGGAGCGGCGGACGAGTTCGGCCGAGACGTTCCAGTCGTGGGTGAGACCGGTGGCGCCCTTGGCACCGGTCTTCGGGTCGAAGGTGTCGGTGATGTACATGTCGACGAACGGGTGGGTGCTGTCGACGAGCTTCAGCAGCTCCTCCACGTTGTCCTCCTTGACCACGAGGGACTTCAGGACGAACAGGTCGGGGCGCAGCTCCTTGAGGCGCCGGAGCTGCTCGGTCTCGACGTCGCCGTGCAGCTGTACGGCGACCACACCGAGTTCCCGGCAGAACTCGCTGATCTCCTCGGCGTCGGTGAGGTAACTGATGAGGACACCGGCGTGCGGGGCCCGGAGCCCCTTGATGATGTTGGCCGCGTCCTGCTCGGCGATGTCGTCCTTGCCGGAGGGCAGGCGCAGAGCGAAACCTATCCAGTCCGCGCCCTCGTCGATGATCATGTCGGCCTCGGTGGCGTCGATGATTCCGGCGACCTGGACGAGCTTGTTCACGGTGGTCATGACGGACGATCCCCTGTCGTTGGCAATGGAGAGATGTGTGCGGGCAGGCCGAAGCCGCCCCCGTTTCCCGCGGCCCGTCAGTGGCCGTAGGTCCTGCTTGTGGTGCCCTTTCCGGGGCGCCGCGCGGTGGTCGTCAGCGCCCGTAGGTCTCGCTGAAACAGCTCAGCGCACGGTCCCGGCGGCCCGGATGGAGCCGGTCCTCGGCCGGGTGACCCAGCGGCATGAGCAGCGCGATGTGCAGGTCGTCGCGGCCGGCGACCCCGATGGCCTTCTTGACCTCGTCCTCGGACCAGCCGTTCATCGGGCTGGTGGCCAGGCCCGCGGCCTCGGCGGCGATCATGAGGAACGAGGCGGCGATCATCGCGTCCTTGACCGCGTACTCGCGGTCGAGTCCCCGGGAGCGCAGGTCCTCGTGGAAGAGCCGCGCGTCGTCGGGCGAGGCGGCCGCGAACCTCTCGGACCACGCACCGCGTCCGCGGGCCACGTCCCACACGTCACCGCGGTCCTCGCGCCAGGCGCCGGACTCGGCGACGAACACCAGCATCACCGGCGCTTCCTGCGGGTGCGGCTGGCCGCCGGTCGCCTCCGTGAGCGCCCTGAGCCCCTCCTCGCCGGTCACGGTGACGATGGAACGGGCCTGCAGATTGAAGCTCGACGGTGCTTCCAGGGCCAGGTCGGTCAGTTCCCGCAGGAGCGGGGCGGCGACCGGGTCGGGACGGTAGTGGCGGATACTGCGGCGCGAGCGGATCACCCGTGCCACGGTGGAATGATCTGCCTCGACGGAACCCACGGAAGCCATTGAACCCACGGAACCCACGGAAGTACCTTTCGACGTCGAACTATCTGACATCGAAGCTAATCGCCGAACTAGAATGAAGTCAAACAGTTTGACGTCGAATTGATGAAGGGGAGGTGGCCCGCATGCGCGATTCCGTCGACGACATCCTCGACCAGTGGTCGGCCCTGCGAACCGACTTGGACCTCGATGCCATGGGTGCCGTCGGGCGCATCATGCGCCTCTCGCGGTTCGCCAGTGCCAGCATCAAGGACTACTTCGCGCAGTACGGCATGGAGAGCTGGGAGTTCGACGTCCTCGCCACGCTCCGCCGCAGCGACAGAGCCCTCACCCCCAAGGCCCTCGCCGCGAGCGTCATGATCGGCTCGGCCGCCCTCACCAACCGGGTGGACCGTCTGGTGGCCCGGGGTCTGGTGACGCGTGATGTCATCCCCGGGAACCGCCGCAGCTTTCACATCAGCCTGACCGCCGAGGGGCGGGAGCTCGTCGACCGCACGGTCGAAGGACACGTCCAGAACCAGCGCAAGCTTCTCGCCGGTCTCGGCGACGGCGACGCCGAGGAGCTGGAGCGGATCCTGCGCGCCCTGCTTGTCTCGCTCGGGGATGCCCGCTGACGTCCGGAGATCTGGGGGCGCGTGCGGTGACCTTTGTTCGGTGCTTCGTACGCCGTTCGCGCCACAGTGCGCCGCCAGGTGCGGTAAAGCGTCCCGGATATCGGGTATGTGCCCATTAACCCCATGAAACCGGACATGGGTGTGCTTCGGGCCTGGGAAGTGATCGACGTGATCGACACCGAAGGCGACTGTGCCGAGTGGACCTTTCCCGCGGAGCCGGGTGCCGTCCGCAACGCTCGTGCCGTCGTCCGGGACCAGCTGCGCGCCTGGCAGCTGGATTCCCTTGCTGATATTGCCGCGCTGCTGGTCAGCGAGCTGGTGACGAATTCCCTGCGGCATGCCACCGGCCCCATCGGCGTACGACTGTGTCGGCCCGGCGGGATGCCGGACGCCCTGCTGGTGGAGGTCTCCGACCCGCTCCCCGACCCGCCCCGTGAACGGGCCGCCGACGTCGACGACGAAAGTGGCCGCGGACTCCAGCTCGTGGCCAGTTCCTCGCGTCGCTGGGGCACACGCCCGGGGGACACTGGCAAGACGGTCTGGTTCGAGCTGGCGGTGCCTGGATGAGGAGGATCGGTCCCGGGCGTGCGCCGACCAATTGGTTCAGGCCACTGGTGCCTGCCGGACTCTTGGATTCGACGGGGTGCCACCTGGTTAGAAGACTGGGAGTATGTCGCGGCCGGTCCAAAAACCATCGGGACCGTGCTGTGATCGTGAACACCGTGTTGTGCGGCGCCGTAGTACTGGATACTGCGGTCAGCCGCCCCCGGTGACCGGTGCCGGACGCGGTGAGCTGGAGGGGACGGTTCGCGTGAGCGAGATACCAGCGAAGGCCACGGAGTCCGAGGACCCGTCGGACGGCGTGAGGGCTGACGCCGTGGGTGACTCGGCCGTGGGTGACTCCGTTGTGCGCCGATCCGCCTTGTCCGCCTTGGACGAGGGGATGGGCGACACGAGAGGTGACAGGGCGGGCGACGCGATGTGGCAGAGCAGCCCGCCCGGCTCGATCTACGACTACATCAAGGTCGCCTCGTTCTCGATAGGCGCCGACGGGCTGGTCGAGCAGTGGAGCCTGCGCGCGGAGCAGCTCTTCGGGATATCCGCGGACCGCGCCGTCGGCATGGACCCCATCGCGGCGTTCGTCGCCCCGGACCGGCGTGACTTCGGGCACCGCAAGATGGCGGAGATCCTCGACGGCCGGGAGTGGACCGGCGTGGTTCCCTTCCGGATGCCGCCCACCGAGGCCGACCAGGACGGCGCCGAAGGCCTCGCCGAGGTCTATGTGATGCCGACCACGAACGAGGACGGTGAGCGGGCCGCCGTATGCATCGTCGTCGACGTCCGCACCCTCCGGCGGATCGAGACGGACCTCGCCGCCTCGCAGGCGATTTTCGGACAATCTCCGTTCGGCTTTCTTCTGATCGACACGGATCTGCGGGTCCGGCGGGCCAACCAGCGGTTCGCCTCGACCTTCGGCGGCACTCCCGCCGATCACCGCGGGCGCGGCGTCCACGACTATCTGCCGCGCTCAGAGGCCGAACGGGTCGCCGCCACGCTGCGCCGCGTCCTTGAGACCGGCGACTCCATCACGGACATGCACGTCACAGGCCATGTGCCCGGCTCCGAAGAACGCCGCCACTGGTCCATCAACCTCTATCGCGTGCACAGCGGCAGCGGCCGCCCCATCGGCATCGCCTGGCTCGGAACCGACATCACGGCCCGCCGCGCCGCAGCCCGCGAAGCCGCCTCCGCGCGGCGCAATCTCGCCCTTCTGAACGAGGCCGGCGCCCGCATCGGCAACTCCCTCGACCTGGAGACAACCGCCCGCGAACTCCTCGACGTCGTCGTCCCCGGCTTCTGCGACCTCGCCACCGTCGACCTCTACCAGGGCCTCCTGGCCGGCGACGAGACCCCGCCGGGGCTCGCCGACGGCAGCGCCGAACTGCGCCGCGTCGCCTTCGCCAGCGCCGTCTCCGACGCGCCCTTCGCCGGCGGACCCCCGCCCGTCGCCGTCGGCGCCGTCCACCACTTCCCGTTCAACTCGCCGTGCGCTGACGCCCTGCGCACCGCCCGCCCCCAGTACCTTCCCGCCGAAGAGGGCGGCCTCATCCAGTCCACGCTCGCCGTGCCGATGGTCGCCCACGACACCGTGGTGGGCCTGGTGCAGTTCTCCCGTACGAAGGGCAGCGAGCCGTTCGGGGACCGTGACCGGGCGCTCGGGGTGGAGCTCGCCGCGCGCGCCGCGGTCTGTATCGACAACGCGCGCCTGTACCGCCGTGAGCACGAGCGGGCGCTGATCCTGCAACGGTCCCTGCTGCCTCCGGGCGACCCCGAGGCGTCCGGCCTGGACATCGCCTGCCGGTATCTGCCCGGCAACGCGGCCACCGAGGTCGGCGGCGACTGGTTCGACGTCATCGAACTCCCCGGCCACCGAACCGCGCTGGTTGTAGGCGACGTGATGGGACGCGGTCTACGCGCGGCGGTGGCGATGGGTGAACTGCGCACCGCCGTACGGACGCTGGCACTTCTCGACCTCGAACCGGCGGAGGTCCTCTCGGCGTTGGACGAGATCGCCCGCGGACTCGGTACGCCGGGCGGTGTCCAGCAGGCCACCCGAGCGGGCCGCCAGTCCCGCGACGCCGACCTCTCCGAGGTCTACCTGGCCACCTGCGTGTACGCGGTCTACGACTCCGTCACGCGCCGGTGCACCTTCGCCAACGCGGGCCATCTCCCGCCGGTCCTGGTGGAGCCCGGCGAGGCCGCGCTGATGCTCGACGTGCCGCCGGGGATGCCGTTGGGCGTCGGCGGCGAGCCCTTCGAGGAGGTCGAGGTCGAACTTGCCGAGGGTGCTCTTTTGGCGCTCTACACGGATGGACTGGTCGAATCGCGCGACCATCCCCTCGACGAGGGCCTGCAAGCCTTCGTCAGCGCGCTGACCGACCCGTCCAGGCCCCTGGAGGACGTCTGCGACCACGTCCTCAACACCCTCGACACCCTTCACGGCGAAGACGACATCGCCTTGCTCATGGCACGTGTTCAGGGGCTGCCCGCCGACTCCGTCGGCGACTGGACCCTGCCGCGCGAGCCGCGCAGCGTGGGCCGGGCCCGGGAGTACGCGCGCACCCAGCTCGTCTCCTGGGGCCTTGAACCGCTCGTCGACACCGCCGAGCTGCTGGTCAGCGAACTGGTCACCAACGCCCTCCGCTACGGCGAAGGCGAGATCAGGCTCCGGCTCCTCCTCGACCGCACACTGGTCTGCGAGGTCTGGGACGCCGGCCTCGTACAGCCCCGACGCCGCCGGGCCCGCGACACGGACGAGGGCGGCCGAGGACTGCAACTCGTCGGCCTACTGTCCGCCGGCTGGGGCTCACGACGCACACCACGCGGCAAAACAGTGTGGTTCGAACTCCCACTCCCGGACGGCGGCAAGGCACTGGCGGATCCGGCGGAGGCGTTGCTGAGCCTGTTCTAAGTCCGGGGGGCATCTTCAGCCCGTCCGGTGCCGGAGATCTTTCGGCCCGTTCGGCGTCTGAGGACGAGGTAGTGCCGTCCCGATCCCCCACCCACCCGTGGGGGCTTCATCCTTCATCCCCGGCCGGCCAGTTTCAGCCCGTCCGGCGTTTGAGGACGAGGCCGTTCAGGCCGACAGCGGGGGTCTGGGGGCGGCAGCCTCCAGGAGCAAGGGACGGGTAGGGGCGGAGGGGGCGAAAACTCCCCCGCCCAGCCAACGGCTACGGCACCGCCCGCCGTCCCCGCGTCCGACCTCCCCCGAAGCTCACGGGACCCCCGCCCGCCAACAGGATCCCCCCGAGCACGGCCCCGCCCACCCCGGCGCCCTCGCGCAGAGGATGCCCGTACGCCCGTACATCCCGCTCGGCAAGCACCCGCGCCCGCTGCGCGAGAACCTCGGCGGCCTGAGCCTCGGCGAGGTCACCCGAGAGATGCCGCTCCGCCTCCGCCAGACGGGTACGCGCCTCCCAGCCCACCGCTCCCCGATGCGTGGTGACGAAGTCGGCCGCGATGGCGACCGAACTGCCCGCCGGCAGGAGCACGTGATCAAGGAGCCCGTCGGCGAAATCCGCACCGGCCCGGACCACCCGACGCAGCGCGTCGAGCGGATCGTGCGGACCGGCGGCCGCCAGCGGACGCCGTACGTCGGCGAGGACCGACTCGGCCTGTGCGACACGACCGGGCAGCGATGGCGAACCGACGGCCGTGCTCTCCAGATGGCCGCGGGCCTCGGCGAGGCCGGCCTCCACCACGGCGAGCGCGGCGGGCAACCGCCGCTCGGCAGCGTCCAGTTCGCCCGCGAGCCGGTCGACACCGTCGACGAGGACGGCAGCCTGATCGATGGCCCCCTCCGCGCCGCGCAGAGAGGCGGCCGCCCGTTCCCCGTCGCCCCGGTCGAGGGCCTGCCGGGCCTGGTTGAGGTGCGTCGTCGCGAACAGAAGCCGGTCCTTGGCCTGTTCGACGTGGCCCACCACGGGGATGGACGCGGAAGGGGCGTACCGCTCGCGGAGTTCGTGGAGCGTCGCCTCGGCGGCCGGAGTGCGCGCCGCGAGCCGACGGAAACGGGTCTCGGCGTACGCCAGCGCGGCCGGCGCGTTCCGCTCCAGGGCGCGCAGCTGGTCGAACCCGGCCGCCTCCGCGTCCAGTCGTCGCCCGGCCTCCGTGCAGCGCGCGACGACCTCCTCCAGCAGGCGCCGGCCCTCGTCGGGTTCCGGGGCCGGGTCGTCCAGCCGCTGCCGCAGCCGGAATGCCGCCGCCAGCTCGGACTTCGCGAACGCCAGCGCCTCCGTGTAGGGCTTCACCGCCTTGTCGCCGAACTGGTCCGTGACGAGGCCGAGTTCTTCGGCGCTGGTGCGTACGCAGTCGTCGATGTCCACCAGCGACTGCTGGGCCTGCCGGTCCAGTTCGGCAAGCGGTACGACCCGCGGGGTCACCCCGCCCGGCGTCGTACGCGTCCTCGCCCGCCGTCTGCGCCGCGTGTACGCGTACGCCGTCAGCACCCCCACCGCGCCCACCGCGACGACCGGCAGTACGAGATCCCCGGTGTCCGTCCCGTCGTCTCCACCGGCGGCCTCGCGCGTCGGCGCCACCGTACTTCGCGACGCGGCCACCCGATCGTGATCATCAGCACCCGATCTCGCGAGTGGCAACACCAGCCACCCCGCCACTACCAGCCCCCCGACCAGGCCATACACACCCCGCACGGCTATGTGCGACGCCGCTCGGCGCGACCGGCTTCCACTCTGGGGCGACGTCACATTTGGGAGCGTATGACCGCCCGCGCGCCGCCGCGACCGGGGTGCGCCGAGATGGGGGTGCTTAGGGTACGGAGGATGCGGGGGCGTACAGGAGGGGGTACGGGGATGGACACGGAGCGGACGGAATCCGAGGTGGACCGGCCGGAGGTGCGGTCCGGGAGCGGGCCGGATTCTGAGGCGCGGGCGGAGCCGGCGCCTGCCCCGGAGGCGGCCGGCGTGGAGCCGCAGCCCCAACTTCAACCCCAACCCCAACCCCAACCCCAACCCCAACCCGATGATGATCCCGACGCGACCGCGGACCAGGCTTCCCGCACCCGGCGCCCCCTCCGCGCCTGGCGGCACCCCGGCCTCCGTTGGCCCAAGCGCATAGCCCTCGGCCTCGTGCTCCTGCTCGTGCTTCCGGTCCTCGGCGCCGGCATCGCGCTGCGGGTGAACTACGCCGGAGACCCGGGCCCCGGCACCCAGACCAGGGACCGTGACGCCCTGTGGCTGGGCCATGCCTGGATCGACGGGCGGAAGACGGACGCGGATGTCCAGGCGCTCGCGGAGCAGTTGCGGGACACCGGGATACGGGACCTGTATGTGCACGCGGGACCGTTGGAGCACGACGGGGCGTTGCCCAAGTCGGCTTATCCGCAGGCGGGTTGGCTGATCGGGGCCGTGCACCGCGAGCTGCCCGGCGTACGGGTGCAGGCCTGGCTCGGGGACGTACTGGCGGGTGAGGGGCCGGAGGGGATGCGGCTGGAGCGGGAGGAGACGCGGGCCGCCGTGGTCGGCTCCACCGAGCAGGTCCTCGGGGCCGGCTTCGACGGCGTCCACTTCGACCTGGAGCCGCTCCACTCGGACGACGACGACTACCTCTCCCTCCTCGACGACCTGCACGCGGTCACCCAGGACCGCGGCGTCCCCCTCTCCGTCGCCGCCCACCAGATCGACCCGTTCCCGGCCGCCAACTCCATCAGGGGCACCCTCACGGGCCACCCCAAGTGGTGGTCCCAGGCCTACTTCGGCCAAGTCGCCCGCCGCGTCGACCAGATCGCCCTCATGTCGTACGACACGGCACTTCCGCTGGAGAGCCTGTACGGCGGATACGTCGCCCAGCAGACGTCCCTCGCCCTCGAAGTCACGCCCGAATCAACGGACTTGCTGATGGGCCTGCCGTTCTTCCACGACGACGACCTGAGCCACCACGAATCCGCCGAGACGGTCGAGGCGGCCGTACGCGGCGCGCGTCTGGGCCTCTCCCGCACGGACCGCGACCGCGAACGCTTCGGGGTCGCGCTGTACATCGATTTCGCCGCCGAGGAGTCGGACTGGACGGCGTACAGGGAGGGCTGGGTGTCCTGACCCGGCTGAGGTTCCTCGGGCGGGTGGCGCACCCGGGGTATCTCCGAGCGGAGGCGTGAGGCGGTTCAGGTCCGTCGCCGGATCTTGCTCCCGAGCCATACGAGCGGGTCGTACTTGAGGTCGACCGCCCGTTCCTTCAGGGGGATCAGCGCGTTGTCCGTGATCTTGATGCCCTCGGGGCAGACCTCGGTGCAGCACTTGGTGATGTTGCAGTAGCCGAGGCCGTGTTCGTCCTGGGCGGTGCGTTTGCGGTCCAGGCCGGACTCGGCGGCGGCGTCCAGCGGGTGCATGTCGAGTTCGGCCACGCGCATCAGGAAGCGCGGGCCCGCGAACGCCGGTTTGTTCTCCTCGTGGTCCCGGACGACATGGCAGGTGTCCTGGCACAGGAAGCACTCGATGCACTTGCGGAACTCCTGCGGGCGGTCCACGTCCTCCTGCTGCATCCGGTACTCGCCCGGACCCAGGTCGGCGGGCGGCACGAAGGCCGGGACCTCGCGCGCCTTCGCGTAGTTGAAGCCCACGTCCGTGACGAGATCCCGTATGACGGGGAAGGCGCGCAGCGGCGTGACGGTGATCGTCTCCTCCCGCGTGAACACCGACATCCGCGTCATGCACAGCAGCCGCGGCCGCCCGTTGACCTCCGCCGAGCACGAACCACACTTGCCCGCCTTGCAGTTCCAGCGCACGGCCAGGTCGGGTGCCTGGGTCGCCTGGAGGCGGTGGATGATGTCAAGGACCACTTCACCGTCGTTGACCTCGACCTCGAAGTCCTTCAGACCGCCACCCTTCACATCCCCGCGCCACACCTTGAAACGGGCCTCATAACTGCTCACTCGTACAGCTCCTCTTCGGCGAGGTACTTGACCAGCTCCTCTTTCTCGAAGAGGGCGAGCAGGTCGGAGCGGATGGGTTCGGTGGTCTCGCGGCTCAGGTCGATCTGGCCGTGCACGGGGTCGGTCGCCGCCAATCCACCTGTGGGGTCGGTCAGTTGGCACAGGAGGTTGATACGGCGCCAGGTGCGCTCCATCGCCGGGTGGTCCTCGCGGGTGTGGCCGCCACGGGACTCCGTACGCTCCAGGGCGGCTCGTGCGACGCATTCGCTGACCAGGAGCATGTTGCGCAGGTCGAGGGCGAGGTGCCAGCCCGGGTTGAACTGGCGGTGCCCTTCAACCCCCGCCCGGCGGGCCCGTACCCGCAGATCCGCGAGCTTCTCCAGGGCCGTCTCCATCTCCGCCTCCCGGCGGATGATGCCGACCAGGTCGTTCATCGTCTGCTGGAGTTCCTGGTGGAGGGTGTACGGGTTCTCGGGCGGGCGCCCGTTCTCCTGGCCCGGCTCGGGTCCCTCGGCGGAGAACGGCCGCAGTGCCTCCGCCGCGGCCGCGTCGATCTGGAGGTCGTCCACCGGGGGCCGTTCACCCAGTTCGGTCGCGTACTGCGATGCGTGCAGTCCCGCCCGGCGCCCGAACACCAGCAGGTCGGACAGCGAGTTGCCGCCGAGCCGGTTGGAGCCGTGCATGCCGCCGGCGACCTCACCGGCCGCGAACAGGCCGGGTACGCCGCGCGCCGCCGCGGTGTCCGACTCGACCGCGATGCCGCCCATGACGTAGTGGCAGGTCGGGCCGACCTCCATCGGCTCGGCGGTGATGTCGACGTCCGCCAGTTCCTTGAACTGGTGGTACATGGAGGGGAGTCGGCGCCGGATCGCCTCGGCGGGCAGCCGGGTGGAGACGTCCAGGAATACTCCGCCGTGGGGTGATCCGCGGCCGGCCTTCACCTCGGAGTTGATGGCGCGCGCGACCTCGTCCCGGGGCAGCAGTTCGGGGGGACGCCGGTTGTGGTCCGGGTCCTCGTACCAGCGGTCGCCCTCGTCCTCGGACTGCGCGTACTTCTCCTTGAAGACGTCCGGGATGTAGTCGAACATGAACCGATTCCCGTCGGAGTTGCGCAGGACACCCCCGTCGCCGCGCACCGACTCCGTGACGAGGATGCCCTTCACCGAGGGCGGCCAGACCATGCCGGTCGGGTGGAACTGCACGAACTCCATGTTCAGCAGCGGCGCTCCGGCCAGCAGGGCCAGCGCGTGCCCGTCGCCCGTGTACTCCCACGAGTTCGACGTCACCTTGAACGACTTGCCGATGCCGCCGGTCGCGATCACCACCGAGGGCGCTTCGAGGACGAAGAAGCGGCCGGACTCGCGTTGGTAGCAGAAGGCCCCGGACACCCGCTCGCCGTCCTTCAGGACCCGCGTGACAGTGCACTCCTGATACACCTTCAGACGGCTCTCGTAGTCACCCGTCTCCTTCATGTCCTCCTGCTGAAGAGCCACGATCTTCTGCTGGAGGGTGCGGATCAGCTCGAGCCCCGTCCGGTCGCCGACATGCGCGAGCCGCGGATACTCGTGCCCGCCGAAGTTGCGCTGCGAGATCCGGCCGTCCTTCGTACGGTCGAAGAGGGCGCCCCAGGTCTCCAACTCCCATACCCGGTCCGGGGCTTCCTGCGCGTGCAGCTCGGCCATCCGCCACTGGTTGAGGAACTTCCCGCCGCGCATGGTGTCGCGGAAGTGGACCTCCCAGTTGTCACCGGAGTTGACGTTGCCCATGGCGGCCGCGATGCCGCCCTCGGCCATCACCGTGTGCGCCTTGCCGAACAGGGACTTGCAGATCACGGCCGTACGGGCGCCACGTTCACGTGCCTCGATGGCGGCGCGCAGTCCGGCGCCCCCGGCGCCGACCACGACGACGTCCCACTCCTGTCGATCGACCACGGACATCAGAAGAACCTCGGATCGTCAAAGGCGCCGGACGCGACCAGATACACGTAGAAGTCGGCGAGCGCCACGCTCACCAACGACGCCCAGGCGAGCAGCATGTGATGGTCGTTCAGCTTCCCGACCCACTGCCACATCCGGTAGCGCACGGGATGCTTGGAGAAGTGCTTGAGCTTCCCGCCGACGATGTGCCGACAGGAGTGGCAGGACAAGGTGTACGCCCAGATCAGCACGATGTTGAGCAGGAAGACCAGGGTGCCCAGGCCCATGTGGCCCCAGTTGTAGTGCTCGTCGCGGAAGGAGAGCGCGGTGTCGTACGTGAGGATCCCGGCGACGAGGATGGCCGCGTAGAAGAAGTACCGGTGGATGTTCTGGAGCACCAGCGGGAAGCGGGTCTCGCCCGAGTACTTCTTGTGCGGCTCGGCGACCGCGCAGGCCGGCGGGCTCGCCCAGAAGCCGCGGTAGTAGGCCTTGCGGTAGTAGTAGCAGGTCAGCCGGAAGCCGAGCGGGAAGACCAGGATGATGACGGCGGGGGAGATGCCCCACCAGCTCCCGAAGAGGTCCCCGTTGGGGCCCGCGTGCATGGGCTCGCAGTTCGAGGCCAGGCACGGCGAGTAGAACGGGGACACGTACGGGGCCGCGTAGTAGTCGGTGTTCGCGAACGCCCGCCATGTCGAGTAGACGATGAAGGCCAGCAGGCCGGCCGTGGTGACGGCGGGCGCCAGCCACCAGCGGTCCGTCCGCAGGTGCGGGGCGGTGATCGCGGCACGTGTACCGGCGCGTACACCGCCGCTGTTGGGATGAGGTTCCGTACCAGTGGCCAACTCATGACTCCGGTCGGGTTCGCGTTCGGGTTCCGGCCCAGGGGCGGATTCAGGGGGCGCGGCGGTCGCGGGCGCCGAGTCCCTCGTCGTCCGAGTCCGTCCACAGGGAGGTGTCGTACGGGGTGTCGGGGATGGGGACGAGGTCGGGGCGCCGGGGGGTGGTCAGGCCGGGGGCGGCCTCCTTCAGCAGCGCGACGCTGTCGCGGAGGTGGTCGGCGTCGGTGCGCACGCGGCGCATCTCCAGGCCCGGGCCTATCTGCTGCTCCAGGCGTCCCACCGACCTCGCGAGGTCGTCGAGGCAGCGCTGGATCGATGTCAGGTCGTCTTGCACGGACATGACTTGCCCTCACTTCCGGGGCGCGTCGGCCCCTTGGCGGCAACGTTCATGCGCCTGCGAGTGTTGCGCGTCACATGAGGCCCTGTGAAGGCGTGTGCATGGATTGGTGGGTCGCGCGCCTCCGTGCGCCGGGGCCGGGGGTGGGCCGGGGCCGGGGTTTCTCGCCCTCCGCCCCTGCCCGTCCCGTACCTGAGGGCTCCGCCCCCAGACCTCCTTGTCGCGCCTGAACGCGCTCGTCCTCAAACGCCGGACGGGCTGAGAATCGGCTTCGTTGCGCCGCACGGGTGGGCTTCCGCGCTTCTCCCGCCGTGTCGCCGCCTCCGCCCCGTCCCCCTCCCCTTCAGTGGGCGCATACATCTGATCAGCTCCATATACCGCCAAACGTGATCAGAAGCCGACAGTAGAGCGTCCCCCGGAGGTTGCAGTGATGTCCCACGACGGCGTCGGACTCCGTGCGGTGATGCGCTCGGTCGCGTTTCTCACCGCGGGGGCGCTCGCGGTACCCCTTCTCGCCGCGTGCAGCGCGGAGGACCAGGCGGGCAAGCCGGTGGCCGCGCAGGACATCGCGCCCGCGACCCGTGACCTGATCGCCGACGGCGGCACCCTGCGCTGGGCCGTGGACGCCGTACCGGAGACGCTCAACACGTTCCAGGCGGACGCCGACGCCGCGACGTCGAGGGTCGCCGGCGCCGTACTGCCCTCGATGTTCCGGCTCGACCCGAACGGGCGGCCGCAGGCAAACCCCGACTACCTGGAGTCCGCGAAGGTCGTCGACCGCGAGCCCAAGCAGGTCGTGCTGTACAAGCTCAACCAGCAGGCGGTCTGGAGCGACGGCCGCGAGATCGGCGCCGCCGACTTCGCCGCCCAGTGGCGCGCCCTGTCCGGCAAGGACACCGCGTACTGGACGGCCCGCAACGCCGGCTACGACCGCATCGAGAAGATCGAGCGCGGCGCCAACGACCTCCAGGTCAAGGTCACCTTCAGCCGCCCGTACGCCGACTGGAAGTCGCTGTTCTCGCCGCTGTACCCGAAGGACGTCATGGGCACCCCGGACACCTTCAACGACGGCGCGCGCCGCAAGCTGAAGGTCACCGCAGGACCCTTCTCGCTGAAGAAGGTCGACCACGAGGACGGCAAGGTCACCCTCACGCGCAACCCGCGCTGGTGGGGCCGGCCCACCAAGCTCTCCGAGATCGTGCTGCGCGCCGTCCCCCGCGACGAGCGGGCGGCCGCGCTCGCCGCCGACAAGCTCGACCTGGCCGAGATCGACCCCTCCGAGGCCGAGCGGATCACCCTCGCCGCCCGCGACAAGGGCAGCACGCCCCTCCAGGGTCCCGGCGCCGCGCTCACCCCCACCAAGGCGTTGCGTTCCTGGGCCCTCGCGCACGGCTCCGACGAGGAGGCCGCGGGCGAGGAGATCAGCGCCCGCGAGAAGCGCCGCGAGGCGCTCGCGGAGTACGCCGACCAGCAGTCCGCCCTGCGCGGTTTCGCGGTCCGCAAGTCCCTCGAACCGGCCTACACCCAGCTTGCCCTCAACGGCTCCGAGGGCCCCCTCGCCGATGAGCGCGTCCGCCGCGCCGTGGCCCGCGCCCTCGACCGCGAGGAGCTCGCCAAGGTGGTCCTCGAACCGCTCGGGCTGCCCGCCGTGCCGGTCGGCAGCCACCTCGCGCTCTCGGGCCAGCAGGCGTACGCCGACAACAGCGGCGCCCTCGGCGGCCAGGACACGGCGGAGGCGCGCGCGCTGCTCGCGGACGCCGGATGGGTCCCCGGTGGGCCGGTCAAGGAGCAGAAGAAGACGGAGAAGGCGGCCGGCTCCGAGGGCGAGCAGGCGGACTCCGCGGACTCCGAGGAGAGCTCCGGCGACGGGACGTACATCGTCGGCGAGGACAACAAGCCGGCCGAGGCCGACCGGGAGAAGAAGAAGGACCCCAAGGACCACTCCAAGAAGCAGTCGGGGCAGTACGCGGACGAGCAGGCCGGCAAGCACCTCGACGGCAAACAGTACGGGCGCAAAGAGGCCAAGGAGGCCAAGCGGGGTGGGGCGCCCGGCGCGTACGCCCCCAAGGGCACGGCTGCCCCGGCGGGTGCCGCGGCCGGCGCGCTCGCCAAGGACGGCAAGCCGCTCACCCTCCGCTTCGTGGTCCCCTCGGGCCCCGGCTCGGAGTCGCTGCGCGCCGTCGCGGACCGCATCTCGCGGATGCTGGAGCGCGTCGGCGTCCGGACGGAGATGAACCGGGTCCCGGACGACAGCTATTTCAAGGACCACATCGCGTCCGGTGAGTACGACCTGGCCCTGTACTCCTGGCCCGCCTCCGCCTACCCGGCCACCGACGCCCGCCCCATCTACTCCAAGCCCGTACCGGCCGCCGACGGCTCCCTCACCGTCGAGCAGAACTACACCCGGGTGGGCACCGACCAGGTCGACCAGCTCTTCGACCAGGCCATCGCCACCCTCGACGAGGAAGAGGGCCGCTCCCTGGTCCGCAAGGCCGACGCCCGCATCTGGGCCGCCGCCGGATCGATCCCCCTCTACCAGCGCCCCCAACTGACAGCCGCCCGCACCAACCTCGCGAACACCGGCGCCTTCGGCTTCCAGACCCCCGTCTACGAGGACATGGGCTTCCTGAAGAAGGGCGCGCAGGGCCCGCAGCGGACGGAGAAGAAGGACAAGTAGTGTGCCCCCGCGGCCAGTGATCACCACTGGCCACGGGGGACCCCGGGGGGATCACCATGCGTGAACGCGTGCTCGGAAACACGGTGGTGGTTCTCGCCACGACGGCGCTGCTCGTCGGCGCCGTGGGCTGCACCGGCGCCGAGGACGACAAGGACGGCGGGAAGGAAAAGGCCGAGGCCGTGTCCTGCACGTACGCCTGGTCCGATATCGAACGCGAGCAGAAGCTGACCGGGCTCTCCGACCCGATCACGTTGAAGAAGAAGACGGACTCCGTCTCGGCGCCGATCGCGTCGATCAATGGCGTCCACTACAAGCCCCACATGACGTCCACGGCGCCCGGGGTTCGTGCGGCGGACGCCATCAAGGCGTTGGGGCGGCATCTCAGGACGGCGGAACCTCTCGCGGACCCCTCGGAGGCGGCTGTTCCGGACGAAACCGGAGCCGGCTACGAGTTGCATGCGGGGAACCTTCAGGGGTCGTACTACGCGTGGACGTACGTCGGCCTGGTCGAGGCCGACTTCACGTACAGCTGCGCGGGCGACGGCGACGTCGAGCCGGTCAAGGGGCATGTGCTGACCTGGGACGGGGTCGGTCAGGGGTTCCTGAGCTGTGGTGATCCCGTCGAGGACGGAGATCTCGGCACCCCGGATGCCGCCGCGCGCTCCGCCGCCCGGAAGCTCTGCCCGGCTGATTCGCCCGCCGCGAAGACCGCCTGACCACGAGCCCGGGGACGCCCTCCGCGGGCCTGCGCTCGCGGGCCCGCGGAGGCCGCGGGTGTCAGGGCCACGTAGCATGGGGTAAGGCCGTGGCGCGTTCAGCCCGGCAGGGCCCCACCCCGGTGAGCGGAGGGGCCGTCCACTCACTCCGGGAGAAGCGCCTCAATATGGCCACGCGCCACGACATCCGCAACGTTGCCATCGTCGCCCACGTCGACCATGGCAAGACCACTCTGGTCGACGCCATGCTCAAGCAGGCCGGTGCCTTCGCCGCGCACGCCGCCGAGTCGCTCGACGACCGCATGATGGACTCGAATGACCTGGAGCGTGAGAAGGGCATCACGATCCTGGCCAAGAACACGGCCGTGAAGTACCACCCCAAGGATGGCGGCGACGTCATCACCATCAACATCATCGACACCCCCGGCCACGCCGACTTCGGCGGTGAGGTCGAGCGCGGTCTGTCGATGGTGGACGCGGTCGTCCTGCTGGTCGACGCCTCCGAGGGCCCGCTGCCGCAGACCCGCTTCGTGCTGCGCAAGGCGCTCCAGCAGCGCCTGCCGGTCATCCTGTGCATCAACAAGACCGACCGCCCGGACTCCCGGATCGACGAGGTCGTCAACGAGACCTACGACCTCTTCCTGGACCTGGAGGCGGACGAGGAGCAGATCGAGTTCCCCATCGTCTACGCCTGCGCGCGTGACGGCGTGGCCTCGCTGACCAAGCCGGAGGACGGCACCGTCCCGGCCGACAGCGACAGCCTGGAGCCCTTCTTCTCCACGATCCTGTCGCACGTCCCGGCCCCCGAGTTCGACGAGGCCGCCCCGCTCCAGGCGCACGTCACGAACCTGGACGCCGACAACTTCCTCGGCCGTATCGCGCTGCTCCGCGTCGAGCAGGGCGAACTGCGCAAGGGCCAGACCGTCACGTGGATCAAGCGCGACGGCACGATGTCCAACGTGCGCATCACCGAGCTCCTGATGACCGAGGCGCTCACCCGTAAGCCGGCCGAGATGGCGGGCCCCGGTGACATCTGTGCCGTGGCCGGTATCCCGGACATCATGATCGGCGAGACGCTCGCGGACCCCGAGAAGCCCATCGCGCTGCCGCTGATCACGGTCGACGAGCCGGCGATCTCCATGACCATCGGTACGAACACCTCGCCGCTGGTCGGCCGTGGCGGCACCGGCAAGGGCGCCTCCGCGAAGGCGGCCGTCAAGGACCGCAAGGTCACCGCCCGTCAGGTCAAGGACCGCCTGGACCGCGAGCTGGTCGGTAACGTCTCGCTGCGCGTCCTGGACACCGAGCGTCCCGACGCCTGGGAGGTCCAGGGCCGTGGTGAGCTCGCGCTCGCCATCCTGGTCGAGCAGATGCGCCGCGAGGGCTTCGAGCTGACCATCGGCAAGCCGCAGGTCGTCACCCAGGTGATCGACGGCAAGGTGCACGAGCCGGTCGAGCGCATGACGATCGACGTCCCCGAGGAGCACATGGGCGCGGTCACGCAGCTCATGGGCGTCCGTAAGGGCCGGATGGACAACATGTCGAACCATGGTTCGGGCTGGGTCCGTCTGGAGTTCGTCGTGCCGTCCCGCGGTCTCATCGGGTTCCGGACCGAGTTCCTCACCGGCACCCGCGGCACCGGCATCGCGCACTCGATCCACGAGGGCCACGAGCCCTGGTTCGGCGTGCTCACGACCCGTAACAACGGCTCGCTGGTCGCCGACCGCGCCGGCGCTGTTACGGCGTTCGCAATGACGAATCTGCAGGAGCGCGGTGTGCTGTTCACCGACCCCGGCACCGAGGTGTACGAGGGCATGATCGTCGGCGAGAACTCGCGCGCCGACGACATGGACGTGAACATCACGAAGGAGAAGAAGCTCACCAACATGCGGTCGGCCGCGGCCGACTCCTTCGAGGCGATCGTCCCGCCGCGCAAGCTCTCGCTGGAGCAGTCGCTGGAGTTCTGCCGCGACGACGAGTGTGTCGAGGTGACGCCGGAGTCCGTTCGCATCCGCAAGGTCAACCTGGACGCCCGTGAGCGCGGCCGCGCCGCGAGCCGCGCCAAGCACGGCTGATGCACGGCTGATTCCGGCCGTCCGGTACGGCTGATCCGGCCGTCCGGCAGACCGAGTCACCGGCAACTGAGCCCGGGTTCCCCCATGATGGGGAACCCGGGCTTTTTGTTGCGAAAGATCTAGCCGTCCCGGATGCCACCCGCAACTGGTTTTCCCGTCGCGCCGTGTCCGAAATGCGGTTCGTCCCGCCCGATACATATGTAACAAGTCCGTTTCGCGGGCTTCTCTCGCGGATCATTTTGTCCAGATTTTGGAAGATGTACGCGTCAGGTGTGATGGAACCGAGACCTAAAGGCAGTGGTCGGTATCTGGCTCATGTCAGATAGTTAGCCGCGTAACGCTCGGGTCAATGGGTCATGCGCTGCCGGGGGCAGCGCCGACTCACGAGCACAGTGGGGTGCTTGACCTTCCGTCAGGGGTGTCGGAGGTCAAGCAAGTACCCCTCCTGTCCGTGCACGGTTGAGTCATGAGGAGGCACAAGATGCCAACTACGCGTGTTCACCTGCGAGTTGTTGCTCGCCGCGCCCTGGCGCCCAGCGACCACTAGGCATACGTCTCTCCTGATCCGCAGGGTCCGAACCGTAGCCGTCCCACCCGTGGCGGCTGCCGTCTCGGCGTACCCATGAAATGGACGAATCATGACCAGTCCGATCGAGCTCCAGGGCGCGGAGGCCTCCACCGAGGTCGACGAGAAGGCCGGGCCGAAACGTTCCGAGCAGCCGGAGAAGCTGGCGGGCCGATCGCCCGGCCAGCTGATGTGGCAGCGTTTCAAGCGGGACCGTACAGGGATGATCTGCGCCGCCGTAGTTGTCTTCTATTTCGCCATTGCCCTGCTGGCGCCGGTGATCGCCTCGCTGTACGGCAAGAACCCGTACACGCTGTACGGCCAGGACCCCACTTACGCGGCTTCGCCCGTCCTGGACGACTTCGGCCTTCCCCTGGGGTACTTCGGCGGTGTTTCGGCGGAGCACTGGTTCGGCGTCGAGCCGCAGTACGGCCGCGATGTCTTCACCATGCTGCTCTACGGCATGCGGACCTCGCTGTTCATGGCACTCGGCGTGACCGTGCTGATGATGGCTACAGGCGTGATCGTCGGCCTCGTCGGCGGCTACCTCGCCGGCAGGACGGACTACTGGCTCGGCAGGATCACCGACTTCTTCCTGTCGTTCCCGCAACAGCTCTTCTTCATCGCCTTCATGCCGGTGGTGACCGCGTTCTTCGTGGACCCGCGGGAGGAAACCCCCACTTACTTCCGCGCGTTGGCCATGCTGATCGTGCTGTGGGTTCTGGGCTGGATGGGCATGTCCCGGCTGATCCGCTCCGCCGTGCTTTCGCTGCGTGAGCGGGAGTTCGTGGAGGCCGCAAAGGTCTCGGGCGCCTCGCCCTGGCGGATCGTGCGCAAGGAGATCCTGCCGAACGTCGTCACGCCGATCCTGGTGCAGACGACGTACCAGCTGCCCAGCACCATTCTCACCATCGCGTTCCTCTCCTTCGCCGGTGTCGGTTTCGTCGAGCCGACCCCGGACTGGGGGCGCATGTTCGCCGCCGGCGCCAAGTACGCCGAGCAGGACCCGGCGTTCATGTTCTTCCCGGGCTTGGCGCTGGTGATCTTCGTCCTGTGCTTCAACCTCCTCGGAGACTCAGTACGGGACGCCTTCGACCCCAAGTCCGGGCGGTAATCGTCCATTGGTGGGGGGTGACTGCCGCCCCCGCGTCGGCATGCCAGCCGCGTTAGGCAGTACTTATGGATATCAACCCGACAGGTAGGTGGATTCTCCTCATGAAGTCGTTCAACCCACGCAGAGCCCGCGCCATATTGGTCGCCATCGCGGCCGGCTCCCTCGTGCTCACCGCGTGCTCGGAGAACAAGGGCGGCAGCTCCGACAAGGACTCCAAGGAGGACCAGAAGGAGGCGGCGACCCAGTCTCAGGCCGTCACCTACGCCGACGCCGCCGCGTCGACCGGTCCCGCCGAGGAGGTGGCCGGCGCCAAGAGCGGCGGCACCATCCAGGTCTACCAGGAGGCAGGTCTCTCGCACCTGGACCCGGGTCAGGTCTATGTCTCCGACGCCGGCCAGGTCGCCAACCTGCTCTACCGCGGTCTGACCAACTTCGAGGAGGACGGCAAGGGTGGTGTCGCGGTCGTCGGAGACCTCGCGACCGACTCGGGCAAGTCGTCCGACGGCGGCAAGACCTGGACGTACACGCTCAAGGACGGCATCAAGGACGAGAACGGCAAGGCGATCACGTCGGCGGACATCCGCCACACGATCGAGCGTCAGTACGCCGACTTCATCTTCGACGGCCCGACCTACCTGCAGACCTGGCTGAGCGGCGCGGACTACCGCAAGGCGCTCCCGGACGGTGGCTACGGCACCAAGCACCTGCCGGACTCGGTCCTGGAGACCCCGGACGACAAGACCGTCGTCCTCCACTTCGACACGGCCCGTCCGGACCTGCCGCAGACGCTGGCCATGCCGGGCTACTCCGTCGTTCCGGAGGCGACCGACACCAAGGAGAAGTACGACAAGGCCCCGGTCTCGACCGGACCGTACAAGATCTCCGAGTACAAGGTCGGCAAGACCCTGACGCTCGTGAAGAACGAGAACTGGGACCCGGCGACCGACTCCGTGCGCCACCAGTACGTGGACGGCTTCGACTTCGACTTCGGTGTCACCGAGTCGACCCAGACCAGCCGTCTGATCGCCGACCAGGGTGACACCAAGAACGCCATCCAGCTCACCGGCAGCGTCGAGGCCACCAAGATTCAGGACGTCATCAGCACCCCGGCCGTCGACAAGCGCACGATCAAGGGCTACCAGCCCTACGTCATGGTGCTGAACTTCAACCTGGACCGGATCAAGAACAAGGCGGTCCGCGACGCGGTCACCTACGCGGTCAACTCCAAGTCGCTCATCGCCGGTGAGGGTGGCGCGTACGGCGGCGACGTGGCCCCGAACCTGTTCGCCCCGACCCTGCCGGGCTACGAGGCGACGTACGACCCGTACGGCCGTCTGAAGACGCCGAGCGGCAACATCGAGAAGGCCAAGGAGCTCCTGAAGGACGTTCCGGCCGCCGAGAAGAAGCTCGTCTTCGCTTACTCCAACAACGAGGCGGGGCAGAAGCGCAAGGTCGCCATCGAGGACGCGCTGACCAAGGTCGGCATTGACGTGGTGGCCAAGGAGGTCGACTCCGCGAGCTACTACGAGCAGATCGGCAAGCTCGACAACCCGTACGACATCTACATCAGCGGCTGGGGCCAGGACTGGCCGTCACCGGCCACGGTCGTCACGCCGGTCTACGACGGTGACCAGATCGCCGACGGTTCGCCGAACTACTCGCACATCGACGACCCGAAGGTCCAGGACCTCATCAAGAAGGCCCTGACCCAGGAGCCGACCGAGGCCGCCTCGACCTGGAAGGAAGCGCAGCACTACATCCTCGAAGAGGTCAACCCGGCTGCCCCGCTCTGGTACACCAAGCAGTTCCAGCTCTACGGTTCGAACATCGGCGGTGCCCGCTACAGCACCGAGTCGAGCTACATCGACGTCACCCGGCTGTTCCTGAAGTCGTAACTCTCTACGGCTGATCGCGGGAGTGCGCACCAGGCGGAGCGCACTCCCGCGGTTCCGTGAAACCGCCCACACCGTCTCCGCAGAGAGCAGCCCCCCGCCATGCTTCAGTTCATAATCCGGCGCACGGTCGGTGCCGTCGTCACTCTGTTCCTCATCGGCGCTGCGAGCTTCTTCCTCTTTGTCGCCGCGCCCTCCGACTACGCCTCACTGGCCTGTGGCAAGGACTGCTCGCCCGCGAGACTGGAGGACATCCGCCACGCGCTGGGGCTCGACCTGCCCGTCGCGCAGCAGTTCTGGGACTTCATGTCCGGCATCGTGGTCGGCCGTGACTTCCCCGACGGCCACTGTGCCGCTCCGTGCCTTGGCCAGTCGTTCTACTCGGGCGACTTCGTCTGGGACACCATCATGGACCGCTTCCCGCTGACTCTCTCGCTGACCGTCGGCGCCATAGTCGTCTTCCTCATCGTCGGTCTCGGCACGGGTATGCTCGCCGCCTACCGGCGCGGATCCACGGTGGACAAGGTCGCCACGGGTGCGTCCATGGTGCTCAGCTCGTTCCAGATCTACTTCCTCGGCCCGATCGCGCTGACGGTTCTCGTCTACAGCACGGGCTGGATGGAAGACCCCAAGTACGTCCCGTTCACCGAGAATCCGGTCGAGTGGCTCGTCGGGCTGTCCATCCCGATGGTCGTGATGGCCACCATCTTCACCGCGCAGTACACGCGTATGGCGCGCTCCTCGATGATCGAGCAGCTACAGGAGGAGCACGTCCGCACGGCCCGGGCCAAGGGCATGGGGCAGAAGTACGTGTTCTTCCGTTACGCCTGGCGCGGCTCGCTCATCCCGATCGTCACCGTCCTCGGTATCGACATCAGCGCCCTGCTCGGCGGTGCCGTCGTCACCGAACTGACCTTCTCCCTCCAGGGCATCGGACGCCTCGCCGTGGACGGAGCGACTCAGAAGGACCTTCCGCTGACGATGGGCGTCATGCTGTTCGGGGCCTTCTTCATCCTGATCCTGAACATCCTCGTCGACATCGTGTACGCCGTCGTCGACCCGCGCGTCCGGCTCTCCTAGGAAGAACGAACCCCCGTGACCACACTGACCAAGACCGAGGGCGCACCGGCCCCGACCGGCCCGGAGAAGTTCGTCTCGGTCCGCGATCTCAAGGTGCAGTTCTCCACCGAGGACGGCATCGTCAAGGCGGTCGACGGCCTCTCCTTCGACGTCGACCGCGGCAAGACTCTGGGCATCGTCGGCGAATCCGGCTCCGGCAAATCCGTCACCAACCTGACGATCCTGGGCCTGCACAACCCGTGGAGCACCACCGTCGAGGGCGAGGTCGTCCTGGACGGCAAGGAACTCGTCACGGCCACGGAGAAGGAGCTGGAGCGGCTCCGCGGCAACAAGATGGCGATGATCTTCCAGGACCCACTGACGGCTCTCTCGCCGTTCTACACCGTGGGCCGGCAGCTCTCCGAGCCGTTCATGAAGCACACCGGCGCCTCGAAGAAGGAAGCCAAGGTCCGGGCGGTCGAGATGCTGGAGAAGGTCGGCATCCCGCAGCCCAAGACGCGCTTCGACGACTACCCGCACCACTTCTCCGGCGGTATGCGCCAGCGCGCCATGATCGCCATGGCGTTGATGTGCGACCCCGACCTGCTGATCGCCGACGAGCCGACCACCGCGCTCGACGTGACCGTGCAGGCGCAGATCCTCGACCTGCTCAAGGACCTCCAGCAGGAGTTCGGCACCGCGATCATCTTCATCACCCATGACCTCGGTGTCATCTCGAACATGGCGGACGACCTGCTCGTGATGTACGCGGGCCGGGCCGTTGAACGCGGCACTGTCCGCGAGGTGCTGCGCTCGCCCAAGCACCCGTACACGTGGGGCCTGCTCAGCTCGATGCCGCGACTGGACGGCGACATCAACGAGATGCTGACGCCGATCCCCGGCTCGCCGCCCTCGCTGCTCAACCCGCCCACGGGCTGCGCCTTCCACCCGCGCTGTGCCTTCAAGGACGAGGTGCCGGGCACCAGGTGCACCGACGACCGGCCTTCACTGGCCGACGGCCGCGCCTCCGCGTGCCACCTCACGGCCGAGCAGAAACAGACCATCTTCATCGACCAGATCCAGCCCCGGCTGCGCTAGGGAGAACCGAGACATGAGCGACAACCTCACCCTCCCGGCACAGCAGGGTCCCACCGACACGGCGAGCGAAACGCTGCTCAAGGTCGAGGGTCTGACGAAACACTTCCCCATCTACGGTGGCTTCCCGATCAAACGGAGGGTCGGCGCGGTGCAGGCCGTCGACGGGATCGACCTGACCGTCGGTGTCGGCGAGAGTGTCGGCCTGGTCGGTGAGTCCGGCTGCGGTAAGTCGACGACCGGTCGGCTGATCACCCGCCTCCTGGAGCCCACCGCCGGAAAGATCATCTACGCAGGTCAGGATATTTCGCACGCCTCGCGCAGGAAGATGGCGCCGGTACGGTCCGAGATCCAGATGATCTTCCAGGACCCGTACTCCTCGCTGAACCCGCGGCAGACCGTCGGCACCATCATCAAGTCGCCGATGGAGGTCAACGGGATCAAGCCGGCGGGCGGCGTGGAGAAGCGCGTACAGGAGCTGCTGGAGCTCGTCGGTCTCAACCCCGAGCACTACAACCGCTTCCCGCACGAGTTCTCCGGCGGCCAGCGTCAGCGCATCGGGGTGGCCCGTGCGCTGGCCCTGGAGCCGAAGTTGATCGTGGCGGACGAGCCGGTGTCGGCGCTGGACGTGTCGATCCAGGCGCAGGTCGTCAACCTGCTGCAGAAGGTCCAGGAAGAGCTGGGCATCGCCTTCCTCTTCATCGCGCACGACCTGGCGATCGTCCGGCACTTCTCGCAGCGCCTCGCGGTGATGTACCTCGGCAAGGTGGTGGAGGTCGGCGACCGGGACTCGATCTACAGCCGACCCCGGCACCCGTACACCCACGCCCTGCTGTCGGCGGTCCCGGAGGTCGTCCTCGACGACGACGCCGAGGACCGTGAGCGGATCCGGCTCTCGGGTGACGTTCCCTCGCCGATCCACCCGCCGTCCGGCTGCCGTTTCCGCACCCGCTGCTGGAAGGCGCAGGACAAGTGCGCGACCGAGGAGCCCCCGCTGGTCCAGATCTCCGGGAACCGTGAGGGACACCTGACGGCCTGCCACTTCCCGGAGGAGCCGACGACCGAGGCGCGCGACGAGGACATCATCCTGGACCCGGCGCTGGTGGCGCTGGAAGAGGGGCTCAATGACGAGTAGGGCCTGATTCGCCGGACAGGTCCTGGGGCCCGGCGATCGTGATGATCTCCGGGGCGGCGGGGGTGAGCGGCCCCCGCCCCCAGTCCCCGAACCGCTCGTGCACGGCGAACCCGGCCTCGGTGAGGAACCCGTCGAGCGCGTGCGGGCCGATGAACCGCAGCGCACTGCGGCTGACCCGTGGCCGTTCCCACCCCGGGTGGTCGAAGGTCTCGGTGTACGTGACACGGCCCCCGGCGAGGGGTGTCTCGACGTCGTGCCAGACACGTACGGCATGGCCGCGGGTGTCCGTCACCTCGCGTACGTGCTCCGGAGTCCACTTCTCCGAGGCGCGGGCGGCGGGGTTGCGGGTCTCGAAGACGAACCGGCCATCGCGGGAGAGAGCTTGATGCACGGCGGCCAGCGCACCGCGCAACTGCTCATCGTTCAGCAGCACTTGAAATGAGTGACCGGTCATCACGACGAGGTCGAACTCCCGCTCCCACCGCGTCGCGGCGAGATCCCCGAGCACCTCTCGACCCGCCTGCCGCCGCGCCTGCACCAGCATCGCCGCGGCGGGAACCAGCCCGCAGAGCCGCCCCTCGTGCCCGACCCCCAGGGCCCGCCCGAACAGCCGCCCCGTCCCGCACCGACGTGCGACCGTCGCAGCCCCTTGTACCTGGGCCTGTTGAACGCCACACCACGGTTGCACTCGGACATCGCCGCGAAACTGCCCGGTCGCCCTCGGTGCTGGCGATCCCGCGCAATGGCGTTCCCCGGCCAGCCGGAAGAGAACGTTGCGATGGGCGACACGAACCTCGCTGAGGAGGACCTGGCCGAACTGCGCGGTTGAGTGCTCATGATCAGCCCGGCCTCGCTCACCCGGAGGAGAAGCGGGTGTCAACACTGTCGCCGGATGTCCCTTTCGGTGGTCGATCGGTGAATATCCCCAAGCGCGGAAATGATGCCCGATCCCGTTCGTCCCGATTGGCTTCCAGGTCGAACGCTCCGTAAGGAAGGCAGTCTTGACAGGCTTTCACCCGGCGTCGATGATCGCCCATACGCCACCCCATCCGGAGGGGCGGGGTGACATACGAGGGAAGAGGGGGTGAATACCTTGCCGGAGTCCGTGGAGCAGTCCGACGAGCGTACGGAGACCGAGGACGTGGCACCGTACGCGATCGAGATCCGAATGCTGGACAAGATTGAGACGATCGAGAACAAAGCCATCGCCCGTTGATTTCTGTTCATCTGTGGGTTGGCATGGCCCGGAAGGAATTCCGGGCCATGCCAACCCCAGAAAGGTGCGCAAGGTGGAGTATCCACGGGTGAAGCCCGACCATGCACCCTATCGGTTCGATGACGGGACAATTCGAATCGGTGGTGAGTTGTATGGCACGGCCGCAGAGATAAAAGACGCGCGGGGATATGTCTGGCTGGCCCTTCAGCTCATGGACGGTACCCGGGCGGCGGGCGCGGTCGCCGAGGAGCTGCGGCGTACGTTCCCCGAACTGTCTCCGGCCGCGTCCGAGGGACTGGTCGGCCAACTGCTGGATTCCGGGTACATCGAGGATGTACGGCAGCCCGTGCCGGAGGAGCTGACCAGGGACGACCAGGAGCGCTACAGCCGTAACCACGACTTCTTCCGCCGGGTGGATATGCGCCCGGGAAGGAGCGGCTGGCAAGCGCAGGCCGCGCTTAAGTGTGGCCGTGTCACCGTGCTCGGCGTCGGAGGAGCGGGAAGCCACGCCGCCTGGGCGCTCGCCGCGGCGGGTGTCGGCCGGCTGCACTGCGTCGACCACGACGTCGTCGAAGTCAGCAATCTGACACGTCAGACGCCTTATACGGAGGACGACATCGGCCGTCCCAAGGTGGAGGCGCTTGCCCAGCGACTCCATGCCGTGAACTCCGGTGTGTCCGTTACGGTGGAACGGCGCAAGGTCGACACCGAGGACGCACTCGCCGAGGTGATCGCGGGATCGGACGTACTGGCACTCTGCGCCGACGAGTCCCGTGGCGAGTACATCAACACGCTGGCGGACAGGGTATGCGCCGCAGCGGGCATTCCTTGGGTGGGAGGCGGCTACAGCGGCCCCAAAATCACTATTGGTGTGTACGGCCCCGGCGGCCCATGTGACGGCTGTCTGGCCGCGGGCGAGGAGGCCCGCCGCAGGCAGGGGCCCGATCCAGTGATTGGCGGCCCAGGGGTGATCTCGGCCTCGGCGGGAATTTGCGGCAACTGGATTGCGTATGAGGTCATGTCGCTGATTACCGGAGTGGCGAAGCAGCCGCCCGGCTATCTGCGTGGGCTGAACCTGATGGCTCCGGATCAGCTTGTATACGTTCGTCATCCGTCGCGTGATTCTTGCGAGGCGTGCGGCACGGCACGGCGACCGGTGGCCACTGTTGACTAGTGGAATAGGAGCACCAGCCACCGCGTCACGTATTTTCTTCCATTCGCTCGGGCGCCGCCCCGACGAGGACGGCTGGGTGGTGGGTCGCGCAGACAGCGGGACTTTCATCGAGATTCCCGCAGTGGGAATGCGGGCGATCGAGCTTCTCGAGTCTGGGCTGACTGTTGGAGACACCCGGCTGCATATCAGGAAGGAGACCGGCAACGACTGTGACGTTGCCGGATTCGTCTCGCAGCTGGCCGCACTCGGAATGGTTAATTCCGTCGACGGACAGCAGATCCCGTCGACGGAACCGATCAATCCGACGCTGCCCAGGGTCGAACAGCGCCATGTCCGATGGCTCCTCCATCCGTCCGTGCCCTGGCTGGTGGGGGCGGTCCTCGCCTTGGGCGTGGCTGCGGCCTTCGTGCATCCGGACAGCCTGCCGCGCTGGGAGGATCTGGTCTGGAGTGAGCACGGGACGCCCGTGCTGTTGCTGGAGAGCGCCCTGGCGTGGCTGCTGATCTTCGTCCATGAGTCGGCCCACCTGCTGACGGCCAGGGCGGCCGGGGTGCCTGGCCGGATGAGACTGGGGACCCGTCTTCAGTTCCTGGTCGCGGAGACGGAGATCTCCGGCATCTGGCTGTGCTGCCGTCGAGTGCGGGTGACCGCCTATCTGGCGGGCATGGCGAGCGACGCGCTGGTGTGTTCCCTTTGCCTCATCGTGATGACCGCGACGGACACCAGCCCGCTGATCTTGCGACTGGTGATCCTCAACAAGGCGCTCTCGGTGGCCAGCGAGTTCATGGTCTTCATGCGCACGGACATCTACTTCCTGCTTCAGGATCTGAGTCGATGCCGCAACATGTTCGGCGATGCGCTGGTCTATCTGCGCTTCCTGTGTCGACGGCTGATTGGCCGCCTCAACCGCAGTCCGCTGGCCTCTCTGCCGGATCGGGAGCGCAAGGTGGTGCGGGTCTACGCCGTGCTGATGGTCCTGGGCAGCACCATCTCACTCGGGCTCGGCGCAATTGTGATCTTCTATTTTACAGGCCCGCTGTTGTTCGGTGCAGTAGGTAACCTCACGGGCCCGGGTTGGGTCGATGCTATCGACGGGCTGACGACCCTGCTGCTCATCGGGGGGATGCAGTTGCTCTGGGCAGGTGCCTGGTGGCGTAGGCACGGCCCTCGGGCGCGGCGGGTGCTCGGCGCACTGGTGCGACGGTCTCCACGGAAGGACGTCCGTCGGTCCGCGTCCACGCCGGGCCCGCCGCCACCGGTATCCGGCTCACTCTGATGCCCGGGCCCAACTCGGCCAAAGCACGTGCTGTTGAGGGTCGCGTCCGGGCCCTGCACGTTCAGCCAGAGTCTGTGCGTCGGTAGACGGTGCCAAGAACCCGCTCCAGGGGGAACCAACCCATCTGGCGGGAGTCGAAGCTGACATCGGCGTTGTCACCGAGAAGAAAGAAGCTCCCGGGTGGCACCACACCAGCCGCTGTGTGTAGGGGACCCGACGCCTGCGTTGGGACGCGGTCCCCAGGTGCACCGACCACACGCTTGAGCAGCCATGGCCGACTTTGCACGTCCCCGCTTCCGCCCCCAAGTCCAGCCGGCGTGCTCGGCCAGCCCGCGGTCTCCATCGACGGCTGCTCGACGACCACTATGTCCCCCGCCGCCGGGACCTTGCCTCGGATGACCAGGACCCGGTCGCCTGGCTGGTAGGTGGGCACCATGCTCAGGCCCTGCACGACAACCACCACCAGTTTGCGACGCGATACGTGGGAGATCGACAGGGCCAGAAGTAGGGCCGCGACGATCGAGCCTATAAGAACCATCGCGCTCATCCGGCAACCTGCCCCGACGACTCGATCGTCTCACCCTCTTGATAGCCCGATGCCTGAATTTGGAACAACCGTGAATATTCCCCGTCGATCCGCATGAGTTCGCTGTGGGTGCCGTCTTCGAGTATGCGACCGTCCGACAGGACGACGATGCGGTCACTGTCACGCAGTGAGCCCAACCGGTGAGAGACGAGCAAGCTTGTCTTACCCTGACGGAATTTTCGGAGCGATGAGTGGATTTCGTACTCTGCTTCGGCATCGAGGCCGGAGGACGGCTCGTCGAGTATCAGTAGATCACGCTGGGCCCTGACGAAGGAACGCGCGAGTGCGAGCCGCTGTTGCTGCCCACCGGAGAGATGGACACCGACCTCCGGTGCCTCATTGTCGGCGCCTGCAAAAAACATTCGAGTGAGTAGCGTATCGTACCCCTTGGGCAACGCGTTGATCGCATCACTCACGCCTGCTCGGCGTGCGGCAGCAATGATACGTTCGTCATCCTCCAGCGCATCCAGGTCGCCTAGCCCGATGTTCTCGCGCACCGTCATGTCGAACTGCATGAAATCCTGGAACACCACCGACATGTGCTCCCTGAGATGAACGACATCTGCCTGACGTGTATCAGTGCCATCCCAAAGGATCACACCCTCGGTCGGGTCATAAAAGCGGCAGAGAAGTTTAATGAGCGTCGATTTTCCTGCCCCATTCAGCCCAACAATTCCGAGCGACTGACCCGCCACAATCTTCAGGTTAACTCCCTCAAGAATCCAGGGATGTTCATCTGAGTATCGGAACCAGACGTTCTTGAACTCGATTGAGTCCTGAAGACCGGAGAGTACCTGCGGGACTTCTGGAACGAAGACGTCCGACTCGCTGGTTGTCACCGCACGATAGTATTCGTACGAAATTAGAGCTTGGTGCACACCGCCTGCAGCGCTCGCTGATTGGGCCAGGGAACTCTGTACTCCGGCCACCGCTGCGACGAAAATAGATATGTCACCGATCGAGAGACTTCCTGATCGGGTCTGATACACGGCCCAGAGCAGGCCGACCCCGCTCACACACGCAGCCAGTACCGCAAGGGTCGACTGAATCCGCGCCTCCCGAAGATCCATGGTCCGCTTTGCGCCGTCGGCAGTTTCCCTTTCTTGACGCATCCGTCCCAGTAGGAAGTCACCGATCCCGAAGAGGCGTACCTCTTTCGCCGCCTCCGGGGTTGTGAGCAGCTGGTCGTAGAAGATCTCTCGCCGCTCCGCCGGACTGATCGCCCACAGCATGATTCCTCGCCTGTTGGAGAGTGAAATCTCGGCGGCAAGAACGGGTGCGGCGAACAGGGAGACGAAGAGCGCCATGAGGGGCCCGAGGACGAGAAGAGAACCCAGAAATCCGGTAATCGTTATCGCGGCGCGGAGGAAATTGATTAGACTGTTAATAACCTGATGCGGCGCACTGCTGCCAGAATGCTTGGCCAAGCGTATCTTGTCCAAGAAGTCAGGATCTTCGAAAGGGGCAATTCCTCCGAACCGGTTGACGGCCGAGAAGAGCTCCACTTGGGAATTTCGGCCGATCCTGCGCTGTGTCTCCGAATTCACGTACTCGTTCACGTGAACGATGGCGCCTTGGCCTATGCCCGCCATCGCGAGGCAGACAGTCAGGCCGATCAGGGCGGCGCTGGACGAGCCTGCGGCGAGGTGATCGATGATCATCTTCAGCAGCCAGGATGCGGCTACTGGGAAGATGCCGCCGATCAGAGCCAGGCCTACGTAGACAGCGATCAGCCGGGGAGCGGACCGCCAGGCGAGGGAGAGAGCAGCCGGCGCGCAGTGGGCGAGCTGGACTAGGGTATTTCTCTTCGACATGTTGTTACCACCACTTTTTGCGGCGAGCCGCAAGGTCGCCAAAATGAGGGCAGAGCCCGGGAGGTGACAAACCCCGCGAGCTCTGCTATGAACTGCCCGACGTGCGCAGCCGAGTTCAGTCCAGCGCCTTTATTGATTCGGCGAGCTGGGCGGAACTGTTCGAGGAGAAGGCGATGGTCCCCGCCTCCGAGACGACAAGGTAGGTCGGCCAGGATGCCACACCGATCTCCCGGGAGAGTCGGTCCTCCCCATCGGTCAGATGGACCACCCGGCTCACGTGACCGAGTTCCTTCTCGTAAAGTCCGACATCCGCAATATCGCCGAAGATTACGGAGAGGATCCGATCCTTGCTGATACTGAGAGACTCCAGGTAACGCTTATAGCCGGGCAGTTGCTGCTTGCATCCCGTGCACGTCGTCGACTGGAACGAGAGAACCCAAGAGGTATTGTCATTTAGCGGAAGCTCTACGGACTCGCCGTATACATCGGTCAACGTTCCGACATCGGGAACGGCGCTGCCTACGAGTACGGGATCCTTCTGGTCCCGGCCGAGATGCCCGCCCTGAGTCAATGGGTCAAGGAGACGTTTGACTCGAAGGGCGACTGCCAAAGAGAGCGCACCACTCAGACACGCGATGAGCGTGGCGACGGTTGACAGGAAAATGGCCACGAATGAGTTCTCCGTCCCATGCGTCACCTAAAGAAGTAGGTGAACTCGTCGAGGTGGAGCAGAAAAATTCCAGTGAGGATTGCCGGAGCTATTATGGTGATGTGCATACTGATTGACAGCTGTGCGTTTTGTGATGACGCCAGCCATCCAACAACCGCCGAAATGGCGAGTATGAGGTTTCGTGCCACGAGCGTCCACGAAGCCGATTTCTCCCGGCTTCCGGTGCATCCGCAGGAAGCCCCCGGATGTCGTACCAATATCCATACGAGATAGGCAGTGAAGGCGGACAAGAGTACCAGGGAGGATAGATATCCTAGCCAGGCTGGCCCAATGATCAGTACGGCCACGGTGAACAACTCGGATACCACAACGCCACTCGCCAAGATGCCTGCTATCTTGCCCGGGAGCGTCAATGTCTCCACAATGGTACCCTTAAATTCTAAGAATTTAGGCAACTTCAGGCTTGCGGAAACCAGGAAAATTACAGCTAGCAGCACCTGAGAAAACGCTACTGTGACCCCCATTGGTCCCCCTTGCTCGGCAGTTTTTCTCAGAGTGCGGCCTGGGGCCGCTCAGGATTTCTGAGCGGCCCCAGGATGCAAAGTTTCAGACCAGGCAGTAATAAACGCACTGAGGGGTGTAACAGCATGTAATGTAGTAAACCTGGCCGCCGGAGTTCCGGACGACTTTCTCGCAGGCCGGCGCGCAGGCTGCAGCCGCCGAGGTGTTTGGAAGGAGTCTTTCTGCGATCTTCATGCTTATATTGCGCACAATCCTTGACAAGTGAATCCCCTATGTCTGCGATTGGGCTATCCAGCGCACTTTTTGTGGGCTGGTCGATATCTTGGACCGGACCTGCCCGGGACGTCAAGGGTGGCTTAATCTCGATTCTTCAGCGGTCGTGAGTGCATGACCGGGCTGCCGGTTCGCCTTGTTTGTTCCGCGTGATCGTGGGCGGGGCCTTCGCGTGTCGCTGCGGCTGCGCCGGGGTTCCATGGCCCCCGAGGGTCGTGCAGGTCGCTCCTTTCCTTGTCTCGTCGCTCTTTTGGTCTGGTTGTCAGGTGCTAGCGGGCAAGGCGGCCAGCCGATGCCAGCAGGTGGTGAACGCCTTCGCCCAGGGCCAGGTCCGCTCGATGCTTAGGTCGCGGCGCCGGGCGTGGTCGGCGAGACGGGCGGGCAGGTGGTAGAGGCGGAAGCGCATGGTGTCCGGCTCGGCGTCGGCCAGGTCATCGATGTCGTGCAGGGCCAGCAGCTGCAGCCACGCGTCGAGATCGGCGGCCTGAGAGGGTCGGCAACCTTCAGCCGGGGGACGGCCCTAAAACGCTCGACATCGAACGCGCCGCCGGGGATGCTTCACCCCGATGACAACGACGCGAACAGACACGCCTCCCGCCTGGGACGAGCGCACGCAGCTGGCCACCTTCCTCGACTACGTCCGCGCCACGGCCCACGCCAAGTGCGAGGACGTCTCCCCGGAGGACGCTCGCAAGGCCCCGCTGCCGGGGTCCCCGTTGATGACCCTGTGCGGACTGATCAGCCACCTGCACTGGGTCGAGTACCACTGGTTCCAGGTGGTGTTCCTCGGCGAGGAGGACGAAGGCCCCTGGACGGACGAGGATCCGGACCGTGAGATGCGCATCGCGGTCGACGTACCGCTGGCGGACCTGCTGGCCCGGTACGAGGAACAGTGCGCGCGATACCGCCTGTTGGTGGCCGAGCACGACCTCGACACCACCGCCAAGCGCCCCATCCGCGACGGCCGCCATGTCAACCTCCGCTGGATCATCCTCCACCTGGTCGAGGAGACGGCCCGCCACAACGGCCACCTCGACATCCTGCGCGAACTGGCCGACGGCCGGACCGGCGACTAGACCAGGCGACCAGACCATGGGAGCGACAGGCTTGCTGAACCCCACCATCCGCACTCTCACCTTCGACTGCACCGGTGACCCGTACGATCTCGGCCTGTTCTGGGGCGAGTTGCTCGGCCGCCCGCTGGCCGACGACGACAAGCCCGGCGACCCGGAGGCGGTGATCCGGGACCCGTCCGGCGGCCCGACCCTCCTCTTCGTCCACGTCCCGGAGGACAAGGCGGCCAAGAACCGGGTCCACCTCGACCTGCAGCCACAGGGCCGCACGCGGGCCGAGGAGGTCGCGAGAGCACTCGGCCTCGGCGCCCGCCAGATCGCGGACCACACCCGCCCGGACGGCGGCGGGTGGGTGGTCCTGGCGGATCCCGAGGGGAACGAATTCTGTGTGGAGCGGGGCGAGTTGGGCTGATCCCGGCGCCGGCTGGGATGGGAGCGGTTGCCACGACGTAGGCCCGTGCGCCGCTCACGGATGCACGGTGCCACGACGAAGGCCCGTGCCCCCCCCGAACGGTGCACATTGCCAAGACGAAGGCCCGTGCTCCCCTCAGGGATGCACGGGCCTTCGTTCCCCGGGAACCGGACGTTCGTCTGCTCGGGTCAATGGGCCGGCGAACCTCGGTCCCGCGGGTCGCGGGCTGACGGAATGGGGTGTGTCAGGCCGCGACCTCGGGGTCCTTGGCGAGGCGCGGAGCCGGGACGGTCTCCTTCACCTCGGGGTAGTGGCACGCCGTCAGGTGGCCGCTACTGCTGCCGCTGATCCGGACCAGCGGCGGAGCCTCCGACGCGCACTTGTCCGTGGCCTTCCAGCAGCGGGTGCGGAAGCGGCAGCCGGACGGCGGGTTGAGCGGCGACGGCACGTCACCGGTGAGGAGGATGCGCTCGCGGGACGGAACGTCGTCGGCCGTGGCCTCGGGAACGGCGGACAGGAGCGCACGCGTGTAGGGGTGGCGCGGGTTGTCGTACAGGTCCTCGCGGTTGGCGATCTCGACGATCTTGCCGAGGTACATGACCGCGACGCGCTGCGAGAAGTGGCGGACGACGGCGAGGTCGTGGGCGATGAAGAGGAACGCGATCCCCAGGTCCTTCTGGAGATCCTGGAGGAGGTTCACGACCTGCGCCTGGATCGAGACGTCCAGCGCGGACACCGGCTCGTCCGCCACGATCAGCTTGGGCGACAGGGCCAACGCCCTTGCCACGCCGATACGTTGGCGCTGACCGCCGGAGAACTCGTGCGGGAAGCGGTTGTAGTGCTCGGGGTTGAGGCCGACGGTTTCGAGAAGCTCGCGTACGCGGTTCTCGCGGCCGCCCGCCGGGTTGATGTCGTTGATCTCCATCGGACCCGAGATGATCTTTCCGACCGTCTGCCGCGGGTTCAGCGAGGCGTACGGATCCTGGAAGATCATCTGGATCTCGGAGCGGACCGGGGCGAGCTGCCGGCGGTTCGCGTGCGTGATGTCCTGGCCGCGGTAGGTGATCTTGCCGCCGGTGGGCTCCAGGAGGCGGGTGATCAGCCGGCCGGTCGTCGACTTGCCGCAGCCGGACTCACCGACGAGGCCCAGGCTCTCGCCCTCGGCGATCTGGAAGTCGAGGCCGTCCACGGCCTGGACGGCGCCGATCTTCCGCTTGATGGGGAAGCCTCCCATCACCGGGAAGTGCTTGGTCAGACCGGTGACGTCCAGGAGGGGGTTCGTGTTGCTCATGATCGTGAAGTCCCGTCTCAGTTACGTCAGTGCGACCGGGTCGCGGCGTAGTCGGTGAAGAAGGCGAGGCGCTGGTCCGCCGTGAGGTGGCAGGCGGCGCCGCGCCCGTCAGTGATCTCCAGCGGCGGCTGCTCGGTGGAGCAGAGGCCGCCCGCGACCTTCTCCATGAAGGTGCACCGCGGGTGGAAGCGGCAGCCCGTCGGCGGGTTGAGGAGGGAGGGCGGGGAACCGGGGATCGGCGACAGCGGTACGTCGACCGGTCCGTCGAGGCTCGGCATCGAGCCCAGCAGACCCCAGGTGTACGGGTGCTGCGGCTGCTGTAGCACCTCCCTCTTGGTGCCGCGCTCCACGCACCGGCCGCCGTACATCACCAGCACGTCGTCCGCGATGTCGGCGATGACACCGAGGTCGTGGGTGATGAAGATGATCGCTGTGCCGAACTCCTGCTGGAGGTCCTTGAGGAGGTCCATGATCTGGGCCTGGACCGTCACGTCGAGCGCCGTCGTCGGCTCGTCGGCGATCAGCAGCTCCGGGTCGCAGACCAGCGCCATCGCGATCATCGCGCGCTGGCGCATACCGCCCGAGAACTGGTGCGGGTAGTCGTCGACCCGCATGTCCGGCTGCGGGATGCCGACCCGCTTGAGCATCTCGATCGACCGGGCGCGGGCCTCCTTCCTGGAGGCTCCGGTGTGCTTGCGGTACGTCTCGCCGATCTGCTTGCCGATCGTGTGGTACGGCGAGAGCGAGGCCAGCGCGTCCTGGAAGATCATGGACATCTTGTTGCCGCGCAGCCGCTCCATCTCCCGCTCGGAGGCGGTCAGCAGCTCCTTGTCGTCGAGCAGGATCTCGCCCTCGATGGCGGTGCGGTCGCGGTCGTGGAGGCCCAGGATCGTCAGGTTCGTGACGGACTTGCCCGAGCCCGACTCGCCCACGATGCCGAGGGTCTTGCCCTTGGCCAGGTCGAAGGAGAGACCGTCGACGGCCTTGACGGTGCCGTCTTCGGTGGAGAAGTGGACCTTCAGATCCCTGACGGACAGGAAGGGCTGCTGATCGGTGCTCGTCACGGGGACGCTCCTGAGGGGGGTGATGCCGGGGTAGCTGTCGGGGGCGGGGTGCCCGGGGTCAGGCGAGCCGGATCCGCGGGTCGATGAGGGCGTAGACGGCGTCGACGATGATGTTGAAGAACACGATCGCGCCGGCCGACAGGACGGTGACGCCGAGCAGCATGGGCAGGTCGCTCTTGTTCACGGAGTCCACCGCGAGGCGGCCGATGCCCTGCATGCTGAAGACCGACTCCGTGATGATCGCGCCGCCGATCAGGGTGCCGAGGTCGATGCCGAAGACCGTGACGATGGGACCCATCGCACCGCGCCAGGCGAACCGGAAGAAGACGTTCGCACGGGACAGGCCCTTGGCGCGGGCGGTGCGGACGTAGTCCTCGCTGAGCTGCTCGACGAGCTGGGAGCGGGTCATACGGGTGTAGTTGGCGGTGAAGATGATCGCCAGGGTCAGCCAGGGCAGCAGGAGCCCGGAGAACCAGGCGACCGGGTCCTCGGTGATGGGCGTGTACGAGGGCTGCGAGAACAGGCCCAGCTTCGAGACCAGGAAGAACATCGCGATGTAGCCGACGAAGTAGATCTGCAGCGAGGAGCCGAACAGCGAGGCCGAGCTGGCGAACTTGTCCAGGAACTTGCCCTGCTTGAGAGCGGCCAGCATGCCCGCACCGACGCCGAAGACCAGGAAGACGACGGCCGCGCCGAAGGCGAGCGAGAGGGTCGTCGGCAGCCGGTCGAGGATCGTGCCGAGGACGGGCTCGCGGTTGGCGAAGGAGTAGCCGAGGCAGGGGGCGTTGCAGTTCCCGAAGCCGGCGTAGTCACGTCCGACGAAGACGCCCTTGAGCCAATCCCAGTACTGCACCGGGATCGGGTGGTCGATGCCCAGGTTGTGCCGGATCTGCGCGAGCATGTCGGGCGTGCAGTTCTTGCCGCAGGACATCATCGCCGGGTCACGCGGGATGGCGTAGAAGAGGCCGAAGGTGATGGCACTGATGATCAGCAGGATGACCAGTGCGCCGAAGACTCGGCGGACGAGGAAGCGGGGCATGGGGGCGTGACTTTCCGGACGGGGCGCCGTCGCCGGGGGCGTGGAGGGGAGAGGGCCGGAGGGGGCGGCCGGGCGAACGGCCGCCCCCCAGGTCGTACGGCTTACTTCTTGACGTAGAGCTTGGTGAGCGCGACGCAGGTGTTGCCGCTGTCGTACACGACGTTGCCGACCTTGGAGCCGTGCATCCAGTTGCGGATGGAGTGGTAGTCCGGGACCACCGCGGCCAGCTCCATGATCTGGCGGTCGATGTTGCCCCAGGCCTTGTTCGCCGCCGCGGTGTCCGTGATCGTGGAGGCCGCGTTGATCGCCTTGTTGACGCTCGCGTCGTTCAGCTGGGCGTAGTTGCTGCGGCCGTCGCCGATGTTCTCGCCGCTCCAGCAGGGGTAGAAGACCGAGTAACCGTTCGGCCAGTCCGGGCTCCAGCCGGCGGCGAACAGGTCGTAGTCGTTGTCGATCTTGCCGATCTGGGTGTAGAAGGTCGACTTGTCGACCTGCTTGTTGACGACCGTGAAGCCGGCTTCCTCCAGAGCGTTCTTGATCGCCACGGCCGACTTCACCGCGGTGTCCGAGGACTGGTAGGCGATGACCAGCTTCTGGCCCTCCTTGCCGGCCTCCTTCAGCAGCGCCTTTGCCTTGGCCGGGTCGCCGCCGGGCTTCGTGGTCACGCCGTACAGGTCGAACTTCGTGTAACCCGGGGTGACCGGCGAGAGGATCGTGGTGGCCAGCTCGCTGGTGGAGGCGCCGCCGCGGATCGTCTGCAACTGCTGGTGCGGCCAGGCCCAGTTGATGGCCTGACGGACCTTGATGTCCTTGATGCGGGTCGTGTTGATCGGCCAGTAGTAGGTGACCGTGTCGACCTCGGTGAGCACGCGCTTCTTGAGCGTGGCGTTGGTGAGGACCTGGGCGATCCGCTCCGGGGCGACCTCGTTGAAGATCGACATCGCGTACTGGTCGTTGCCGGAGTCCGCTATGTAGCGGTCGGTGGAGGCCAGCAGCTCGAAGCCGAACTGGAAGAGGTACTTGTCCGGGTAGTTGTTGCGGATCGCGTCGGTCGCCGGGTCCCAGTGCTCGTTGCGCACGTAGGTCAGCGACTTGCCGACGCTGCGGCTGCCGATCTTGTACGGGCCCGAGGAGAACGGACGCTTGTCGTAGTTCTCCTTGGTGTCGTTCTTCTTGTTCACCAGTCCGTAGCCCGGCATGGCGAGCGTGAAGTTGAAGTCGGCGCGCGCCTCGGTCAGGCGGAAGGTGACGGTCTTGCCGTCGGTCTCCACGGAGTCGAGGGACTTGCCGTCGTAGGGCCCGGTGTACTTGTCGCCGCCGACCAGCCACTGCTGGACGTAGCGGGGGCCCTCGGTGACGAAGGTGGCGAAGAGGCGCTCGAAGGTGTGGCGGACGTCGTCCAGGGAGATGTCCGAGCCGTCCTCCCACTTGACGCCGTCCTTCAGCGTGAAGGACCAGGTCTTGCCGCCGTCCTTCATGGTGCCGGCGTCGGTGGCGAGGTCGCCGACCAGGGTCGCGCCGCCCTTGTCGTCGATCTTGTAGCCGGTGAGTCCGCGGAGGATCGGCCGCGTGATGGCGCCCTCGGTGGAGACGTAGATCTGCGCCGGGTCCAGGTGGTCCATGTCGAATTGGTCGAGCGAGTAGATCGTCCCGCCCTTGACCGCTCCCGTGACCTCCGGCGCCGGGCCGGTCGAGTCGGCCTTGGTGCCGACCGGGATCTCCTGGGTCTTCGAGCCGCTGACCGAGGGGACCTTGCTGGTCGACTTGTTGTCGCTGCCGCCGCACGCGGTCAGCACCGACGCCGAGGCCGCGACCACGCCGGTGGCGATCAGGAAGTTTCTACGGGAGAAAGACATGGGTGAACCTGCCTTATAAGGACAATCGGGACGGATGAGCCGGCCGCCTGAAACGACCGGGTGGAACGGTGGTTACCGCTTGGACTTCGGATCGAGCGCGTCGCGCATCGAGTCGCCGAGCAGGTTGAAGGCGAGGACGAAGATCACCATCGACAGGCCCGGGAAGAGCATGAAGGTGAGGTCCTCGGTGTAGAACTGGGCGCCGCGCTGGATCATGACGCCCCAGTCCGGGGTCGGGTCGATGATGCCGACGCCGAGGAAGGACAGCCCGGCCTCAGCGGTCACGTAGGCGGGGAGCATCAACGTGGACTGGATGATGATCGGCGTCCACAGGTTGGGCAGCAGCTCCTTGAACACGATGCGCCGTGGCGACGCGCCGGTGACCTTGGCCGCCTCGATGTACTCCCGCTCGCGCAGACCCAGGACCTGGCCGCGCAGCAGTCGGGCGATGGAGGCCCAGCCGAACGAGGAGAGGACCAGGATCAGGGCGGCGGCCCGCAAAGAGGTGGGGATGTTGTCGTCGGGGGCGACGAACAGTCCGTACACGACCGGCATGAAGGCGATGAAGAACAGGGTGGACGGGAACGACAGCACGATGTCGATGATCCGGCCGACGAGATAGTCGGTCTTGCCGCCCAGATAGCCCGCGGTGGTGCCGACGATCACGCCGACGACGGTGGTCAGCAGGGTGGCGGCCACGGCGATGCCCAGCGATGTCCGGATGCCGTACAGCAGGTAGGTGAAGACGTCCCGGCCCAGCTGCGGCTCGATGCCGAACCAGAACTCCGAGCTCATCCCGCCGTTCGCTCCGGCCGGGTAGGCGAAGGCGTCCAGGAGCTCCGGGCGCTGGCTGGCGTACGTCGTGTACGGGTTCTTGCCGTACAGCTTCGCTATCAGCGGGGCGCAGATCGCGATCACGAAGAAGAAGATCACGATGTAGGCCGATATGACGCCTGTGTGGTCGCGTTTGAACCGCTTCCAGGCGAGTCGTCCCGGGGAGCGACTCTCGGAGCCCTTGGGGGTGGGAGAGGGCGTCGTCTTTCCGACGCTCTCGTCGGTCACCTCAAGCGGGGCGGCCGCGGAAGGAGTGGGGAGGGTCATGGTGCTCCGTGCCCGAAGGGGTCAAGGGCTCCGCAGGGCGCTCCCTACGGGCTACGCCGGACTTTTTCAACGCAATTCATGCAAGGTCAATAAAATCTGGCCCCCCTTGGGTTTGTCTTTACTATCTTTACCTCTACTTGACTTAAGCATAACTACGCGTGTAGCGCGCCGTAGCCGATCCGTGTCCAGAAACGGACCAACTACCCTATTCGGGCAAGGCGTTCGATATGCGGACGTCGAAGTCTCGGAATGCGTACATCCGATGGACCCGATCCAACGGTTCCGCATCGAACCGTGAAGATCCATTGCGTCGATCGTCCGGAGCCTCCGTGTCCGGCGTGCCGACAACTGGACTATCAGATTCCGGGGTGCGTGCATATGGCTGGCGCTTCCACTCGAAAGAGTGGGCTGAATGTGCGATAGGCCGCTTATGGACTGATATTGAGCGCTAAAGGCACAGCGCACCGGAGTCGACAGCAAACGCCCCGGCGCCGGCGGCACAGCGCACTCTTGAGGAGGCACTCCATGCGTGGAGCCACGCACGCCAAATGGGCCGCATGTGCGGCGGCGGTAGCCCTCGCGGCGACCGCCTGCGGGGGCGGAGGGAGTGACAGCGGCGGCGGCGACGGCACTGGGGTCCTGAGTTCCTCGTGGGGAGACCCGCAGAACCCGCTGGAACCGGCCAACACCAACGAGGTGCAGGGCGGCAAGGTCCTCGACATGGTCTTCCGCGGGCTCAAGCGGTACAACGCCAAGACCGGCGCCGCCGAGGACATGCTCGCCGACAAGATCGACACCTCGGACTCGCAGAACTTCACGGTCACGATCAAGGACGGCTGGAAGTTCAGCAACGGCGAGGCCGTCACCGCGCAGTCCTTCGTCGACGCGTGGAACTACGGCGCCAGCCTCAAGAACAACCAGAAGAACGCGTACTTCTTCGGGTACATCGACGGGTACGACAAGACCCACCCGGAGGACAGCAGCAAGCAGAGCGCCGACACCCTGTCCGGGCTGAAGGTCACCGGCACCAACACCTTCACCGTCAAGCTCAACCAGAAGTTCTCGACGTTCCCCGACACCCTCGGCTACGCCGCTTTCTCGCCACTGCCCAAGGCGTTCTTCGACGACCACGCGAACTGGCTGAAGAAGCCCATCGGCAACGGGCCGTACACCATCGACTCGTACACCAAGGGCTCGCAGATGTCCCTGCGGAAGTGGGACGGCTACTCGGGCACGGACAAGGCGGAGAACGGCGGCGTGGACCTCAAGGTCTACACCGACAACAACACCGCCTACACCGACCTCATGGCCGGCAACCTCGACCTCGTCGATGACGTGCCCGCCTCCCAGCTCAAGAACGTGAAGAGCGACCTCGGTGACCGGTACATCAATACTCCGGCCGGCATCATCCAGACGCTCGCTTTCCCGTTCTATGACAAGAATTGGGGCAAAGCAGGGGTGGAGAAGGTCCGCCAGGGACTGTCCATGGCGATCAACCGTCAGCAGATCACCGACACGATCTTCCAGAAGACCCGCACTCCGGCCTCCGACTGGACCTCACCGGTGCTCGGCGCGGACGGCGGCTTCAAGGAGGGGCTGTGCGGTGACGCCTGCGACTACAACCCGAGCGAGGCCAAGAAGCTGATCGAGGAGGGCGGCGGCCTTCCCGGCGGCCAGATCAAGATCTCGTACAACGCGGACACCGGCTCGCACAAGGAGTGGGTCGACGCCGTCTGCAACTCCGTCAACAACGCGATGGGCAACGACAAGGCCTGCGTCGGCAACCCCGTCGGCACCTTCGCCGACTTCCGCAGCCAGATCACGTCGGACAAGATGTCGGGCCCCTTCCGGGCCGGCTGGCAGATGGACTACCCGCTGATCCAGAACTTCCTCCAGCCGCTGTACTACACCAACGCCTCCTCCAACGACGGCAAGTGGACCAACCCGGACTTCGACAAACTCGTCGACCAGGCGAACGCCGAGACCGACCGGGCCAAGGCCGTGAAGCTCTTCCAGCAGGCGGAGGGGGTCCTGCGGGACGACATGGGGGCCATCCCGCTCTGGTACCAGAACGGCAGCGCCGGCTACTCGGAGAACGTCTCCAACGTGGCGCTCAACCAGTTCAGCGTTCCGGTCTACAGCGAGATCAAGGTCAACTGAGCCGCGCCGGGCGGCCCCCTCGACGGGGCCGCCCTCCCCTACCCCCGGAGTCCTCATGGGACGGTACGTAATCCGGCGCCTGCTGCAGATGATCCCGGTCTTCATCGGCGCCACCCTGCTGATCTTCCTGATGGTCAACGTGATGGGCGACCCCATCGCCGGCCTCTGCGGAGACCGGGCCTGCGACCCCGCCACCGCCGCCCAGCTGAAGAAGGAGTTCGGCCTCGACAAGCCCGTGTGGCAGCAATACCTGACCTACATGGGCAACGTCTTCACCGGCGACTTCGGCACCGCCTTCAACGGGCAGCCGGTCACCGAACTGATGTCGACCGCCTTCCCCGTCACCATCCGGCTCACCATCGTCGCGATCGTCATCGAGATCGTCATCGGCATCGCGCTGGGCGTCATCACCGGCCTGCGCCGCGGGCGGCCCGTCGACACCGGCGTGCTGCTGATCACCCTCGTCGTCATCTCGGTGCCCACCTTCGTCACCGGCCTGCTGCTCCAACTGCTGCTCGGCGTCGAGTGGGGCTGGATCAAACCGTCGGTCTCCGCGGACGCCGAATTCGGCGAACTGATCGTCCCCGGCCTGGTCCTGGCCTCCGTCTCCCTCGCGTACGTGACCCGGCTGACCCGGACCTCCATCGCGGAGAACAAACGGGCCGACTACGTCCGTACGGCGATCGCCAAGGGCCTGCCCCGGCGCCGGGTGATCACCAAGCACCTGCTGCGGAACTCACTCATCCCCGTGGTCACCTTCATCGGCACGGACATCGGCGCGCTCATGGGCGGCGCGATCGTGACCGAGCGGATCTTCAACATCCACGGCGTCGGCTTCCAGCTCTACCAGGGGATTCTCCGGCAGAACACCCAGACCGTCGTCGGCTTCGTGACCGTCCTGGTCCTGGTGTTCCTGGTCGCCAACCTGCTCGTGGACCTGCTGTACGCCGTACTCGACCCGAGGATCCGCTATGCCTGAACCTCAGCCGCCAAAGCCGTGGATGTCGGGCGGTGGCCGCGCCCCGGAGGACGGCGCGATCGCCGCGACGGGCATGGGCGGCGCGATGGACCTCGCCATGAGCGAGGGAGAGACCCTCGACAAGACCCCGGGCGGCCCGGACGGCACCGGACCGCAGGAGAAACCCCGGAGCCTGTGGTCCGACGCCTGGCGCGACCTGCGGCGCAACCCCGTCTTCATCATCTCCGGGCTCGTCATCCTCTTCCTGGTGGTCATCTCGCTCTGGCCCTCGCTGATCGCCTCCGGGAACCCGCTCAACTGCGACCTCGCCAAGGCCCAGGAGGGCTCGCAGCCCGGACACCCCTTCGGCTTCGACGGACAGGGCTGCGACGTCTACACGCGGACGGTGTACGGCACGCGTGTCTCGATCGCCGTCGGTGTCTGCGCCACGCTCGGGGTCGCGATCCTCGGGTCGGTGCTCGGCGGGCTCGCCGGCTTCTTCGGCGGGGTGTGGGACGCGGTCCTGTCCAGGATCACGGACATCTTCTTCGCGATCCCCGTGGTGCTCGGCGGCCTGGTCCTCCTCTCCGTGGTGACGAGCAACACGATCTGGCCCGTCATCGGGTTCATGGTGCTGCTCGGCTGGCCCCAGCTGTCCCGCATCGCGCGCGGCGCGGTCATCACCACCAAGCAGAACGACTACGTCCAGGCCGCCCGCGCCCTCGGTGCCTCCAACTCACGGCTCCTGCTGCGGCACATCACGCCGAACGCCGTCGCGCCGGTGATCGTCGTGGCGACCATCGCGCTCGGCACGTACATCTCGCTGGAGGCGACACTCTCCTACCTCGGTGTCGGCCTGAAGCCCCCGACGGTCTCCTGGGGCATCGACATCTCCGCGGCGTCCGCGTACATCCGCAACGCCCCGCACATGCTCCTGTGGCCCGCAGGAGCCCTCGCGATCACCGTCCTGGCGTTCATCATGCTCGGCGACGCGGTGCGCGACGCCCTCGACCCGAAGCTGAGGTGACGGCCGTGCTGCTCGAAGTGCGCGATCTGCACGTGGAGTTCAGAACCAGGGACGGAGTCGCCAAGGCCGTCAACGGGGTCAGCTACAGCGTGGACGAGGGCGAGACCCTCGCCGTGCTCGGCGAGTCCGGCTCCGGCAAGTCGGTGACCGCGCAGGCCATCATGGGCATCCTCGACATGCCGCCGGGAAAGATCACCGGCGGTGAAGTTCTGTTCCAGGGCCGGGACTTGCTGAAGCTCAAGGAGGAGGAGCGGCGCAAGGTCCGCGGCGCCGAGATGGCGATGATCTTCCAGGACGCGCTGTCGTCCCTCAACCCGGTGCTCTCCGTGGGTGACCAGCTCGGCGAGATGTTCACCGTGCACCGCGGGATGTCCAGGAAGGACGCCCGGGCCAAGGCCATCGAGCTGATGGAGCGGGTGCGGATTCCGGCCGCCGCCGAGCGGGTGCGCGACTATCCCCACCAGTTCTCCGGCGGCATGCGTCAGCGCATCATGATCGCCATGGCGCTGGCCCTGGAACCCGCCCTGATCATCGCCGACGAACCGACCACCGCACTCGACGTCACCGTCCAGGCCCAAGTCATGGACCTGCTCGCCGAGTTGCAGCGCGAACTGCACATGGGGCTCATCCTCATCACCCACGACCTCGGCGTGGTCGCGGACGTCGCCGACCGGATCGCCGTGATGTACGCGGGCCGGATCGTCGAGTCGTCGCCGGTGCACGACATCTACAAGGCCCCCGCGCACCCGTACACCAAGGGCCTGTTGCGTTCGATCCCGCGCCTGGACCAGAAGGGCCAGGAGCTCTACGCCATCAAGGGCCTGCCACCGAACCTGATGCACATCCCGCCGGGCTGCGCCTTCAACCCCCGCTGTCCGATGGCCCAGGACATCTGCCGGACCGACGTGCCCCCGCTCGCGGAGGTAGACAGTCCTGACGGCGCACGCAGGAGCGCCTGCTTCTTCTGGAGGGAGTGCCTCGATGACACAAGCAGCCACTGAGGCGGCACCAGCAGCCACTGAGGCGCTTCTGGAGGTCAGCGGGCTGGTCAAGCACTACCCGCTGACCCAGGGCATCGTCTTCAGGAAACAGGTGGGGTCCGTCAAGGCCGTCGACGGCGTCGACTTCCATCTCGACCGGGGCGAGACCCTCGGCATCGTCGGCGAGTCCGGCTGCGGAAAGTCCACGGTCGCCAAGATGCTGGTCAACCTGGAGAAGCCGACCGCCGGGGTGATCAAGTACAAGGGCGAGGACATCACCACGATGTCCGGCAAGGCGCTGAAAGCCGTACGCCGCAACATCCAGATGGTGTTCCAGGACCCGTACACCTCGCTCAACCCGCGCATGACCGTCGGCGACATCATCGGGGAGCCGTACGAGATCCATCCCGAGGTCGCGCCGAAGGGCGACCGGCGGCAGAAGGTCCAGGACCTGCTCGACGTGGTCGGACTGAACCCCGAGTACATCAACCGCTATCCGCACCAGTTCTCCGGCGGGCAGCGCCAACGCATCGGTATCGCAAGGGGGTTGGCGCTGCGTCCCGAGATCATCGTCGCGGACGAACCGGTGTCCGCGCTCGACGTCTCGGTCCAGGCGCAGGTGATCAACCTGCTCGACAGACTCCAGGACGAGTTCAATCTGTCGTACGTCTTCATCGCGCACGACCTCTCCATCGTGCGGCACATCTCCGACCGGGTCGGCGTGATGTACCTCGGGCGGATCGTGGAGACCGGCAGGGACGCCGAGATCTACGACCACCCGACGCATCCCTACACACAGGCCCTGCTCTCCGCCGTGCCCGTCCCCGACCCCGAGGCCCGGGAGCACCGCGAGCGGATCATTCTCGTCGGGGATGTGCCGTCCCCGGCGAACATCCCCTCCGGATGCCGCTTCCGCACCCGCTGCTGGAAGGCGCAGGAGCGCTGCGCGTTGGAGGTGCCGCTGCTCGCGGTGCCCGCGGAGTTCCGGCTCACCGAGGGTCCGGCCGCGCACGACTCGGCCTGTCACTTCGCGGAGGAGAAGCAGGTGGTGCCGCCGGACGACCCCACAGAGGGGGCGGCATAGCCGCACAAATGTGCACCAATCGCGTTTACACGCAGGCAACTTCACGGAAGCGGACCCGATATACGGACGCGTCAGTCTGAACAACGTACGGCCGTGCGGGTGCCGTAAACGGGCCGGGACGCGCCATGTCGTCCCGGCCCGTTGCCGCGCTTTGCGCCTGAACCGGCGCCGCTCTCGCGGACCCCTTTTTGCGCCTAAGCCGGCGCCGCTCTCGCGGACCGGGTGCTCGCCGTCGTGGTTTCTCAATTGATGGTTGCGGTGGTCTGTGGGAGTTTTCCGGTCAGGCCAGCTTGAGGGCGCGCCGTAGGAAGTCCACTTGGAGCAGCAAGAGGTTCTCCGCGACCTGTTCCTGCGGGGTCATGTGCGTGACGCCCGACAGGGGGAGCACCTCGTGCGGGCGGCCGGCGGACAGCAGGGCCGAGGACAGGCGGAGGGTGTTGGCCACGACCACGTTGTCGTCGGCGAGGCCGTGCACGATCATCATGGGGCGGGCGGGTTCCGCGGCTGCCACCAGACCGTTGTCGTCGATCAGCGAGTTCGCGGCGTACACCTCGGGCCGGGTGTTCGGGTCGCCCAGGTAGCGCTCCGTGTAGTGCGTGTCGTACAGCCGCTGGTCGGTGACCGGCGCCCCGACGATGCCCGCGTGGAACACGTCCGGGCGGCGCAGCACCGCGAGCCCCGCCAGAAACCCGCCGAACGACCAGCCCCTGATGGCGACCCGGGTCAGATCCAGCGGGAAGGTCTCGGCGAGAGCCTGGAGCGCGTCGATCTGGTCCTGGAGCACGATCGCGGCCACGTCGTCCTTGATCGCCTTCTCCCAGGCGGGGGAGCGGCCGGGGGTGCCCCGCCCGTCCGCGACGACCACCGCGAAACCCTGGTCCGCGAACCACTGCGAGGTGAGGTGCGCGTTGTGCGCGGCCACTACCCGGTTGGCGTGCGGACCGCCGTAGGGGTCCATGAGGACGGGCAGGGGAGTGTCACCGCGGTAGTCCGTAGGCATAAGCACGGCGCATGGGATTTTCCGTGCGCCCCCCTGTGTGAGGGTCACGCGCGGGGACAAACCTGGATGTTCGGCGTACGAGGGGATCGTCGCCACCTGCTTTCCCTCGCGGAGCACCTGGACCTTGGCCCCGGGCTGGTCCAGTACCGCCGAGACGAGCACGGTCACGCCCCCGGCGCGCACCGCCGAGTGCATGCCGGGCTCCTGCGAGAGGCGCTCCAGGCCGAGCTCGTTGACCCGGTAGACGTGCACCTCGCCGGTCTCGGGCGCGGCCGCCGCCTCGCCCGCCGACGCCGAGATCAGCACCTCGTCATCCGTCACGTCGAGCACCGCGCGCACGTGCAACTGCGGGCCTGTGAGCGGGCGTTCACCGAACGCGAGCACTCGCGCGCCGCCCTCGTCGGCGATCCGTACGAGCTGTCCGGCAGGGCTCCAGCACGGCACGCCGGGGAAAAGATCAAGCCATTGTGGATCTTCGTCCGCGTGCACCATCCGAGTCGCCCCGGTGTCCGGATTCACCGCCAGGTACAGCTGACTCCGCTGGTCCCGCGCCTGCACGAGAACCAGCGGCGCACCAGCCTCTGACCAGTGCACATGCGCCAGATACGGGTACCGCGCCCGGTCCCACACGACCTCCGTGCGCACCCCGTCGAGATCGATGACGAAGAGGCGTACGTCCGCGTTGGCGCTTCCGGCCACCGGATACGCGACCTGCTGCGGATCGCGGTCGGGTTGTGCGGGGTCGGCGATCCACCAGCGCTGTACGGGCGCGTCGTCGGCCCGCGCGACCAGCAGCCGGTCGCCCTCCGGCGACCACCAGAAGCCGCGTGAACGCTGCATCTCCTCCGCCGCGATGAACTCCGCCAATCCATAGGAAACCGTCTCCGCCTCCGGCTCGGCGAGCGCCCGGTCGCCCTCGCCCTCGGCGCCGACGACCCGCAGGGCGCGCCCGGATACGTATGCGACGAGCCGTCCGTCGGGCGAGGGGCGTGGGTCGATCACCGGTCCGGGGACGCGGAGTTCGCGAGCTGTGCCGGCCCGCAGCTCGGCCGTGAAAAGCCGCCCTGACAAGGCGAAAGAGGCCAACTCCACCGCCGTATCGGTGGCGTAGCCGACGATCCCGGCACCGCCCTCGCGACTGCGCTCGCGGCGCGCCCGTTCCGCTGCCGACAGGTGCTCCTTGGCGCCCCCGAGCAGGGCCTGTGGATCGGCCGCGACGCGCTCCGCGCCGTCCGCCACATCGAGCACCCACAGCAGATTCGCCCGGTCCGTACCGGAGCGGGAGCGCAGGAACACGACGCGGGAACCGTCGGGGGCCACGGCGAAGGCGCGCGGCGCGCCGAGCGTGAACCGCTGGGTACGGGCGTGCTGTCGGGGGAAGGAAAGGGGCTCGGTCGTCATGCCTCGACCATATTGGCCATGCGCCCCCTTGTGCGGCCGTGCGCCGATCGATGCGCGCGTACGGATAGTTATGATCACTAGCGCTGTGTGGGTATGAACCCGCTGGCTGCTGTATGGATTTACCGACCCCTCATGTCCGACCCCCACACCGGACCCGTGTCCCTGGGATCTTTGGAGGTGAACCGCCGTGGCACTCTCGATTTCGGCGGTGGTGCTGCTGGCGATCATCGTCTTCATCCTGGTGAAGAAGTCAGGACTGAAGGCGCCGCACGCCATCGTGTGTGTCCTGCTCGGGTTCTATCTCGCCTCCTCGACGGTCGCTCCCACGATCAACGAGGTGACCACGAACATCGCGGGCATGATCGGCAGCATCAACTTCTGACCGGCGCGGCGACGAGGGCCTCTCGGGAGACGAGAGGCCGAAGTCCGCACCTGGCCGTCCCGTTCCGCTGCTTCATGACGTCCGGCTCCGTAAGCTGACGGATCCGGGACGAGCGAAGGCTGGGGCAGCGGCGCGTGGACAGACAGAGTTTGGACGACCGGCTTCGGGAACTGGCGAAGGGGTCACCCAACTTCGGGCGCCTCTACGGGTACCAGCCTCTCCTGGCCATCTACGGGTCTCAGGCGGAACTCACCGTCCTGACCAACCCGAACGCCGCCTATGTGAGTGCTGGGCAGTTCGGCGAGGTCCTGGCCGAGGAGTTCGTCACCCGGACCGGCACTCGCGTCGAGGGCACCAGCCAGTTCGACCGCCTCAACGCGCTCACCCGGGCCGGCGTGCTCGTCGGCTGGAGCCGTGAAGCCTTCGACAAGCTCCGCAGGGGCCGCAACGACGCCGCGCACAACCACCTCTTCGACACGACGAAGGCACTCGAAGCGCTGAGGTTGTGCTGGCAGTTGGGCGAGCTCTTCGACCGGGCCATGGGCGGTACGCGGACCGTGACCGCGTTCGTCCCGCCGACCCTCCCGGACGAGGTGGAGGCCGCCGACCCCGAGGAGATCGCGCAGCTGGAGAAGGCGCTGGAGGGGCATCGCCGCGCGCTGGCCGAGTCGCGCGTGAAGCTGTCCGAGACCAGCGACCGCCTGGAGGCCGAGCGGCGGGCCCGCGCCGAGACCGAAGCCCTCATCGCCAGTGCCCAGCGGACCAAGACCGCGTACGCCGAACAGATCGAGGAGTTGCGGACGCAGGTCGCGGACCTCCGGGCGGCCCACCAGCAGCGGTACGACCGCGAGCGGGTCAAGCCCCGCCAAGTCGCCTCCGCCGCCCGTGAGGCCATCGTGGAGCGTGCGCAGCGTCCCGCGCCGCTCAACGAGGTGCAGGCGCGCGAGAAGATCGACGCCCTGCTGTCCAAGGCGGGCTGGCTGATCCAGGACAAGGCGGACGCCAACCCGCTGGCGGGCAAGGGCGTCGCCGTCCGCGAGTTCACGGTGGCCACCGGCCGTGCCGACTACGTCCTCTACGTCGACGGCAAGATCGTCGGCGTCATCGAGGCCAAGCGAGAGGGCACGCCGCTCGCCGGAGCCCTCGCACAGAACGAGCGGTACGCGGCGGGTGTGCTCAAGGAGCACGCGATGGCCGTATGGCGCCGGGAGGAACCCTTCGCGTTCCGTTACGCGACCACCGGCACGGAGACGTACTTCGTCAACCGCGTCGACCCCGACGCCCGCTCCCGTGAGGTCTTCGCCTTCCACCGCCCCGAGACACTCGCCGCGTGGATGAAACGTGCCGACGCGGATCCGCAGGCGCCCACCTTCCGGGCGGCTCTGCGTACGAGCATGCCGCTCCTGGAGACGCACGGCCTGCGCATGGCTCAGGTCGAGGCCATCACGGGCCTGGAGGGGTCCCTGGCCGCCGACCGGCCGCGCGCCCTGATCCAGATGGCGACGGGCGCGGGCAAGACGTTCACGGCCGTCACAGAGACCTACCGCCTGCTCCGCCACGCGGGCGCCCGCCGGGTCCTGTTCCTCGTCGACCGCAACAACCTCGGCCGCCAGGCGCACGCCGAGTTCGACAAGTACCGCACACCCGACGAGAACCGGAAGCTCACCGACCTCTACAACGTGGACATGCTGGGCCGCAGCGGGCTCCAGGAGACCTCGTCCGTCGTGATCTCGACGATCCAGCGGATGTACGCCTTCCTCAAGGGCGAGCCGTTGACGGAGCCGGAGTCGGACGAGCCGGACACGGACGAGCTGAAGACGAGCGGGGCGGAGACCGGGGATCGCGAGGACAGGAAGTCCTCGACCCTGGACGAGACCTACGCGGCGGACGAGCCGATCACGGTCGACTACAACCCGGACGTCCCGATCGAGTCCTTCGACGTGATCGTCATCGACGAGTGCCACCGCTCCATCTACGGCCTGTGGCGCGGCGTCCTGGAGTACTTCGACGCCCATCTCGTCGGCCTCACGGCCACCCCCACCCGCCAGACCAAGGGATTCTTCGACAACAACACGGTCTCGCAGTACACGTTCGAGCAGGCCGTCGCCGACGGCGTCAACGTCGACTTCGACATCGTGCGACTCAACACAGACCTGCGAGAGGACGGCGGCGCCAAGATCGAAGCCGGTACGACCGTCCGGATCCGCGACCGCCAGACACGCGCGCAGCGGTACGAGGAACTCGACGAGGACTTCGAGTACACCGTCGCGCAGCTCGGCCGCACGGTGATCACCGCGGACGAGATCCGGGCCGTCCTGACGACGTACAAGAACAACTGGCAGCGGTGGTTCCCGGGACGTGCGGACCTCCCCAAGACCCTCGTCTTCGCGGCCGGCGACGACCATGCCGACGAGGTGCTCAAGCAGGTCAAGCAGGTCTTCGGGCGGGGCGACAAGTTCGCGAAGAAGATCACGTACAGATCGCGGGAGAACGGGGACGACCCCGACTCGCTCATCAACGACCTGCGCAACTCGCCCAACCTGAGGGTCGCGGTGACGGTCGACATGATCGCCACAGGTACTGATGTGAAGCCGCTGGAGTGCGTGATATTTCTCCGGTCGGTGCGCAGCCCGGTGCTCTTCGAGCAGATGAAGGGGCGGGGTGCCCGCTCCATCGACCCGGACGAGCTGAAGGCGGTCACTCCGGAGGCGTCGCCTGATCTGGTGAAGGACCGTTTCGTACTGATCGACGCGGTGGGTGTGACGGACTCACCTCTGGTGGACGCCCGCCCGCTGATCCCGGCGGGCGAGAAAGGCATCTCCCTGGCGAAACTTCTCGACAAGGCCGGTACGCGGTCACTGACGGCGGACGAGGCGGAGACGCTGGGGCGCCGACTGGCCCGTATCGACCGGCAGTTGGGCGACGAGGAGCGGGGGCTACTGGCTCAGACGTCGGAGGGCGTCAGCCTGGCCGACCTGGCCCGCCGCATCGCCGACGCCGTGGACGTCGACACGCAGGACCGCGCCCGTAGTGAGGGTGGCGCGGAGCTGGCCAAGAAGTTGGTCCAGGACGCGGTGGCCCCGCTGACCAGTCGGCCGGAGCTGCGCAAGCTGATCCTGGAGATCCGCCACCAACAGGACCTGACGTACGACGAGACGACGGAGGTACGGGTCACCGAGCTTCGGGAGATACCGCGCGAGGAGAGGGCCCGCAAGGAGCTCGCCGAGTGGAACACGCTGCTCACGAAGGAGCAGGACGACGAGAACGCGGCGATCAGAGTCGCGCTGGGCAGCGGTGCGCGCCGCTTCACTCCGCGTGAGGCGCGGGACGCGCTGAAGGAACTCTCCGGCAGGATCCGGGCGACCAACCGCTCCTGGACGACGGGGGTCCTGTGGGACCACTACGACCAGCTCGGCAAGGCCGCGGCCAGCCCCGGCAAGGAGGCGGGCCTGGGCGACCTCGTCAGGCTCATCCGCTTCGAGCTCGGCGCCGATGATGAGCTCCGTCCGTACCGTACGGTGGTCGAGGAGCGCTTCGAGGGCTGGTTGCTGCGGCAGCGGCAGGCGGGCGTGGAGTTCACGGAGGACCAGCTGTGGTGGTTGGACCGCATAAAGAACGCCATCGCCGTCGACGTCGGCATCGAGCCGGGGGACTTCGGACACGCACCATTCTCCGAGCGCGGCGGAGGTCGGGGCTTCATGCGGGCGTTCGGGGACAAGGACAAGGCACTTGAACTGTTGGATGAGCTGAATCAGGAACTGGCGTGAGCGTCGACAAGGAACAGATTCCACTGAACTGGACGTGGGTGGAACTAGGCGAGGTGGCGGAATCTGTTCGAAATGGTATTTACGTGTCGCGTCCCGGCGTCGTTCCCGACGGCGTCCCTATTCTCCGTATCGGTGCCGTCCGCCCTTTGCGTCTGGATCTATCGGATCTGCGCTATACGGGGATGGAGGCCGCGGAAGTCGAAGAGCTCGATGGCACGCTAAGTCCCAGTGACCTACTCTTTACACGTTACAATGGGAACCCCGAGTTCGTCGGTGCCTGCGCACGGGTGCCCGATGGTGTCGGTGATCTGACCTACCCGGACAAGCTAATTCGTGTCCGGCTTGCCCCTGGCGTATTCGATAGCCGATTTGTCTGCTACATGTGGGCCTCTGAGGGCGTTCGTCGGCAAGTGCGTGAGTACGTCAAGACATCCGCTGGCCAGGTCGGCATTGCTGGTGGGTCCCTGAAGAAGGTACGCCTTCCCCTGCCGCCGCTAGCAGAGCAGCACCGCATCGTCGAGGCTCTTGAAGAGCAGCTGTCACGGCTGGATATGGCTGAGCGCGCAGCTATGAACGTGAGGCGCAGTCAACCTCAGTTGGTTGGTGCCTTCAAAAGCGCCCTTCTCCACGCGAAGGGCAACCTGCCTGCTGGTTGGCATTGGCGCGAACTAGCAGACGTCGTAGAGCGAGTCGAGGCCGGTAAGTCCTTCCGCTGTGAGCCCCGCCCCGCCGAGGATGGAGAGTGGGGCGTAATCAAGGTAAGTGCCATGACGTGGGGGAAATTTCGGCAGGGTGAGCAAAAAGCCGTCCCGGTTGGCAGGGAGATTGACGCACGATATGAAATTAGGGCCGGCGATATTCTGGTGAGCCGTGCAAATACCCCTGAGTATGTCGGTGCTCCTGTCCTTGTTCGTCAAACGCGTTCTCATCTCCTGTTGAGCGATAAAAGCCTGCGATTGATTCCTAAGTCGGGCGTTAGTCGCCACTGGCTAATTACAGTCCTGTCGGCACCGTTGGTGCGCCAACAGATCACGGCTAGAGCGACGGGGAGCAAGGATTCCATGCGGAATATTTCACAGAGGGATTTGCTCTCTGTGCGAGTGCCCGTGCCTCCGTCGGATGAGCAGAAGTCCCTAGCGGATCGGGCGGATGAGGTACTGACGGCTATCGAAGGAGCGGCTCGCGAAGTGGAGCGGGTTGGCGAGCGAGCGGGTGCGCTACGAAAGGCCATTCTTGGCCGAGCGTTCGCTGGTCAACTGGTCGCCCAAGATCCCGCAGACGAACAAGCATCCATGGCCCTGGACCGCATGGTCGCCGACCGAGTTGCCCAACTCAAGCCTAAGCGGACCCGCAAGGTCGCATCGAGTGAAGCCGAGAAGGTTCCTCGGGCACGCGGCCCACGACCGGCTACAGCTCCCGCCCCCGAACCAACCCCCGCCCCATCCCTCGCCGTACAGCAGGAGTTCGACCTGTGACCGCCCCCGCAGACCCCCAGCAGCCCGCGACAGAGCTGGCCGAGACGGCCAAGGTCGTCGCCCAGACCAACACCCTGGTCTCCAAGCTCTGGAACTACTGCAACGTCCTCCGCGACAACGGCATGTCCACCATCGAGTACGTCGAGCAGCTCTCGTACTTGCTCTTTCTCAAGATGGTCGACGAGTTCGAGAACGACCCGTGGGACGGGCGCGACATGAGCGCGATCGTGCCTGCCGAGTACAACTGGAAGTCACTCGTCGGCAAGCGCGGCCCGGAGCTAGAGAAGCACTACCGGGACACCCTCGAACACCTGGGCCGTCTACCCGACACAACCATCGGCACGATCTTCGCCGACGCCCAGAACCGGATCACCAAGCCCGCCCTCTTGGAGAAGCTGGTCGTAGACCTGATCGGCCGGGAAGAGTGGACCGTCACGGGGACTGACCTCAAGGGTGACGCCTACGAGGGCCTGCTCAACAAGGGTGCCTCGGACACGAAGACCGGCGCCGGCCAGTACTTCACGCCCCGCGCGCTGATCGACGCGATGGTTGACGTCGTACAGCCCGGCCCGGACGACACCATCACGGACCCGGCCTGCGGTACCGGCGGCTTCCTCATCGCTGCCCACTCCTACATCCGCGACCACTACATGAAGACCATGCCGCTGGACGAGCGGATGGCCTACGACAGTGGCCGCAAGATCTGGGGCAACGAACTAGTCACCGGCACTGCCCGCCTCGCCGCGATGAACATGCTCCTTCACGGCATCGGCAAGAGCGACGGCCCGAGCCTCATCACCGTCGGAGACGCCCTCGCCGACAAGCCCAGCGGCAAGCACGCCACCCTCGTCCTCGCGAACCCTCCCTTCGGCCGCAAGTCCGCGATCACAGTGATCGGCCAGGACGGCGACGTCGAGAAGGAGGACATCCAGTACGACCGCGACGACTTCACCGCGACGACCACCAACAAGCAGCTGAATTTCCTGCAACACATCATGTCGCTGACGGCAGTTGGCGGCCGCGCCGCCGTCGTCCTGCCGGACAACGTCCTCTTCGAGGGCGGGGCCGGTGAGAAGGTCCGCCGCAAGCTCCTCGACGAGTTCGACCTGCACACCATCCTGCGGTTGCCCACCGGCATCTTCTACGCCGGTGGAGTCAAGGCCAACGTCCTCTTCTTCGACAAGAAGCCTCCGCGCGCCGACGGCAAACCGCACACCACCGAGACCTGGATCTACGACCTCCGAGTCGGCCAGCACTTCACGCTCAAGCAGCGCCCCCTCACGCGAGCCCACCTGGACGACTTCGTGGCGGCCTACCGTGCTGGCGAGCCCCGGTCGTCCCGCGTCGAGTCCGAGGACGACAACGGGCCGTTCAGGAAGTTCAGTTACGAGGACCTGATCGCCCGCGACAAGATCAACCTCGACATCACATGGATGAAGGACCCGGCCCTCGACGACGCCGACAGCGGTCTGGCCCCCGAGGTGATCGCCGAGGAGATTGTCCGCGACCTCCAGTCCGCCCTGAACGAGTTCACGGCCATCGCCCGCTCCCTCGGCGCCGAGGTCGACGTACCGGAGGCCGAGGTCGAGTAGCCGACTCACCGCTCGGCTTGGCCTTCGGTCGCGTCTGAGCCGCAGCGGCCCGAGCGGTGGGGAAGGCCAGACCCGCCCTCGTTCAGCTCACCCTCCGGATGAGGGGGCGGCTAGGGTCGTGAGCAAGCAGCGCCGAAGGGGTACACGCATGAGTGCACAGCACGCCGAGACACCGCCACCGCTCATTCCGCAACCGCCGACCACCCGCGATGCCCTGCGCGAAGCCGTTAAGCAGATCGCGCTCGCCCGGCTTGCCGAGTTCGATCGCGACCTCGGTGAAGCCTTCGATCAGGCCATCCAGCTCTCGTCCATCACACCCATGCGGCTGTTCCTGGAGAAGTGGGCAACGCTTGTCGCCATCGAGCGCCACCCTGAGCAGGCGCGGATGATGCGTGAGGCCGAGCGAACCATCGCCGATCCCAGTGCCCCGGAGGACGCCTTCCGGCAGGCGCAGGCCACGGTCACCCGCATACTCGACACGGCATCCGAGGAGGCCGGAGTAGCCCTGGGGTGAACGAGCGCGAAGAAGGCCAGGAGGACGCCACCACAGGGTGGGCCTGGGAGTACGACCCGAACGCAGAGTGGGTGGTCGGCGGTATGAAAGCCGTGGACCAGGAGGCGGTCGCCGTCATCGCGTCCGCGCTGGCCGATCTCGCCGCATACGGTCTTGGCCCGGACGGGCGCCTCGACGAAGACCCGAATCCCATGCGGCTGCGCACCTACAGCACCGGAACGATCCTGGTCTGGTACCAGGTGGTTCCGTACCGCAAGCGCGTATACGTCAAGCGCGTCAACTTGTGACACCGGGCCGCCCGCACATCCAGTCGCTGCCCTCAGGCACCCGGGCCAGTCAGCCTTCAGACACGTGCGGAACGAAGTCGGCCCAGGCGGCGAGGAAGAAGGACAGGCGGGGGCCGTCGGTGGACTTGGAGTCGCGGATGTGGACCGTGCCGGGGGTGGTGGCGATCTCGACGCAGGAGTCGCCGTCGGGGCCGCTGCTGTAGCTGCTCTTGAACCACGCCAGTTCGGAGGCGTCCCCGGCAACGGTCTTGCGGATCATGTTTCTCCCAGCAGTTGCTCAATGAGGGTCAGCGACTCCCGTGGTGGGAGAGCCTGCGCCCGGATGGTGCCATACCGCAGCTCAAGGATGCGAAGCTGCCTCGGATCGGACGTCGGACGACCGTTGAACGCGCCGTCGGAACGCCCCACAGCTGTCCCGTCCTCGAACTTCAGCACTTCGATCCTGCCGCTCATGCCGGGATGGGCAGCACTGTCCATCGGCATCACCTGAAGCGTGACGTTGTTCAAGTGCCCCATCTCCAGCAGGCGTTCGAACTGCTGTCGCTGCACCATTGTGCCTCCAACTTTGCGGCGAAGCGTTGCCTCCTCCAGAACGAAACTGAGCGCAGGTGCAGGCGACCGCTCGAAGACGGACCGCCGGGCAATGCGGGCGGCTACCCGCCGTTCCAAGTCCTCCAGCGAATAGGCCGGCTGCCACGATTCCAGCAGGGCTCGTGTGTGCTCGGGCGTCTGCAACAGACCGGCGATGCTGCTGCACTCGTACACCCCGATCTCCACCGCCCGCGCCTCCATCTGCGCCAGATCCCGAACCTTCTTCGGATACCGAACCCTCTTCACGTCCTCCTTCATCGCCGAGAGCAACCCACCCGCCCCCAACACCTCGTCCGCCTTGTCCAGATACTCGGGCTGAGGAATCCGCTTCCCGCCCTCGATCTTGTAGACCAAGTCTTCCCCGTACCCGACGGCCTCCCCGAACTCGGCGGCCCGCATCCCCACCGCCTCCCGCCGCAGCCTCAGCTGCCGCCCCACGGTCGCGACGACCGCCACACCCCAGTCGTCGTCCGGGTCCACCTCCCAACCCGGCTCGTCCGCCTCGCTCTTGAGCCGCACCGCGTTGCCGTCCACCTGCCGCATCCCGCACCCCTCCGTCGTACGACTGTGCCGCGACGGCCCATACCCGTACGCCCGGTGCCGACAGCCCGGACACGACCGGACAACGTCCGGACAATCACCGTACGCAACGGAGTCGTCACTGTTCACGGTAGGCGTGGGCAGCCACTCTGAGTGACGTGATCCACGAAACCGCCGCCCCCGAGGCTCAACCCGGCCACCTCATCCGCAACTTCAGCGTGCAACTGTCTCCCACGCCACGCGGAGCCCGTCTCGCCCGTCTGCTTGCCACCGAGCAACTGCGCTCCTGGGAACTTCCGTTGGACCCGGCACGCCAACTCGTCGCCGAACTCGCGGCCAACGCGGCCACGCACAGTCGCGTCCCCGGCCGAGATTTCAGGATCACCCTCTACGTCGTCGCGCACACCCTGCGCATCGAGGTGACCGACACCTGCGGCGACCGGCTGCCCCGCCCCCAAGACCCCGCCCCCGACGCCGAGTCAGGCCGTGGTCTCGTCCTCGTCGAGGCGCTCGCCGACCGGTGGGGCACCATCCGGGGACCGCGCCCGCGCAAGACGGTCTGGGCGGAACTGAACCTGTCACCGGACCACGGAAACGCGTGCTCCGGTGACAGGGGCGCTCTTCCCAAAGAACCACGAGGGTGAAAGGACCCCACCAAACCCCACCCCACCCTCCCGCACGCGTCGGCACGCCCCTCACTCGCGCGAGTGAACATCACCAACTCTGCTGGATTTCCTGCCCCTTGCCTGCCCTACGCTCAGCGCGACACAACACAACCGCAGACATGCGACGGCCCCCGCCGGGACGGCAATCCCAGTGCGAGGGCCTGACCACCGAGGAAGAGAAGAGCTTCCCGATGGGTACCCAAAACCCTAGCGTGCCCCCGCACGCCCAGTCCCGGCATGCCGCCGACAAACACCCGAACCGGCGGCGGCACCCCCGCTCCGGAGTCTCCGGAGGCTCCCGAGACTCTGGCCAAGGCGGACTCACCCACGACAACGCCCGCCACGCCACCCGCTTCACGGTGATCGGCAACCACCTCGCCCAGCACCCGGAGCTGTCGGGTCTCGCGATCGGGCTGGCCGTCCACATCCAGTCCCTCCCCGCAGGGGCCCGTGTCGACATCAAGACCCTCACCGCCCGCTTCCCCGAGGGAGCGACTCGTATCGCCGCAGCTCTGCGCGAGCTGGAGGCCCACGGCTACCTGCGCCGAGAACGGCGACGCATTCCGGGCGGCCGCATCGTCACCCGCACGATCTCCTGCAATCAGCCCGGTCACCAGCCCGACCGCCACCAGGCAGCCGACGACCACGGCCCGGTAACCCCTAAACAGTCGAAGGAGCCGGAGAGCCCGGAGCAGCCGTCGCAACCGCAGAGCCCGGAGCAGCCGACGCGGCCGAAGCAGCGCGCACCCCGCAAGCCCCTCCCCGCGGTACCGCGCCCTGCCTGCCCCGCCCCCGCCCTCCTCCAGACGGCCGCCGACCTCCTCGCGGACCTGCGTCGCCACGACCCCAGTCTGCTTCTCTCCGCCTGTGACACGGCCCACCTAGCCCCCGGCGTCGCCGCCTGGCTGGAGCGAGACGTCAGCCCCACCGCCGTACGACAGGCGCTGACCACCGACCTGCCACCCGAGGGTCTACGGCGGCCCGCCGCCCTCCTCGCCCACCGCCTGACCGCCCAGTTGCCGCCGCCACCCCCGTTCCGTGCCCCCACCTCACGGTCGGCAGGCGCACGGCACCCACTCCAGAACTGCGACGGCTGCGACCGCGCCTTCCGCGCACCCGAACCGGGCCGCTGCTACGACTGCCGGACTCTGTCACCCGCGCTCTAAAGATCCGCCCAAGCACAAGGAACCGCATGGTCAACTCGTCCCACGAGGCGATGCACCGCATCTTCCAGGAGTACCCGGGCTTGTTCACCGGCGTCTCCAGGGCCCTCGGCCTCCCGTTCATCCCACCCAAGTCCGTCACTGTTCTGCCGACCGACCTCACCGAGATTCAGCCTGTCGAACGCCGCGTCGACACACTGCTGCGTTTCGACGGCGAGGAGCCGATTCTGCTGGCCGTCGAAGCGCAGAGCGCGAAGGACTCGAACAAACCATCCAGCTGGGCCTACTACCTTTCCTTCCTCTTCGCGAAGTACAAGACCCCGCCCCTGTTGCTGGTCGTCTGCCAGGATCGGGCCACAGCCGAGTGGGCCGCCCAACCCGTCCCCATCGGCCCTCGGTGGTGGGCCGCCCTCACCCTGCACCCTCTTGTGGCCGGTCCGCACAACATGCCCGTGATCACTGATCCGGACGAGGCCCGCGCCGACCTGGCGCTGGCAACGCTGTCCGCTATCACCCACGCGAAGAACCCGGACATCAATGGGATACTGAAGGCCCTGTCCGCCGCTCTGCAGGGTGTGCCCGAAGCCGTAGCCGACCCGATCATCGAATTCACAGCACAAGGCCTTGGTGTCAACCGCCGGGCCGGGGAACTCTGGAGGAACCTGGTGGCCGTGGACCTTTCCTTCTACAAGTCGTACATCTCGGAAGAGATCCGTGACGAGGGGCGCGCAGAAGCCCGCGTTCAGACGGCCGCCGAGGACATCCTGCTCGTCCTGGAGACGCGCGGCCTCGATGTCCCCGACGAGATCCGCGAACGCGTCACCGGCTGCGACGACCCCGAACTCCTCCGCCACTGGCTCACCCGCGCCGTCACCGCGCCGTCCGCCGAAGAGATCTTCACTGACGCGGGCGAAAACGCCTGAGGCCAGCGGGAGCAGCCAGGGCCTGAAGCCACCGGTCTCGACGGCTCCCGTGTCCGGAGAGGTGTGATCCGGAAACCGAAGGGTCGGAATCGGCCACCTTGGTGTGGGCTGGCCCTTCTGGCTTGACTGACCCCCGTACGGCTCGGGAATCGTGCACGTAGAGATCGTGACGGAGAGCTCTACGGGGGTTACCCATGGCCGTTCCCAGACCGCAGACGCGTCAGTTCGAGGCGTTTATGACGAACCTGTCGTACGCCCGGCGCATGGTCGAAGCGGGCAGGATGCTCACCCCCTTCAAGTCACCCACGATCGACATCGACGACTTCTACCGGGCGGCCTGGGTCCAGGCCGTCGCCGCCATCGACCACTGGCTGCATGAAGAGGTGCTGCGCCGGGTCGCCGAGCTGGCGGCCAAGGACAGTCCCGACATGCCGTACCAGCTGCGGGTTTACGAGTTGCCGCTGCACAGGGTCGAGGCGGTTCAGCGGGGTGATGTCACCTTGTCCGAGGCGGTCGTCGAGCACCTGCGCGACAAACTCGCGGCTCAGTCGCTCCAGCACCCGGGGAAGATCTCCGAGGTGCTCAAACTCGTGACCGACAAGAAGGTCTGGTATCTGTCCGCGGGATGGATCAACAAGTCGCTCTTCCAGGACCGTACCTCCCTGAATGAGAAGACGCTTCGCAGTCGCTACCTGGAGATCACTCAGCGGCGGAACAAGATCGCGCACGACGCCGACCTGATCGACGGCGATCTCAAGCAACGCCGCCCCATCGACGAGGCTTCGGTGAACGACGCCATCGACTGGATCGAGCGGATCGCGCTCGCCATCGCTTACGTGCTCGACGACGAGGACTGACAGGCGGTCGGGGAGGGGGATGGGGGAGCGTGGGCGCCTCGTAGGGTGGGTTCCATGACGGAACTGCCCGACCGGCGTCTGCTCCTGGTGCACGCGCACCCGGACGACGAGTCGATCAACAATGGCGCGACCATGGCCAGGTACGCGGCCGAGGGCGCCCAGGTGACGCTGGTGACCTGCACCCTCGGCGAGGAGGGCGAGGTCATCCCGCCCGGGCTCGCCCACCTCGCGCCGGACCGTGAGGGCGGGCTCGGCCCGTACCGGACCGGTGAGCTGGCCGCCGCCATGAAGGAACTCGGCGTCACGGATCACCGCTTCCTCGGCGGCCCCGGGCGCTATCGCGACTCCGGGATGATGGGCGTCGAGCAGAACCGGCGCCCGGGCGCCTTCTGGTCCGCCGATCTCGACGAAGCCGCCGGATATCTCGTCGAGGTGATCCGAGAGGTACGCCCCCAGGTGCTCGTCACCTACGACCCCGACGGGGGTTATGGGCACCCGGACCACATCCAGGCCCACCGCGTGGCCACGCGTGCCGCGGAGCTGGCCGCGCAGCCGTCCTTCCGCACCGATCTCGGTGCGTCCTGGGAGATCGCCAAGATCTACTGGAACCGGGTCCCGCGCTCGGTGGCCGAGGAGGCGTTCGGGCGGCTTCGGGAGGCGCTGCCGGAACTGCCGTACTCGAAGTCGGCCGTCATCGACGACGTGCCGGGTGTGGTCGACGACTCGCTGATCACCACCGAGATCGACGGAACGGCCCACGCCGCCGCCAAGGCCGCCGCGATGCGCGCGCACGCCACCCAGGTCGAGGTGACCGAGCCCTGGTTCATCCTGTCCAATGAGCTCGCTCAGCCGCTGTTCACCACGGAGTACTACGAGTTGGTACGCGGAGAGCGACCGAAGTCGCGTGAGACGGATCTGTTCGCGGGCATCGACCGGCAACAGCGAGAGGCGGGCGTGTGATGAGTACGACGGGACAGCGGGGGAGTGGGATGGCCCAGCCGCTGACGCCGCCCTCGGGCGGGCGCATCGTCGTCTACGTGGCACTCTTCGTGCTCGGCGCCGTCGTCGGGGCCGCCGGAGCACTGGTGCAACCCGGCTGGTTCCCGGGCGGGTTGCTGCTCGCGCTGGCCGGCGCGGCCGGGCTCTTCCTGGGCGGGGCGCGGGGCGTCGGCACCAGAGCCGGGGCCGTCGCGCCCGCGGCCGGCTGGATGGTCGCCGTCATCCTGCTCACCGCCAGCCGCCCGGAAGGCGACTTCCTCTTCGGCACGGGATTCGGCTCCTACCTCTTCCTGCTCGGCGGTATGGCTGTGGCTGTGATGTGCGCCACGCTTGGACAAGTGCGGCAACCTGACGGCTCCGCCGTCCGACTTGGCAAGTGACGTACCACTTCGCCATATCCGGCAGGTGCGGGTCCCGTGGGGGTTTCCTTCGCGGTCGAGGTTTGCGGGCCCGACATGGCCAGTATGGTGGTGCGCGTCGCCGAGCCGCCCGAGATGAGGTCGAGGAAACGGGCGGCGGAGCCAACCGGGAGAACTTGCCTTGAGTCGTGAAACTGACAGTTCGTCCTCCGGGCCCAACGGGCGCGGTGGAGCCGCGTACCCGTCGGGGACGCCGCCGTACGGGACCCCCCAGGCCTCCGACAGCGGGGCTGACGCGGGCCGTTCGGCTGCCGGCGCGCCGCCGGAGGAGCGCAAGACAGAGACCACGCTGACGACGCGGATCCGGATCAACATCCCCGGGTCGCGGCCCATCCCGCCCGTCGTGGTGCGTACACCGGTCGCGGACGCCGACGGTGCCGACAGCCTGGGCGGCGGAGCGGGCGGTGGCGCTGAGCCGCCGCGTGCCCTGAGTTCGCCCACCGGCGCGTCCACGGTCGTGGACATTCCGGCGGGTGCCGCTCCGGCCCCCACGACCGCTGCCGAGGAGAAGACGAGCGACTGGTTCGCGCCGCGCAAGTCCGGTGCGCCCAAGGGCGGGCCGGGAGGCGGGTCCACCAACGGGGCCGGTCTGCCTGGCGGTTCGGGTCCCTCGGGCGCCGCTGGTCCTGCCGGGCCGCAGGGTTCGGGTGGCCAGGGTGCCGGTGGCGGCCGTCACAGCGCTCCCGGCGGTGCGCGTCCCGCCGGCACGAACGGCGCCGGTCCGCAGGGCGCCTCCGGTGCTGGCCGGCCCGGCGGGGGCAACGCGCCCCGCCCCGGCGGTACGAACGGTGCCGGGCTGCCCGGTGCCACCGGCGCCGGACCCGTGGCGCCCGGCCACGGTGGCGGCACCGGTTCCTTCGACGTCTCCGGAGCGCTCGGCAACACCGCCTCCTTCCCGGCGATCGGATCCGGCGCCGATGAACAGCGGCGCGACGACCTCCCGTACTTCCCGGACGACGGCCGGCGTGGCCCCGGCACGGGCCACGGGCCCTCGGGGCCGACCGGTGGTCCGGTCACCGGGAACGGTCCGCTGGTTCCGCCGATGGGCGCGGGCGTGGCTCCGGGCAGTCTGGCCGCGGGGCCGGGTGGACCCGGTGGACCGGGCGGGCAAGGGATGAGGCCGGGTGGGCCTGGCGCGGGACCGGGCGGTCCCGGCGTGGGCTCGGGATATCCCGGTGGAGGTCCCGGAGGCCAGGCGGGTCCCGGAGGTCCGGCGGGTCCGGGAGCCTCGGGGTACCCCGGCAGCCAGGGCTACGCCGGCAGTTCGGACTACGACTTCGCGAGCGGTCTCAGCGACGACACCGCGATCCTCACGCCGCAGAAGCCGGCCCCCGAACCGGGCGCGGGCGGCTACGGCGGCGGCGCCGGGGAGAACGTCTCCGGGCACACCCTGACCAGCGGCATCCCCGTCGTACCCGCCACCCAGAACTCCCCGTTCGGGCCGGGCGCGCACCCCGACGGACCGCTGCCGCACACCCCGCCGAAGCTGCCCGAGCCGGTCCAGGAGCCCGCACCCGCGGCGAAGCGGACCAAGAAGAAGGGCCGCAGCAAGCTGATGCTCCTCGGCGTCGGCGTGTTCGTCATAGGCGGTGGTGCCTACGGCGCCGGGCTGCTGATGAACCACTCGGACGTACCCAAGGGCACCACCGTGCTCGGCGTCGACATCGGCGGCGGCACCCGGGACGACGCCGTCAAGAAGCTCGACGACGCCTTCGGTGACCATACGAACAAGGCGCTCAACCTGTCGGTCGACGGCGACACGGTCTCGCTCAAGCCGGACCAGGCCGGGCTCCAGCTCGACACCCAGGCAACGGTCCGCGCCGCCGCGGGCAGCGACTACAACCCCGTCTCGGTGATCGGCTCCCTCTTCGGCCAGGAGCGTGTCGTCGAGCCCGCGATGCCCGTCGACGAGGAGAAGCTCAAGGCCGCCCTGCAGAGCACCGCGGGCGGCTCCGGTTCGGCGAGCGACGGCACGATCAAGTTCGAGTCCGGCAAGGCCGTCGCCGTGTACGGCAAGGCGGGCAAGGGCATCGACGTCGCGTCGTCCACGCAGGCCGTCGAGGACGCGTACCGCACGCAGGTCGAGACCGGCACGGCCCCGCCGGTGAAGGTCGCCACGTCCACCCAGCAGCCGACGGTCACCGACGCCGAGGTCGACCGGGAGCTGAAGGAGTTCGCGGAGCCGGCGATGTCGGCCAACGTGACCGTGCAGACGGACGCGGCGCACTCGGTCCCGATGAGTCCGGAGAACTCGCTGTGGAAGTTCCTCGCGGTGACGGCTGTCGACGGCAAACTGGTCGACAAGCCGAACCTGACCGCCCTGGAGGAGCTCTACGGACAGACCTTCGACGGTGTGCTCATCACCCGGGCCAACGGCGAGAAGACGGCCGTGACACCGCAGGACGTCTACGGCGCCCTGCGCCAGGCACTGCTGAGCACGACCGACCGGGTCGCGGTCATCGACACCGACCCCAGCTAGCGGGTTCGCCTCCAAGAGGGCGCCCGGCCATGACTCCCATGGCCGGGCGCCCTCTTGTTGTCCTTGTCGTCTTTGTCGTCCGCCAGGATCCGAGACAGCGTTGCCAGTAGGGGCCATGGCGGCCGCCGGGTGCCGGAACTACGCCATCTCACGCACCTGGGCGTCGATTTGACCGACTCGGGCGCGGGCAGCGCGAACCGGTCCACCACGGACTGGGCGCACGCCGTCGCGTTCGCCACCGACTTGGTCCTCACGGACAGCCGCGGCAACGCTGTCCTGGCAAGGGAGTTGGACGCTGGAGCCCCGCGCCGGAGGCACTGCGCGCCGAACGCCGGCGCCGAGCCGCATGACATCTGTCATCCCGGATGCCCGACAGTCGGCACTGCCGGCGGCGCCCCCCGCGCCGCCACCATGGGGCACATGACAACGACTGCGACGGCCACCACCTCGGTGGTCGGGTTCGAATCGGTGACCAAGAGCTACGGCGGCGTCCGGGCCGTGGACGGACTGACGCTCGACCTGCACCCCGGCGAGACCGTCGCCCTGCTCGGCCCCAACGGCGCGGGCAAGTCGACCACCCTCGACCTGCTCCTCGGCCTCAAGCGCCCCGACAGCGGCGTGGTCCGGGTGTTCGGGGCGGGCCCGCGCGAGGCCATCGTCGCCGGCCGGGTCGGGGCGATGCTACAGAGCGGCGGGCTGATGGACGAGGTCACCGTCGGGGAACTGGTGAGGCTCGCCTGCGATCTGCACCCGAAGCCGTTCCGGGCCACCGACGTACTGGCCCGCGCGGGCATCTCACAGCTCGCCGACCGCAAGGTCAACAAGCTCTCCGGCGGCCAGGAACAGCGTGTGCGCTTCGCCCTCGCCACCGCCGGCGACAGCGACCTGATCGTGCTCGACGAGCCCACCACCGGCATGGACGTCTCCGCCCGCCAGGCCTTCTGGGCCACCATGCGCGAGCAGGCCGACCAGGGCCGTACGGTCCTCTTCGCCACGCACTACCTGGAGGAGGCCGACGCGATCGCCGACCGGGTGCTCGTCCTGCACCGGGGCCACCTGCTGGCCGACGGCACCGCCGCCGAGATCAAGGCGAAGGCGGGCGCGCGGCGGATCGCCTTCGATCTGGAGACCTCGGCCGGCCAGGTCGACGAGGCCGAGCTGCGAGCGCTGCCGTTCCTCACCACCATCGACATCTCGGGCCACACGGTCCGCATCCAGTCCACCGACGCCGACGCGACCGTCCACGCGCTGTACGGCCTCGGCGTCTACCCCCGCAACCTCGAAGTCGCCGGGCTCGGTCTCGAGCAGGCCTTCGTCGCCATCACGGCCGCCGAGGAGGCGAAGCAGAAGTGAACAGCCTCATCAAGCTGGAGATCACCCGCGCCCTGCGCAACCGCAAGTTCCTGTTCTTCTCGGTGATCTACCCCTCGGCCCTGTTCCTGCTGATCGCGGGCAGCGCCGACAGCACCACCCAGGTGGACGGCACCGGTCTCACCCTGCCGACCTTCTACATGGTCTCCATGGCCTCCTTCGGCGCCCTGACCGCCGTCCTGATGGGCAACAGCGAGCGCATCGCCAAGGAACGGGAGAGCGGCTGGGTACGGCAGCTGCGGCTGACCACGCTCCCGGGCCGCGGCTATGTGCTGGCGAAGACGGCGAGCGCCGCCGTCATCAGCCTGCCCTCGATCGTGATCGTCTTCATCGTCGCGGCGGCCGTGAAGGACGTACGCCTCGACGCCTGGCAGTGGGTGGTCCTCACCTTCGCGATCTGGGCCGGCAGCCTGGTCTTCGCCGCGCTCGGCGTCGCCATCGGCTACATCGCCAGCGGCGACGCGGTCCGCCCGATCACGATGATCGTCTACTTCGGTCTGTCGATGCTCGGCGGTCTGTGGCTGCCCAGCACGACCTTCCCCGACTGGCTGCAGAGCATCGCGAAGTGGCTGCCCACGCACGCGTACGCTGGCCTGGGGCAGTCCATAGAACTGGGCAACGCCCCGCACGCGACGGACCTCGCCATCCTCGCCGTCTCCTTCGTCCTCTTCGCGGGAGGCGCGGCCTGGCTGTACCGGAAGGACACGCTGAAGGCGTGAGCGGCGTCGGCATCGGGCAGCGCCCGCAGAACCGCAAGCAGAAGATGGTCAAGTCCCTGTGGACCGGCATCTGGCTCGTCTATCTGAGCGCGCCCGTCACCGACCTGCTGAACGGCGGGCACAGCACCGGAGTCCGGATCCTCGGCTGGCTCGGCCTGGTCGCCTTTGTCTGCTGGTACATGATCCTGGTGTTCCGCACCGGCCGCGGCGAGACCAACGCCCTGGTGCTCGGCTCCCTCGCGGTCCTCGCCGCCCAGTCCACGGTCCTGTCCCTCACCCTGGGCCGGGAGTGGCTCGTCCTCTTCGTGTACGTCGCGATCGCGTCCGGCGCGGCGCTTCCGCTGCGGTTGGCGCGCTGGAGCATCCCGTGCGCCGCCGCCCTGCTGACGGCGGTCGCCCTGGCCGTCCCGGACGGCACGGCGTATCTGGGCGCTCTCCTCATCCCGGCGGTCCTCGGCGGGTTCGCGATGACCGGCGTACGTGAACTCGTGCGCACGACCATCGCACTGCGCGAGGCCCGCGCCACCGTCGCCCAGCTCGCCGCGAACGAGGAACGGCTGCGGCTGGCCCGTGACCTGCACGACCTGCTGGGGCACTCGCTGTCGCTGATCACGCTCAAGAGCGAGCTGGCCGGGCGCATGCTCCCGGACCACCCCGACAAGGCGGCCCAGCAGGTCGCCGACATCGAGAACGTCAGCCGCCAGGCCCTCGTCGACGTACGCGAGGCGGTCACCGGTTACCGGCGGCCCCGGCTGGCCGGTGAACTCGCGGGCACGAAGGTCGCGTTGGCGGCGGCGGGCATCCTCGTGGACCTGCCGGCCGAGCCGGATCTCACCGAGGTCCCCGAGGAGAGCGAGTCCGCGCTGGCCTGGGCGCTGCGCGAGGCGGTCACCAATGTCGTACGGCACAGTGGGGCCCGGCGCTGCGTGGTGGGGCTCGTACACCGTCAGACGCTGGACGGGCCGGTACTCGAACTGTCCGTGGAGGACGACGGGTCCGGGAGCTCGGGCGGCTCCGGCGGTGGGCCCGGCAACGGTCTCACCGGGCTGGCCGAACGCCTGGAGAAGGCGGGCGGTTCCTTGGAGGCCGGGCGGGCGAGGAGCGGGTTCCGGCTGGTCGCGCGGGTGCCTACGGGCGGTGTGGGCGGTACCGGCGGTACGGGTGGTACGGGTGGTACGGGTGGTACGGGCGGCGTGGCCGACCGGCCCGCAGGATCCGCGGGACCCGTAGGATCCGGGGCATGAGCCGCACGATCAAGGTCCTGCTCGCCGAGGACCAGTCGATGGTCCGCGAGGCGCTCGCCGCCCTGCTGGGGCTTGAGCCGGACATCGACGTCGTCGCCCAAGTGGCCCGCGGGGACGAGGTGTTGGCGGCGGCGCGTGAGCACGACGTGGACGTGGCGCTGCTCGACATCGAGATGCCGGGCAAGACGGGCATCGAGGCGGCGGCCGAAGTCCACCGGGCCCTGCCCGGCCTCAAGCTGGTCATCCTCACGACTTTCGGCCGTCCCGGCTATCTGCGCAGCGCCATGGAGGCCGGCGCCGACGCCTTCCTGGTCAAGGACGCCCCGGCCGCCCAACTCGCCCAAGCGGTACGGAAGGTACTCGCCGGCGAGCGGGTCATCGACCCCACCCTGGCCGCCGCCGCCCTCGCCGAGGGCGCGAACCCGCTCACCGACCGCGAACGCGAGGTCCTCCGCACGGCGGCCGACGGCTCCACCAACGCCGAACTGGCCCTCGCCCTCCACCTCTCCCAGGGCACCGTCCGCAACTACCTCTCCACGGCAATCCAGAAACTGGCGGCCCGGAACAGAGCGGAGGCGGTACGGATCGCGAGGGAGAAGGGGTGGCTGTAGAACGCGGGCCGGGGGAGGCCCCGCAAGGGGCGCGGGGCTGTGACATTGTGCGGCTCCGCCGCGGGGGCGCGACCAGCCACGACGAGGGCTGTGGTCGCGCGACGGCGCAAGCCCCTTCGGCGCTCGGGCGAGTCAGTTGAGCATGGCCCGCGCGGCATGCGCCTGCTGCCGCACACGGTCCCCGGCCGCTTCATCGACCGCAGCCACCACATCGGCATAAGCGTCGAGTTCAACCGCCCCGCCGAGGAAGTCGCCCCGCTGGACAAGAAGTTGGGCCCGCTCGTAGCGCAACCGGGCAGGATGTGACGGCAGCGCCAAGGACAACTCGACGGCCCACAGGGCCACATCGGACCGCTCGGGCCGGGCGGCAGCCCACGCCCGGATGTTGTTCAGGATCCGCAGGACGACGTCGAGCGGGTCGGCCGGTGAGAGCATCGCCGCGTCGAGCGGCGCCCCCGTCGCCCCCGCGACGAGCAACTCCGCGTCGGAGCCGCTGAGCACGCGGCCGCCGTCGAAGGGGTCGGCGAGGACCTGCTGCTCCGGGGGCCCGAAGCCGACGACGAAGTGCCCGGGCAGGGCGACCCCGTACACGGGCGCACCGGACCGCCGGGCGACCTCCATCCACACCACGGAGAGCAGGATGGGCAACCCGCGCCGCCGCCGCAGTACCTCGTGAAGCAGCGAGGAACCGAGCCGCTGGTAGTCGGCGGGCGAGCCGCGGAACTCGCAGCGCGCGCCGAGGAGTTCACCGAGCGCGGCCGCCCAGGACCGAGGCCCGCCGGGCCGGAACGGCAACAGCCCCGCCAGCCGGTCCAGCTCGATCTGCGCCGCGTCCATCCCGGCTTCGTCGAGGCCGCCGTCCGCCGCGGCCCCCACCAGCAGACACAGCACCGCCAGATCGGGCCGCTCGGCCCGCGCCTCCACACCGAACCGCCGCCGCACCTCGGCGGCCCGCTCCGGCTCCGGAGGATGAGGAGAACGCATAGCAGCCTCGTGCCCGTTCACGACGATCGATACCGGTCGCGCGGCTGGGTGCCGGCCTCGCGGCGGGCGGGAGCTTTCGCTAGAGCCGCGGGTACGGCGGAGTTCGCGAGGGCGGCGGGATCGGTGGGGACGCCGGGATCGATAGGGACGCCGGGGACGGCGGGACCGGCGGGGGCCGTGGGGACTGCGGGGGCCGCAGAGCCAGCGGGTACGGAGGAGTCCGCTGGATCGGAGGGGACGGTGAGGACTGCGGGATCGGTGGGGACGGTGGGGACGGCGGGATCGGAGGGGGCCGTGGGGACTGCGGGGGTCGCGGAGCCAGCGGGTACGGAGAAGTCCGCGGGTACGGCGGGTACGGCGGGTACGGAGGAGTCCGCGGGATCGGAGGGGACGGTGGGGACTGCGGGATCGGTGGGGGCGGCGGAGTCGGCGGGCATGGCGGAATCGGCAGGGACTGTCGGGGCCGCGGGATCGGTGGGGGCCGCGGGGAGCGCAGAGTCGGCGGGGACGGCGGGCATGGCGGAGTCCGCGAAGGCGGCGGGATCAGCGGGTACGGCGAGGACGGCGGAATTGGCGGGGGTGGCGGGAACGTCGGGGACATCGGAGTCGGCGGAACTGGCGGGGACATCGGAGTCAGCCGGGGTGGCGGGATCGGCGGGGACCGCGGAGTCGGCCGGAACGGTGGCGACGGTGGGATCGGCGGGATCGGCGGGATCGGCGGGATCGGCGGGAACGGCGGGAACGGCGGGGACCGCGGGGACATCAGGCACCCACCGATAGTGGTGGTACGCGTGATGCGCTCCGAACCCCATCCCCCCGTACAGCGCACGCGCCCCCGCGTTGTCCGCCTCCACCTGGAGCCAGGCCGCCGAGGCGCCCTCGTCCAGGGCGCGGTGGGCCAGCGCGGCCATCACAGCCGTCGCGAGCCCCTGGCGCCGGTACGCCGGGTCGACCTCGACGGCGGCGAAACCGGCCCACCGCCCGTCCACCACGCACCGCCCGATCGCGGCCGGAGCCGCACCCGCCGCCCCCGGCACCGTCGCGAACCACACCGAGGGGCCGCTCCCCAGCACCTTCAGTGCCACCTCGCTCAGCCCCTTGCGCTGGTAGCGGTCCAGCCAGGCGGCGTCCGCCTCGCGGGAGATCACGACCCCGGGCGCCTCCCGGTCCCCGATCGGCGCGAGCGCCCCGATCCACAGCTCGGCCGTCACCTCACGCGCCCACCCGCGCGCCTCCAGCTCGGCGCACAGCAGTTCCTGCGTGCCCTCGGCCCCGGTGGCGGTCTGGACGTACGCGGGCAGATCACGGGTGGCGTACCAGCCCCGTACGTACGAAAGCGCCTCGTCCAGCGGCAGGCCGGGCTCGCCGAGCGGCAGCACGGAGTTGGCGCGCCGGGTGAACCCGGAGGCCGCCCGCAGCTCCCACTCACCGAGCCGCTCGCTCTCCACCGGCCGCCAGGCCCGCGCGGCGACCCGGGCCAGCTCCTCGTACGAGGCCACCGGGCCCCGTCGCCGTGCCGGGGCGGACGGTACGACCTTGCCCGCGACCAGCACGGATTCCGGCATCCGGACACGTTCGCCGGTCCGTCGTGTGATCGTCAACACACCGTCGTCCCATGATGTGAGAACACCCACCGTGTCAGTGAATTTCTCCCCGTTGGTGGCATCCTCGTAGCGCCGCCGAACAGAGACGCGTTTGCCCACGTCAGCAGCGGTGATGCGGACCTCAAGTCGGCCAAACGCAGAGATTTCCACAGGTCAGTTCACCCCTCCTGTTCGGATCAGGACCAAGAACGGAGATACTAGGTGCGGGCATCGACGACGCCGCGCTTCCGCGCGCCAGGCGGCGGAGCCTACGGAGGCCCGCCAGCGCCCTATCGAGGAGGAACGACAGCGTGACCTACGTCATCGCGCAGCCTTGTGTCGACGTCAAGGACAAGGCGTGCATCGAGGAGTGCCCGGTCGACTGCATCTACGAGGGCTCCCGGTCCTTGTACATCCACCCGGACGAATGCGTCGACTGTGGAGCCTGTGAGCCGGTGTGCCCGGTCGAGGCGATCTTCTACGAGGACGACACTCCCGAGGAGTGGAAGGACTATTACAAGGCGAACGTCGAGTTCTTCGACGAACTCGGCTCGCCCGGCGGCGCCAGCAAGCTCGGCCTGATCGAGCGCGACCATCCCTTCGTCGCAGCGCTCCCGCCGCAGAACCAGTAAGCGGCCCGCACCCACGCGCCGCCTCGGTCCCGTACGGCCTGATCGCCTTGATCGCCGTGCGGGACCGAGGCGTTTGCCGTACCGGTGCACAGCGACTGCACGTGAGTGCAGCGAGTACCAGCGATACGTACGGGCCCCAGGCCGCCGTACGCATCAGAAAGTGAGCCCATCCCGTGTCCGCAGTCACCGACCGGCTTCCCGCCTTTCCCTGGGACAAGCTGGAGCCCTACAAGGCGACGGCCGCCGCTCACCCGGGCGGCATCGTCGACCTGTCCGTCGGCACCCCGGTCGACCCGGTGCCCGAGCTGATCCAGAAAGCTCTGGTCGCGGCCGCGGACTCGCCGGGCTATCCCACGGTGTGGGGCACGCCCGAGCTGCGCGACGCGCTCACGGGCTGGGTGGAACGACGGCTCGGCGCACGGGACATCACCCACCATCACGTACTCCCGATCGTCGGCTCCAAGGAACTGGTCGCCTGGCTCCCGACCCAGCTGGGCCTGGGCCCCGGGGACAAGGTCGCGTACCCGCGCCTGGCGTACCCGACGTACGAGGTCGGCGCCCGCCTGGCCCAGGCGGACCACGTGGCCTACGACGACCCGACGGACCTGGACCCGACGGGCCTGAAGCTCCTCTGGCTGAACTCCCCGTCGAACCCGACGGGCCGCGTCCTGTCCCGGGCCGAGCTCACCCGGATCGTCGGCTGGGCCCGAGAGCACGACATCCTCGTCTTCTCCGACGAGTGCTACATCGAACTGGGCTGGGAGGCCGACCCGGTCTCGGTGCTCCATCCGGACGTGTGCGGTGGCTCGTACGAGGGGATCGTCTCGGTCCACTCGCTCTCCAAGCGGTCGAACCTGGCCGGCTACCGCGCCGCGTTCCTCGCGGGCGACCCCGCAGTCCTCGGCGACCTCCTCCAGATCCGTAAGCACGGCGGCCTGATGACCTCCGCGCCCACCCAGGCCGCCGTGATCGCCGCCCTGTCCGACGACACCCACGTCCGCGAACAGCGCGAGCGCTACGCGGCCCGCCGCAGGGCCCTGCGGGACGCCCTGCTGCGGCACGGCTTCCGCATCGAACACAGCGAGGCCAGCCTCTACCTCTGGGCCACCCGCGACGAGTCCTGCTGGACCACCGTCGCCCACCTCGCCGACCTGGGCATCCTCGCCGCCCCGGGCGACTTCTACGGCCCAGCGGGCGAAAACTTCGTACGAGTGGCCCTCACGGCCACGGACGAGCGGGTGGCGGCCGCGGTGGACCGCTTGTCGAGGTAGCCGCGCCCGCAGACGCGCTACCGCTGGCCGGCCGCCGCTACCGCTCGTGGGCAGCCGAGCCGCTACCGCCGGCGGGTAGCCGAGCTGCCACCGTTGGCGGGCAGTCGAGCCGCTACCGCTGTGGGCAGTCGTCCCGCAGGGCTGGACGGGTGGGCACAGCCGACAGCGCCGGGTGCCGTGCAAGAAGGCTCCAGCTCCTTCCGGGGGCAAGCGAAATGGGGGTTCAGGGAAGAAGACCTTCCCTGAACCCCCGTAGCCGTACAGCCCCGGCGCCTAGCCGAGCGGCAGACCCTTCAGCGGCAGCTGCTCCGTGGGCAGTCCACCCTTGGTGACCGCGTCGGTGGGCAGTCCCTTGGTAACCGCGTCCGTCGGAAGCCCACCGCCCGCCGTCTTGGCGGTCTCACCGACCAGGCCTCCGGCCTGCCCCGCGGTGTCCCCGGCCACCTGCTGCGCGGCCGGCGTCGCCGTCTTGGCGACCTTCCCGCCGGTCTTGCCCGCGGCAGGCACTGACTTCTTGACCGCGTCGCCGCCGGACTTGCCCGCGAGCCCGGTCACGTTCTGAGCCGCACCGTCGACCGTGTTGCCGACGCTCGCCCCGTCCAGGGCGGTCAGTCCGCCGAGGTTGGGGGTGGCCGGCAGTTCGGGGGCCGCGCTGGCGGAGCTGGCCGCACCGACCCCGGCAGCCGCTCCCGCTGCGACGAGCAGCGCGGCACGGGCGATCCGGCGGGTCAGGGGGAGGGACATGATGCTCCTTAGACGGAAGAGAACGGTGAAATGTCCATCCAGGCCCGGCAGTTGACCGACTGGTGGTCGGCCGACCGTCGACCGACCGAAGGTGATCGTTCCGGACTCGGACGCAGTGACTACCGCTCGAAGCCCGCGAAGGTTGCGGTGGGCCAACGTAAAGAGTTGGTAATGCGTCGCATAATCATCTGCGGACAAAGGCGAGTAAAGGGCACCCGGTCGGAAAGTCTGCCGAATCCTTACGGCCCTTTGTTTTCAAGGGATTCGGCGGAAACGACAGCGACCGTGCGAAAACTTCCGTCCATCGCCGCCACCACTCGCTCCGCGTCCCCCCAAAGGGTGAGGACCCGTACTACTGCCCAGTGACGATTCGGACCTCGGCGGTGGACGCCTCCGCGGCCGAGCCCCCGTTCCCGTCGGACGTACCCCACCCGCTGTCGGTGCTGTCGGCCGTCCACTCCCGCCCCGCGTACGAGACGCGGTCGATGTGCAGTGCCGAGGAGTTGGCGACGGCCCAGTGCGCCAGCTCCCAGCCGCGCTGCCGGACGGTGACCGCGGCGGTGCTCCCGGACCCCTCCGTGGACACGGGCACGGTCACGGTCCGGCTCGCGGTCGTGGGTGAGGGGGAAGCCGGGGCGGAGGCTGTCGGTGAGGAGGAGGGCTCCGCGGCGCTCACATCCGCTGCCGTCTCCTGGAGCACATCACGCCCGAAGTCCTGTACGAGCGCGGCCCGTACCGAGTCCGTGCCGCCTGCCGGGGTCGGCTCGGCGGGGCCCTGACAGGTCAGCGTGGCCGCCGAGCGGCCGGTCAGAGCCGCGGCAAGCAGCGTGGCGTCCGGCTCGTGCTTCGCGTACGCGTCCGGATAGGCGCTGCGCTGCACCCGCTGCGCGGCGACGGTGAGCGGCAACTGCGCATAGTCGTCGACCTTGGCCAGGTGCTCGTAGAAGATGTCCGCCGCGTACGTCGGATCCATGATCTCCGTCGTCGTCCCCCAGCCCTGCGAGGGCCGCTGCTGGAAGAGGCCGAGCGAGTCCCGGTCGCCGTGCTTGATGTTGCGCAGTCCCGACTCCTGGAGGGCTGTGGCGAGGGCGATGGTCACGGCCCGCTCGGGCATGCCGCGGTTGGTGCCGACCGCCGAGATCGTCGCCGCGTTCACCGCCTGCTCCGGCGTGAACTCGTACGACTTGCCGTCGCTCTTGCCCGAGACGACCGTGCACCGGGGAACTCCCGGCCCCCCGGTGAGGTACTGCACCGTGAGATAGCCGGCGAGCGCGAGCAGGACCACGACGGCCCCTCCGAAACGGAGGAGGCGGCCGCGCCGGACAGGGGTGGGGGACGGCTCTGACACGTCGTACAAGGTACTGGAGGTCACTGTCATGGAAATGCGGGGCTGTGGATAACCGGTTCGAGCCCGCGGAGCCGTGAGCGCTAGGGTCGGCGCCATGGCCGATACCCCCCTTGACCTCACGCTGGACGCTGCCGAGCTGACCGCGCAGCTCGTCGACTTCCCCTCGGAGAGCGGCGGCGAGAAGCCGCTCGCGGACGCGGTCGAGACCGCGCTGCGCGCCCTGCCGCACCTGACGGTCGACCGGTACGGCAACAACGTCGTCGCGCGGACCAACCTGGGCCGCGCCGAGCGCGTCGTCCTCGCCGGCCATATCGACACGGTCCCCATCGCGGACAACGTCCCGTCCCGCCTCGACGAGGACGGCGTGCTGTGGGGCTGTGGCACCTGCGACATGAAGTCGGGGGTGGCGGTCCAGCTGCGCATCGCGGCCACGGTGCCCGCCCCCAATCGCGACCTCACCTTCGTCTTCTACGACAACGAAGAGGTCGCCGCACACCTGAACGGTCTGAAGCATGTGTCCGAAACCCACCCCGGCTGGCTGGAGGGCGACTTCGCGATCCTGCTGGAGCCGACGGACGGCCAGGTGGAGGGCGGCTGCCAGGGCACTCTCAGGGTGTTCCTGAAGTTCAAGGGGGAGCGGGCGCACTCCGCGCGCGCGTGGATGGGCTCCAACGCGATCCATGCGGCGGCCCCGGCCCTGGCCAAGCTGGCCGCGTACGAGCCGCGCACGCCGGTCGTGGACGGCCTGCGCTTCCACGAGGGCCTGAACGCCGTGCGCATCGAAGGCGGCGTCGCCACCAACGTCATCCCCGACGCCTGCACGCTGGTCGTCAACTTCCGCTACGCGCCCGACCGCAGCGAAACCGAGGCGGAGGCCTTCGTCCGCGACTACTTCGCGGACTGCGGCGTGGACGAGTTCATCGTCGACGACCACACCGGCGGAGCCCGTCCCGGCCTGACCCACCCGGCGGCGGCGGCCTTCATGGCGGCCGTCGGCGGTGAGGCCCGCCCCAAGTTCGGCTGGACCGACGTCGCCCGCTTCAGCGCGCTCGGCGTGCCAGCGGTGAACTACGGCCCCGGCGCCCAGCTCCTGGCCCACAAGGTGGACGAGCGGGTCAAGGCCTCCGCGATCCCGGAGGCCGAGGAGCGGCTGAGGGCCTGGCTGACGGCCTGAGAGGTGGCTGAGACGCGAGCTGAGCCCTGCTGGTGTCCTGCGGACATGCTCGCGTCCCCCCTCCGTAACCCGCGTAGATCTACGCTGGGGTGGAACTACCGCAAGCGGAGGGAGCGCACATGGCTACTGGCAACCCCGAGGGCAAGAAGCGGCCACCGGAGGAGCAGCGGCTGGGACCGGTGCTGCGCAGGCGGGATCAGGTGCAGGCGAGCACCACCGACCAGCGTCTCCTGGACGCGGGCGGGCCCTCCGACTGGGTGCACACCGACCCCTGGCGGGTGCTCCGCATCCAGTCGGAGTTCATCGAGGGCTTCGGCACCCTGGCCGAACTCCCGCCCGCGATCAGTGTGTTCGGATCCGCCCGTACGAAGGCGGACTCGCCCGAGTACGCGGCGGGCGTGGCACTCGGCCGCGGTCTCGTCGAGGCCGGCTTCGCCGTGATCACCGGCGGTGGCCCGGGCGCCATGGAAGCCGCCAACAAGGGCGCCTGCGAGGCCAAGGGCATCTCCGTCGGCCTCGGCATCGAGCTGCCCTTCGAGCAGGGCCTCAACCAGTACGTCGACATCGGCCTCAACTTCCGGTACTTCTTCGTCCGCAAGATGATGTTCGTCAAGTACGCGCAGGGTTTCGTGGTCCTTCCCGGCGGCCTCGGCACCCTGGACGAACTCTTCGAGGCCCTCACCCTCGTCCAGACCCAGAAGGTCACCCGGTTCCCCATCGTCCTCTTCGGCACGGAGTACTGGGGCGGCCTGGTCGACTGGCTCAAGAACACCCTCATCGCCCAGGGCAAGGCCTCGGAGAAGGACCTCCTCCTGTTCCACCTGACGGACGACGTGGACGAGGCGGTGTCGCTGGTGTCGAAGGAGGCGGGCCGGTAGCGGTTTTCAGCCCGTCCGGCGTTTGACGACGAGGCCGTTCAGGCCGATGGCGGGGGTCTGGGGGCGGCAGCCCCCAGGTACGGGACGGGTAGGGGCGGCGGGGGCGACTGCATCCATCAGCGGCTCCGCCGCGGGCCCTACGCCAGCCCCCGCCGAGCCACCGCCGGCGCCCGATGCCCCGCGATCGACGCCACCATGTCCAGCACCTGCCGCGTCTCCGCGACCTCGTGGACGCGGTACACCTGCGCCCCCAGCCACGCCGAGACGGCAGTCGTCGCCAGCGTCCCCACCACCCGCTCCTTCACCGGCTTGTCCAGCGTCTCGCCCACGAAGTCCTTGTTGGAGAGGGAGACGAGGACGGGCCATCCGGTGGACACCATCTCGCCGAGCCGCCGCGTCGCCTCCAGACTGTGCCGCGTGTTCTTCCCGAAGTCGTGCCCAGGGTCGATCAGCACGGACTCCCGGGGCACACCCAGCGAAACCGCCCGCTCGGCCAGCCCGAGGGTCACCCGGAGAATGTCGGCCATGACGTCGTCATACGCGATCCGATGCGGACGCGTACGCGGCTCGGCGCCCCCGGCGTGGGTGCACACCAGCCCCACCCCGTACCGCGCGGCCACCTCGGCCAGCCGCAGATCCACCCCGCCCCACGCGTCGTTGAGCAGATCCGCCCCCACCTCGCAGACCGCCTCGGCGACCTCGTGCCGCCAGGTGTCGACGCTGATGATCACGTCGGGGAAACGCCGCCGCACCTCGGCGACGAACCCGACCGTGCGACGCGCCTCCTCTTCGGCAGTCACTTCTTCCCCCGGCCCCGCCTTGACCCCGCCGATGTCGATGATCGCAGCGCCCTCGGACACCGCCTGTTCCACCCGGGCGAGCGCGGGCTCGTCGCGGAACGTGGATCCCTGGTCGTAGAAGGAGTCCGGGGTTCGGTTGACGATGGCCATGATCACCGGCTCGTGCGGGTCGAATTCGTGCCTGCCCAGCCTGAGCATCCCCTGTGACCTCTCCCAGTAAGTCCCGCTGATAAGCCGCCTGCGACCTTAACTGTCAGACTCGCATGGCACGATCGGACCCGACACTGTCAGCATCAGCACCAACCGCTTCAGCACAGTCCGCTGCAGCGGAATCCACGCCGACGCGCCCCGCGTCGGCACCAGAGCGTGGGGACCTCAGCGATGTTCATGTTCTTGTTCCTGGTCGTCGCGCTCGTCGTCGTGGTCGCCGCGGTGACGGTTGCCGTGGTGGGCGGCGGCGAGAGCGCGCCTCTCCCCGAGGCCGGGCCCGAGCGGCTGGTGGACCCGTTTCCGCCGGCCCGCCCCGTGAACAGGGAAGATGTCGAGACGCTGCGCTTCCCCGTCGCCGTACGCGGCTACCGCATGGCGGACGTCGATGACGCCCTCGGCCGCCTCGGCGCCGAGATCGGCGAGCGCGACGCCCGGATCGCCGACCTGGAGGCGGCGCTCGACGGCGCCAGGTCGGCTTCGGTCAGCTCCACCTCGCTGCGGAAGCCCGCCGAGGAGGATCACCAGTGACCGACGCACTCGCGGGCCCGGACGGCGCGCTGCGGTGCCCCTGGGCACTGTCGACCGAGGACTACGTGGCGTACCACGACGAGGAGTGGGGCCGCCCGGTCCACGGCGACGACGCGCTGTACGAGCGGCTGTGCCTGGAGGCATTCCAGTCGGGCCTGTCCTGGATCACGATCCTGCGGCGCCGCGAGGGGTTCCGTGCCGCCTTCGCCGGCTACGAGATCGCCAAGGTGGCGACCTTCACCGACGCGGACAAGGAGCGGTTGCTCGCCGACCCGGGCATCATCCGCAACCGCGCCAAGATCGAGGCAACGGTCGCCAACGCGCGCGTGCTGACCGACTGGGCGCCGGGTGAGCTGGACGAGCTGATCTGGTCCTTCGCCCCCGACCCGGCAACCCGCCCGGCCCCGAAGAGGCTCGGTGACGTCCCGGCCGTCACCGACGAGTCGACCGCCCTCTCCAAGGCCCTCAAAAAGCGCGGCATCCGCTTTGTCGGCCCGACGACGGCGTACGCCCTGATGCAGGCATGCGGCCTGGTCGACGACCATCTGGTGGACTGCGTGGCCCGGGGCTGATCCCCGGGCCGCGCGGGGGCTACCGCCCCAGGTACTTCGGCTTCTCCTTGTTGACGAACGCCTGCACAGCGATCATGTGGTCCTCCGACGCGCCCGCCCGAGTCTGGAGTTCGTCCTCCTTCTCCAGGGACTCGTCCAACGAGTGCGACAGGGCGTAGGCGAGGGACTCCTTCAGCGCGGCGTACGCGAGGGTCGGCCCCTCGGCCAGCGCACGGGCCACTTTCTCCGCCTCGGCGCGCAACTCGCCCGGGGGCACGAGCCGGTTTGCGATCCCCAGGTCGAAGGCTTCCTGAGCGGTGATGCTGCGCGGAAAGAGCAGCAGATCGGCGGCGCGGCTCGGGCCGACGACCCGCGGCAGCGTCCAGGAGATCCCCGAGTCGGCGGTCAGCGCGACCCCGGCGAAGGATGTGTTGAAGGCCGCCGTTTCGGCCACGATGCGGTAGTCCGCGGCGAGCGCGAAGCCGAACCCCGCCCCGGCCGCGACGCCGTTCACGGCGGCCACCACCGGCTTCGCCGCGCCCGTCAGCGCGCGCACGATCGGGTTGTAGTGCTCATGCACGGTGCTCATGACGCCCTGGCCCGCGCCCGATTCGCGCGCCGCGAGCAGCCCGCCGACGTGCTCCTTGAGGTCCTGGCCCACGCAGAAGGCCCGGTCACCGGCGGCGGTCAGCAGTACGGCCCGTACGGAGTCGTCGGATGCGGCGGCCTGTGCCGCGTCCCGGAAGGCGATCTTGGTCTCGGTGTTCATCGCGTTCATCGCCTCGGGGCGGTTCAGCGTGATCGTCGCGAGTCCGTCGCTCACCTCGTAGAGCACGGTGTCGGCCATGGTGGGTTCCCCTCCGGTGTCGCGGCTCCGTCGTACCCGCCTACCCGCCGGTACGTCCTGCTTCCGAGGACAGCATGACGGAGATCACTGACAGCGGAGCCGCTCGGACATGTGACCTGCGTCAAAGAATTCGTGACCTTGGAAGGTCATGCGGCGGCGCAGTATCGCAGTCACATCGCCGAATTGAGTGGTTTTGCTCAAGCGCGTTGCGCAAGCGATGCCGACTGATGTTGGTCATCGGGTCCTGAGATGCGGGATAATGGCCTGGAAGCAATGTGTTCGATGCCGGTGACGCGTGTCCTATGTGGGGACGGGCGTGCCCTTCAGGGGGCCGTCGGCGACGATGAGCTGGTTTCAGGAAGGGGAACGAGCATGGCGGCCATGAAGCCGCGGACGGGCGATGGCCCGCTCGAGGTGACCAAGGAGGGGCGGGGCATCGTCATGCGCGTTCCGCTCGAAGGCGGCGGTCGGCTCGTCGTCGAGCTGACCCCTGACGAGGCCGACGCTCTTGGCGACGCCCTCAAGAAGGTCGTCGGCTGACGCGGGACGCGACCATACCCTTTCATCAGCTGCCCTGGCATCGTACGCGGTGCCGGGGCAGCCGTTTTTGAGGGATACGACATGGATGAAACCCCTGGTCAGCGGCCCAATCCGAGGTGCTGGGTCAGCGCTTGACCGCGCACAGCAGGCCGTCGCCCACCGGCAGCAGCGAGGGGATCAGATCCTGGCTCTCACGCACCGCGCGCAGCAGTTCCCGCAGCCGGTCGACCTCGGCGGGCTGCGGTCCCGAGTCCACCGTGCGGCCGTCCGCGAAGACGCCCTCGAAGACGACCAGCCCGCCCGGACGCAACAGGCGCAACGATTCAGCGAAGTAGTCCAGGCACTCCAGACGGTCGCCGTCGCAGAAGACGAGGTCGTATCCGGAGTCCGCGAGCCGGGGCAGTACGTCGAGGGCGCGGCCCGGGATGAAGCGGGCGCGGTTGCTCGCGAAGCCGGCGGCTCGAAACGCCTGGCGGGCGAACTGCTGGCGCTCCGGCTCGGGATCCACCGTGGTCAGTACCCCGTCCGGCCGCATGCCGTTGAGCAGATGAATTCCGGAAACTCCGGTCCCGGTCCCGATCTCCGCCACCGCTTTCGCGTCCACGGTGGCGGCGAGCAACCGCAGCGCGGCGCCGGTACCGGGCGACACCGAGCGCAGCCCTGCCTCGTGAGCCCGGTCCCGGGCCCAGAGCAGTGCTTCGTCCTCGGCGGCAAAGGCGTCGGCGAACGCCGCCCAGCTTGGCTGCCGGTTGCCGGTAATGACGCTCTCCTGTCCCCGTAGATGCCTGGCCGTGACTGTATCCGTTGGCGCCGGGAACCCGCAGATGGGACCAGGCGTTTAGAGGGGTGGGGAAACGCACTGGGGGAAGCGCATGGATCAGACCGCGGAGCAGGGCGGTGAGCAAGTGCTGACGCAGCGATATGAGCGCGTATCAAATTCTCGTAAAACCGCTTATCCGGAGCTAACGGGCGAGGTGGCTATGGTAGGGGCTCCACTGGACACCACCAGAGCCGACAGGGGAGGTGCGGCTGCGCCTGTGGATCGGGGAGGAGTGCTGCGGCGCTTTCTCAGGTCGGCGGGTGAGCCGAAATCCGTGACCAACACCGCTGACCGTTTCCACAGTGCCGACTCCGGGCAGACCGCGACGTTCACCACCGACGCGGAGTCGCAGGCGTGGACTCCGCCCACCTGGGAGGAGATCGTCAGCACGCACAGCGGCCGGGTCTACCGGCTCGCCTACCGACTGACGGGCAACCAGCACGACGCCGAGGACCTGACACAAGAGGTCTTCGTCCGTGTCTTCCGCTCCCTGTCGACCTACACGCCCGGCACCTTCGAGGGCTGGCTGCACCGCATCACCACGAATCTCTTCCTGGACATGGTGCGCCGCAAGCAGCGCATCCGCTTCGACGCCCTCGGCGACGACGCGGCCGAGCGCCTGCCCAGCCGTGAGCCGTCCCCGCAGCAGGTCTTCAACGACGCGCACTTCGACGCGGACGTCCAGCAGGCGCTGGACACCCTCGCGCCCGAGTTCCGCGCCGCGGTCGTCCTCTGTGACATCGAGGGACTGTCGTACGAGGAGATCGCCGCGACCCTGGGCGTCAAGCTCGGCACGGTCCGCAGCCGGATCCACCGTGGCCGCTCGCAGCTGCGCAAGGCCCTCGCACACCGGTCTCCCGAGGCCCGTGCCGAGCGCCGCGGCTTCGCGGTGACCGGTGTGCCCGCGCTGGGAGGAGGGGGCGCGTCCGCGTGAGTGGATCACGTCCTACACCCGCTGAGCAGCATCTGGGAGACCGGCTGTCCGCCCTCGTGGACGGAGAGCTCGGTCATGAGTCGCGCGAGCGCGTCCTGGCCCACCTCGCCACCTGTGCGAAGTGCAAGGCCGAGGCGGCAGCCCAGCGCCGACTGAAGAACGTGTTCGCGGAGATGGCCCCGCCACCGCCCTCCGAGAGCTTCCTGGCCCGTCTCCAGGGGCTCCCCGGCGGAGGGGACTCCGGCGCAGGCTCGGGCTCACCGCTGGGCGGAGGAGCCTTCGGCGGAAGAATCCCCGGCGGCTCCGACGGCACCGGCATCTTCGGAGTGAGGGGCGAGTCCTTCGGCTACGTCCCCTCCGAACCCCACGCCGACGTGCTGCCCCCCTCCCCGGGGCGCGGCTTCCGTATCCATGACGTCAGCCGTCACGAGGCCGAGCGGTCGGCCTCGCGCGGGCTGCGCTTCGCCTTCGCCGCGGCGGGAGCCGTCTCGCTGGCCGCGGTCGCGCTCGGCGGGGTGTCCACCGGGACCCCCGGTGACACCACGGCTTCGCGGGGCGATTCCGGTTCCGGAAGCAATGTGACGCCGACGCGTTCGCAGGGCGCGGGGGCCTCGACGGCTCCTGAGTCGCAGCGGCGCCGGTCCGTGGGGCCGCTGCTCGCGCAGGGCGAGCGGACGCTCGGCCAGAACACGGTGGCGCCCACCGAGGTGTCCGCGCCGCTGCTGCCCGGAGTCCCCGCACCGGTCGGCCGTGGCCAGGAAGTCATCCACACACTCACGGCACCCGTGGTCGCCGGTGCCGCCGTGATGTCCCCGCTCATACGTCCGTTCACCGAGGTCGACCCGGTCGCGCTGACCTCATGGTCCACGGCGCCGGACGTCACGACTCCGGGCCTGCTCGCGGCCCCCGGACCCCTCTTGTCCCCCTCTCCCTCCCCGTCCCCTTCCTCCCCCTCCTCCGGCACCATCCGCTGACACGCCCTCTGCGCGGCGGCCCGTGAACCTGGTTGAATCCGGGGTGGGCCGCGTTCGCAGGAGGGATCCCGGGCGCGGAGTCGACAATCTGCGGCAACCGTCGGCGAGTTGTGCCCGGGGGCCAGGTGTGGGGAGAGCATGAGCGAGGGGAAGCCCACGAAGGCGAAGTGGTGGAACCGACCCCGGTCGCCGGTCGCCCCGGGGGATACCGGGGCGGTCTCGTCCGAGGGCGTACGGATACCTGAGGCCGAGGCCGAGGGCGATTTCGAGCTTCAGCGACCTCTCGGGGGCGGTGACCCGACGGCGCCCGGTGTGGACGCCGACGGTGACTTCGAGTTGGAGCGACCTCTTGGGGGCGGCGAGTCGGCAGGGTTGGGCGCCGATGGTCATGCTGCGCCGGCACGGTCGGATGCCGATGGTCATGCTGCGTCGGCACGGTCGGGCGCCGATGGTCATGGTGAGTCGGCAGAGTCGGGCGCCGGTGCCGACGGCGACTTCGAGTTGGCGGATCCCGTTCCGGCCCACCGCGAAGGCGAGCCGGACGGCATTTCCGCCGGCCATCCCGCGGCTCTTCCCGACGACCATTCGTCCGAAGTCCCCGCGGCTTTTCCTCCTGACCTTCCGTCCGACCGTCCCGCGGTTCTTCCGTCCACCCTTCTCCCCGACCGTCCCGCGGCTTTTCCTCCCGACCTTCCCCTCGACCCTCCCGCGGTTCTTCCCCCCGGCCTTCCTCCAGGCCGTCCTTCCGACCCCCCTTCCAACGCCGTGCCCGCCGACCAGGCCCCGGCCGACCGCCCCAAGCCCCTGCACGACCCCGACCCCTACAGCACCCCGCCCTACGGCGAACCAGGCCCCTGGGCGTCGGCCCCGCCCGTCCAGCACCCCGCGGGCACGCCCGCGCACGGCACCCAGGTCCCGGCGGCGCCCCCGGCGCCGACGACTGCGGCCGACGACACGTACGAACCCTTCGCCCCCGCCCCCACCTCCGTCGTCCCCGCCCCCTGGCAGAACTACGACCCCTGGGCCGCCCCCGCCGCCCCCGGCCCCCTCCAGCAGAACGGCGCGGTCGTGGCCACCAAGGCCCAGCAGCGCAAGCGCACGAAGAAGGCACTGGTCGCCGGGGCGGTACTGATCGCTCTCGTCTCCGGAGGCGTCGGAGGCGCCGTAGGGGTGTATCTGGAGCGGAACGGCGGGGTGAGCGACGTAGAGCTGCCGCAGGCCGGGAAGGAGGCGCCAGGGCGCGCTCCGGACAGCGTGGCCGGGATCGCCGCGCAGGCGCTGCCCAGTGTCGTCACCCTGCATGTGAGCGGGTCGGAGCAGGAGGGCACCGGCACCGGGTTCGTGCTCGACGGCCAGGGGCACATCCTCACCAATAACCACGTGGTCGAACCGGCCGCCGACGGCGGCGAGATAACCGTGACGTTCAGCAGCGGCGACACCGCCAAGGCCAAGGTCGTCGGGCGCGACAGCGGGTACGACCTCGCCGTCGTCGAGGTGTCCGGCGTCAGCGGCCTGGACCCCATGCCGCTCGGCAACTCCGACAACGTCCAGGTCGGCGACCCGGTCGTCGCCATCGGCGCGCCCTTCGACCTCGCCAACACCGTCACCTCCGGCATCATCAGCGCCAAGGAGCGGCCCATCACGGCGGGCGGGGAGGGCGGTGACGGCAGCGACGTCTCGTACGTGGACGCACTGCAGACCGACGCTCCGATCAACCCCGGCAACTCCGGCGGCCCCCTCCTCGATTCCAGGGCCCGCGTCATCGGCATCAACAGCGCCATCCGTTCCGCGGACAGCGGTTCCGGCCTGGAGAGCGGTCAGGCCGGTTCGATCGGGCTCGGTTTCGCCATCCCCATCAACCAGGGCAAGCGCGTCGCCGAGGAGATCATCAACACCGGCAAGGCGACCCACCCCGTGATCGGCGTCACGCTCGACATGGAGTACGCGGGCGACGGCGCCAAGGTCGGGACGCAGAGCGGCGACGGCGGTCCGGCGGTCACGGCGGGCGGCCCAGGTGCCAAGGCGGGCATCAAGGAGGGCGACATCATCACCGAGGTCGACGACCGGCGCGTGCACTCCGGCGAGGAGCTCATCGTGAGGATCCGCGCGCACCACCCCGGCGACACGCTGCGGTTGACTCTCCTGCGCGGCGGTACGGAAGAGCAGCTCACCCTGGTCCTCGGTTCGGCCGACAGCAACTGACAGGAACGTCACACAAAGTCGGCCGGGGCCTGCCCCGAACGGCAAACATCGCGGAAAACCCGGCGTGTACATGAACCCGGAAGCCCCGGGACAGTTCCGGACGGACGGGATGGCCGGGTACCGTGGACACGGCCCGGACCACGGAAGAACCGCCGAGGGCCCGAGGACCGAGGACATCGCAAGGAGCTTCAGGTGTTCAATGACATAGGACCGCTCGAGGTTGTGGCGCTCGTTGTTCTCGCCGTGCTCGTCTTCGGTCCGGACAAGCTCCCGAAGATGATCCAGGACGTCACGCGCACCATCCGCAAGATCCGAGAGTTCTCGGAGAGCGCCAAGGCGGACATCCGCGAGGAACTCGGCCCGGGGTTCAAGGACTTCGAGTTCGAGGACCTCAACCCCAAGACGTTCATCCGCAAGCAGCTGGACAACGACGAGCTGGGGCTCAAGGAAATCCGCAACGGCTTCGACCTGAAGAAGGAGATGGCCGACGTCACGGACGCGGTGCACGGCCGTGAGTCCGAAGCGTCCGCCGGCTCCGCCGGCACTTCCGGTGGCTCCGTCGACATGACGAAGAAGCGCGAGAAGCACGACCTCACCAAGGACGAGCGCCCGCCCTTCGACGCGGACGCCACCTGAGCCGTACGGACGCGCCACCTGAGCCGTACGGACGCGCCACCGGAGCCGTACCGACGCGCCACCGGAGCCGTACCGACGCGCCACCGGAGCCGTACCGACGCGCCACCGGAGCCGTACCGACGCGCCAGCTGAGCCGCGGACGGCCTTCGTCGCAGGTGATCTCAGTCTCACGCGGCCCTAAAACGTACCCACGCGCCGGGCGCTTTCCCGGCTGCTCGGAGTGGTGTGGCTATGCTGCCCAGTTGTTGTGCGGACCGATAAGGACGCCCGAGGGGGGCGGGCCCAGCGGTCCGACGAGAGCTAGGAGGCGTCCGGCAGATGGAGACGACAAGTCGGGTAGGCGCGCAGGCGCCGGCCGCGGAGGGCGGACAACAGGTCCCCTCCGCCCGGCGTACGGTCGACGGTTACCTGCTGGCGCCCTTCCCGTGGTACGGCCTCGATGAGGCCTTCACGGGACCGCGCTGGCTGATGCAGGTCGGTACCTCGGCGGACGGTGCCGTCGAGCACGGTTCGATCGGGCACGGCGAAGAGCCCACCGTGCGTGGCGAGACGACTGAGGACAAGGAGCGCTTCGCGGTCGTGGTGACCGTCGCGGCCAGCCCCGTACGCCGCAGCGCGGACGGTACGGGTCTGCTGGAGGCCACTTCGGTCTCCTCCGCGGCCTGGCTCGCGGGAGTGGGGCTGCTGTCCTTCACCTGGCCCGGCCAGATGGACCACACCCTGCGGGACGACTGGCTGGACCAGCAGACGGAAACGGCGTGGGTCCTGGCCGACGACCTGACCGGCCCCGACTGGTCCTCCCTGTCCCTCCCCGTGGACGGCGTCCCCACGCCCTTCCACTACCGCGAGGCCGAGTTCGGCTGGGTCCTCGCGGGTTCCACCCAGGAGGGCGTCCACGTGGGCGCGTACGGGCGGGGCATGAGCGCGTATGGGCTGGGCTTCTCGATGATCAAGGACATCGGGGCGTACGCCTAGGCGGCGGGCATACGAGGAGGGGGCGCCGTCACTCAAGACGGCGCCCCCTCTTTGTGGGGAGCGTTTCAACCCGCGGGTTCGTCGTGGTTGCTCGCGCAGTTCCCCGCGCCCCTGAAGGGGCGCCTCCAGTCCCCTGCTCAGAATTTGTTGCGCGGCGTGATGCCCAGGGACATGCCCGAAAGGCCTCGGGCTCGGCCGCCCAGTTTGCCTGCGATTGCGCGGAGGGCGGAGCCCGCAGGGGAGTCCGGGTCGGTCAGGACGACGGGCTTGCCCTCGTCGCCGCCCTCGCGGAGGCGGACGTCGATGGGGATGCTGCCCAGGACCGGGACGTGGGCGCCCGTGGTGCGGGTCAGGCCCTCGGCGACTGCCTGGCCGCCGCCCGTGCCGAAGATGTCGACCATCTCGCCGCAGTGCGGACAGGGCAGGCCCGACATGTTCTCGACGACGCCGACGATCTTCTGGTGGGTCTGTACGGCGATGGAGCCCGCGCGTTCGGCGACCTCGGCGGCGGCCTGCTGAGGCGTCGTCACGACGAGGATCTCGGCGTTCGGGACGAGCTGGGCGACCGAGATCGCGATGTCGCCCGTGCCCGGCGGGAGGTCGAGGAGCAGGACGTCCAGGTCGCCCCAGAAGACGTCCGCCAGGAACTGCTGGAGGGCGCGGTGGAGCATCGGGCCGCGCCATACGACGGGCGCGTTGCCCGGCGTGAACATCCCGATGGAGATGACCTTCACGCCGTGCGCGGACGGCGGCATGATCATGTTCTCGACCTGGGTCGGCTTGCCGTCGGCGCCGAGCATGCGCGGTACGGAGTGGCCGTAGATGTCGGCGTCGACGACACCGACCTTGAGGCCGTCGGCCGCCATCGCCGCAGCCAGGTTCACCGTCACCGAGGACTTGCCGACGCCGCCCTTGCCGGAGGCGACCGCGTACACGCGGGTGAGCGAGCCGGGCTGGGCGAAGGGGACCTCACGCTCGGCCGTCCCGCCGCGCAGCGCGGACGCGAGCTCGCGGCGCTGTTCGTCGCCCATCACGTCGAGGGTCACGTCGACGTGTGTGACGCCTTCGACCGCCGCGACCGCGGCCGTCACGGTGTCCGTGATGGTCTGGCGCATCGGGCAGCCGGAGACGGTCAGGTAAATAGTGACCGCGACCGCACCATCCGCGCCGATCTCAACCGATTTGACCATCCCCAGCTCGGTGATGGGTCGTTGGATCTCGGGGTCGTTCACCGTCGCCAGTGCTTCGCGCACCGCGTCTTCCGTAGCCACCATGCTGTCGATGGTACGGGGCTCCCCATGGGCCCAGGAAAGCCCCGTCACAGGTCGTCTGTGTCACGTCCCCGAGGGTGCTCCGGCGGGAATACCACGCGGCTGTCCGGACGCCGCTCCTCCAGTTCCCTGACCAGGTCCTGGAGCTCGGAACGGATCCAGTCGCGGGTGGCGACCTCGCCGAGGCCCACGCGCAGCGAGGCGATCTCCCGGGTGAGGTACTCGGTGTCAGCGATCGACCGCTCGTTCTGCTTGCGGTCCTGTTCGAGGTTGACGCGGTCGCGGTCGTCCTGCCGGTTCTGCGCGAGCAGGATCAGCGGGGCGGCGTAGGAGGCCTGGAGCGACAGCATCAGGGTCAGGAAGATGAACGGGTAGTTGTCGAAGCGCAGGTCGCCCGGCGCGAAGATGTTCCACAGCACCCACACCACGACGACGATGGTCATCCAGACGATGAACCGCCCGGTGCCCAGGAACCGCGCGATCCGCTCCGAGAACCGTCCGAACGCCTCCGGGTCCCACTCCGGCAGCAGTCTGCGGCGCGTCGGCTTCGGCTGGTCGAGCCGGGTGCGCGGCCGGGTGGCCGCGGTCGCCCCGGAGACGGCGCGCTCGCGCGTCTCGCGTTCAGGCGCCATCGGCCACCCCCTCGTCCTCCCCCTCGTCCTCGTCGAGGTGGAACTCCGTCTCCCGCCAGTCCTCGGGCAGCATGTGGTCCAGTACGTCGTCCACGGTCACCGCGCCGAGCAGCGAGCCGCTCTCGTCGACGACGGGCGCCGCGACCATGTCGTACGTCGCGAAGAACCCGGCGACGACGGGCAGCGCGGCGTCCGGGGTGAGGGGCTGCAGATCGTCGTCGAGGATCGAGCTGACCAGGGTGTACGGCGGGTCGCGCAGGAGCCGCTGGAAGTGCGCGGTGCCCAGGTACTTGCCCGTGGGTGTCTCGTCCGGCGCGCGACACACGTACACCTGGGCGGCGAGCGAGGGGGAGAGGTCGGGGCTGCGGACCCGGGCGAGCGCCTCGGCGATCGTCGCGTCCGGCCGCAGAATGATGGGCTCGGTCGTCATGAGACCGCCGGCGGTCCGCTCCTCGTACGCCATCAGCCGCCGTACGTCGGCCGCGTCGCCGGGCCGCATCAGTTTCAGCAGCCGCTCCACGTCCTCCTCGGGAAGTTCGGCGAGCAGGTCGGCAGCGTCGTCCGGGGCCATCGCCTCCAGGACGTCGGCCGCGCGTTCCTCCTTGAGCTTGCCGAGGATCTCGATCTGGTCGTCCTCGGGGAGCTGTTCGAGCACGTCGGCGAGGCGGTCGTCGTCGAGCGCGGCGGCCACCTCACCGCGCCGTTTCGGCGACAGGTGGTGCATGACGTTCGCGAGGTCGGCCGGGCGGAGCTGCTCGAAGGTGGCGAGGAGGCTTTCGGCGCCCTGTCCCTGCTCGTCCAGCGAGAACCCGGTGAGGGCGGACCACTCGACGGTCAGGGTTACGCCCTTGGTGCGCCTGAACGCCCCGCTGCGGCCCTTGCGGACGTACACCCGGTCGATCTCCCAGTCCCGCCGTGCCGGAAGCTGCTGGATGGACACGTCGAGCACGGTCACCTCCTCGTCCGTCTCGATGAGTGTGAGGCGACGGTCGAGGAGCTCGCCGAACACGAGCCGCTCCGTGGGCCGTTGTTCGAAGCGGCGCACGTTGAGGACTCCGGTGGTGATGACCTGGCCGCTCTCGATGCCGGTCACCCGGGTCATGGGCAGGAAGATGCGGCGGCGCGTGGACAGTTCGACGACCAGGCCGAGGATCCGGGGCGGTCGCCGCGCGACACGCAGTATGGCGACCATGTCCCGCACACGGCCCACCTGGTCGCCGTTCGGGTCGAATACGGCGACGCCGGCGAGGTGCGAGACGAAGATCCGGGGGGCGCCTGCGGCCATGCGTGCGCCTCCTGTTCCTGCCGTTTTGTCCGCTCGGGTGGGCTTCAGGCTAGCCCGTCCCGGTCGGATACGCCCTGGTGGGCGGTCCGGACGGACCCCTTCCGCCGGGCGCGGGAAGCACCGGTACGCTGCCGTACGCCGCCGCCCGGACCCCCGCTCGAAAGGCGCCCCACCTGTGACTGCAATTCTCCTGGGCCGTACCCGCAGGGCCGCGCTGGTGAGCGCGATGTGCGCACTGGTCGTGACGGGGACAGGACTGACGGGGTGCGGCAGCGAGGACCCGGACGCGGGCACGAACGGGGTGGGCAAGCTGACCGCCGCCGAGATCCAGGCGAAGACGAAGCAGGCGGCCGAGGCCGCGAAGACGGTACGGCTCGCCGGAACCGTCGTGACCAACGGGACCACCTACACCCTCGACATGAACCTCAAGGACGACGGCGGGACGGGGTCGGTCACCTCGAAGGAGTCGACCTTCAAGCTGTTGCGGGTCGGCGAGCACCTCTATCTCAAGGCCGACGCGGACTTCTGGACCCACCAGGACGGTTCGGGCGGCGCCACCTCGACGGACACGGACGTCGCCGACAAGCTCAGCGGCATGTACGTGAAGGTCCCCACCGACGACCCCACCTACAAGCGCTTCAGCGGTTTCACCGACAAGGACGTCCTCCTCGACGGCCTGCTCACCCTGCAGGGCACCCTCTCCACCGACGGCTACCACGAGCAGTCCGGCGTCCGCACCTTCCGCATCACCGGCGGCGACGGCTCGGGCGGCTCCCTGGACGTCTCCCTGGAGGGAACGGCGTACCCCCTCCTCCTGGTCCGCGCGGGCAACGCCGGCACCCTCCGCCTCACGGACTGGGGCAAGGACTTCGCCCTGGCGGAGCCCAGCAAGAAGGAGACGGTGGACTACGGGCAGCAGCTGCCGTCGTCCTAGGCCTGGCGTCGCTTGCGCTTCTTGAAGAGAAGACGGGGAAGGCCCGCGGGGGCCGGCTGCCGGGTGGTGGCGGGGGTGGGCAGCGGCGGTGCGGAGAGCGAGCCGTCGGGGAGCTCGGACGTGCCGCCCGTCGGTTCGAGGCGGAGCACCCTGCACTCGCGGGCCCAGCGCCCGGTCATGGCCTCCCCATCGGGGGCGTTCAGGCGCTTGCCCTTGAGCTCGGCGACCGCCGCCTCCCACTGAGGGGATCCGGGCGTCAGCTCCACGACCTTCGCGGCCCAGGCCACGAGCCGCCCGCCCTTGTCCTTGCTGCGTACGGTGACGACCGCGTCGCCCCCGTCGACCAGACCCGGCAGCGGCTGCTCGCCGGGCCCGTCGCCGATCAGACAGGCCGCGCCGTCGTGCCACACGTGCCACAGGGCGCGGGTGGGCACAGCACGGGCCTGCCCTTCAAGCACCGGCACCTCGCTGCCGCGGACCCAGATGAGCCCGGACTTCTTGGTGGCCTCCTCGACGAGGGCCTGGTCGAGCAGCTCTTCCGCCTTGGCGCCAAGGGTCGTCATGGCGCCAAGAGTATCGAGCGTGCCTTCACAGCCAGCCGTTGCGCTTGAGCGTGCGGTGGATCCCCAGGCAGATGGCGACCGTGACGCTGAGGATCACCGGGTAGCCGTACTTCCAGTGCGTCTCCGGCATGTGGTCGAAGTTCATGCCGTACACGCCACACACCATCGTCGGTACGGCGATGATCGCGGCCCAGGACGTGATCTTGCGCATGTCCTCGTTCTGCGCGACGGACGCCTGCGCGAGGTTGGCCTGGAGGATCGAGTTGAGCAGCTCGTCGAAACCGAGGACCTGCTCCTGGACCCGGGCGAGGTGGTCGGCGACGTCGCGGAAGTACTTCTGGATGTCGGGGTCGACCAGTCGCATCGGCCGCTCGCTCAGCAGCTGCATGGGGCGCAGCAGCGGCGACACCGCCCGCTTGAACTCCAGTACCTCGCGCTTGAGCTGGTAGATCTGCCCGGCGTCCGTGCCGCGCGGGGAGCCCTTGCGGCCGGGCGAGAAGACCTGGGTCTCGACCTCGTCGATGTCGTCCTGTACGGCGTCCGCGACCGCGATGTACCCGTCGACGACATGGTCGGCGATGGCGTGCAGGACGGCGGAGGGTCCCTTGGCGAGCAGCTCGGGGTCGTCCTGGAGCCGGTGCCGCAGTGCCCGCAGCGAACCCTGCCCGCCGTGCCGGACGGTGATGAAGAAGTCCCGCCCGGTGAAGCACATGACCTCGCCGGTCTCGACGATCTCGCTGGTGGCGGTCAGCTGGTCGTGCTCGACGTAGTGGATGGTCTTGAAGACGGTGAAGAGCGAGTCGTCGTACCGCTCCAGCTTGGGCCGCTGGTGGGCCTGCACGGCGTCCTCGACGGCGAGCGGGTGCAGCCCGAACTCGCTTGCGATACCGGAGAATTCGGCCTCGGTCGGCTCGTGCAGACCGATCCACACGAAACCGCCGTCACGGTGCACCTGACGCACCGCCTGGTGCGGCGTCAGGGGCTCGCGGGTCTCCACCCGGGCGCCGTCGCGGTAGATGGCGCAGTCGACCACGGCGGAGGGGGTCCCGGGGTCACGCGTGGTGTCGTACGAGCCAGTGTCCTTGCGCAGCGAGGGACGGGGGCGGACTGCGGCACGGAGGTCACGAATCATCGACATGGCAGGCTCCTTCGCAACGGAGGCGGCCGACGACGGTTGGAACTGCCCGGAATGGGGACGTCCTGACTACGGATGTTTGGTACGTCCACAAAGCGGGGAGCACCGCACCGTCGTGGTGGCAGCTTCGCTACTGATTCAGATCAGGCAGATCACGTCTCGATCAGACGGATCGCGTTCGGATCGAACGGATCAGGTGGGAACGAAGCGCTCTTCCGTGGTGCACCGGGCAACGCTGACACGTATGCACATGTTCGCAGGAGGCGACAGCCAGCAGGACTACAGAGCCAGCTAAAGAACTCAGCGACCGGAAGAGCGGGTAGTACTGCACGGGTGACTTCGATCCATTGCAGCCCCACCTCCTCCGGTCGGTCCCCCGTGAGGGACGATCCATCCCCCGTAGGGGGTCCAGCTCCCTCCACAGGGGAGTCGGACGGTTCCCCCGTGGGGGGAGTCAGCCTCAGAGGGCCGGGACTTGAGAGCGACGCTTCTGCGTGCTGCCCCGGCCGAGGGCCAAGAGTATCAGCGCACCGATGCGTCAAGGTGCCGCTTTGCCCCGTCCTAACGAGTTCTATGCTCGGCTCATGGCTGATGTTCTTCCTCTGGTCGAGGCCCGGATACGTTCCGCGCTGGGCGAACCCGACGCGCGGGCCGCGGTCACCTTCCTCGGTACCGACCGCGTCGAAGTACTGCGTTTCACCGAGGGAGACATCGTCCGCTACGCGACGCTCGGCATGTCCGCCCAGCCGATGGCGGACCCCACATCGGTCGTCGCCGACCCTGTGAAAGGCCCGCGCGCCGAGCTGGTCCTTTCCGTGCGCGCCGGCGCCGCCGACACCGACAAGGTGCTCCGCCCGCTCGCCGTACTCGCCGCGTCTCCGCAGGTCGAGGGCCTGATCGTGGCCCCCGGCGCCTCGCTCGACGTGGGTGAACCCCTGTGGCCGGGCGCGCCGTTCACCTCCGTACTGGTCGCCGAGCCCGGCGGCCTGGTGGAGGACCTCGACCTGGACGAGCCCGCCGACCCCGTACGTTTCCTGCCGCTGCTCCCCATGACGCCGAACGAGGCCGCGTGGAAGCGCGTGCACGGCGCGGGCGCCCTCCAGGAGCGCTGGCTGAGCGGTGGAACGGACCTGCGCGATCCGCTGCGCAGGTCCGTTCCGCTGGACTGAGGTCTTTTTTCTGTTCCGGTTCTGTTCGGGGTTCTGTTCCGGGTTCTTTTTTGGTTTCGGCTGATCCCAGGTCAGACCCTGGCTGAAATCAGTCAGTTGGCAAAAACGGTGACACTGTCCTTCGTGGCGTGCCGCGGTTCCAGCTCCTCGGCGTCGTGCGTGAGCGCGTCCCGTCGTACGAAGACCACCGCGGCGCCGATCACCGCCGTGACGGCCGCGACGACGAACGGGATGCGGATGTTGCTCCATCCCTCGATCTTCGGCGCGAAGTAGGGCGCCGCCGCGGCCGCGAACCACCGCACGAAGTTGTACCCGGCGCTCGCCACCGGGCGCGGTGCGTCCGAGACGCCCAGGGCCAGTTCCGTGTAGACGGTGTTGTTCACGCCGATGAAGGCGCCGGACAGGATCGTGCAGACGACAGCGGTGGTGTGGCTGCCGTAGCCGAGGACGAGTACGTCGAAGGCGAGCAGGATCAGCGAGCCGCCGAGCACCTTCAGCGAGCCGAAGCGGGCCTGCATGCGCGGGGCCACGATCACCGAGAAGAGGGCGAGCAGCAGACCTCAGCAGAAGAAGACGGCGCCCGACTTGTACGGGGTCATGTTCAGCACGAACGGGGTGAAGGCCAGCACGGTGAAGAACGTGTAGTTGTAGAAGAACGCCGAGACGGCCGCCGAGGCGAGGCCGCCGTGGCCCAGTGCCCGGATCGGGTCCAGCAGTGAGGTCTTCTTCGTGGGCTTCGGCTGCTCCTTGAGGAACGCCGTGATGCACAGGAAGCCGACCGCCATCAGGAACGCGGTGCCGAAGAACGGGTAACGCCAGCTGGCGTTACCGAGCAGCGCGCCCAGCAGGGGTCCGCACGCCATGCCGAGGCCCAGGGCCGACTCGTACAGCAGGATCGCCGCGGCGCTGCCGCCGGCCGCCGCGCCGACGATGACGGCGAGGGCGGTGGACACGAACAGTGCGTTGCCGAGGCCCCAGCCGGCCCGGAAGGCGACGAGTTCGCCGACCGATCCGGACGTGCCGGCGAGGCCCGCGAAGACGACCACGAGGGCGAGGCCGAGGAGCAGGGTCTTCTTGCCGCCGATGCGGCTGGAGACGAAGCCCGTCAGGAGCATCGCGACGGCGGTGATCAGGAAGTACGAGGTGAAGAGCAGCGAGACCTGGCCGGTGGTGGCGTCAAGGCCCTTGGCGATCGACGGCAGGATCGGGTCGACGAGCCCGATGCCCATGAAGGCGACGACGGACGCCCCGGCCGTCGCCCAGACCGCCTTCGGCTGGCGCAGGATGCTGCCGGCTCCCGCGTCGAAGGGGTCGTCGATCGGGTCCGCTTCAGCCGCTTCTCCTGTGGTGGTGCGCATACGTGGTCCTCGCAGTCCTCGACCAGATCGTTGACGTATACACATAATAAGTTAGGTCGACTAAATAATGCAAGCTACATCTACTTTTCCCAGGCGACCCCGGGTGAGGTGCGGGCGCCGGACGGGTGATCGTCCTTGACGCGGCGAAGGACGGGGAGGACCGTTGGGCCTTATGAGGGGCGAACCCAGTTGCCCGAAGTGTGGTGGCCGGGTCAGGGCTCCCGGCCTCTTTGCCGACTCCTGGCAGTGCGATCTGCACGGCACCGTGCATCCGCTGCAGCCCGTGATCCCGCCCAGCGTCGAAGCCCTCGGCGTGGTGGTGCATCGCGCCCGGGTGCCCGTGTGGATGCCGTGGCCGCTGCCGGTCGGCTGGCTGTTCACCGGCGCCGCCTTCGCCGGTGACGACCGCAGCGGCGGGCGTGCGACCGCCGTCGCCTGCTCCGGGCCCGGACCGCTCGGCGGTATAGGGGAACTGGTCCTCATCGCCGAGGAACTCGGCGTCGGCCTCGGCGCGCGGTACGCGGGAGTCGACGGGCCCGACCCCGGCCCGTACATGAGTGTCGAGAAACCGCCCCAGGCGAAGGTCCTCGCGGCAGGCCGGCCCACCCCCCTCTGGCATGTGGCCGGCGCCCCCGACGACCGCGCCGTCTTCGCGGGCGAGGCGCTCGGGCTGTGGCTGTGGGCGGTCGTGTGGCCCGAGCAGTCCGGACTGCTGATGTACGACGAACTGGTGCTGACGGACCTGCGGGACGCGGGCGCCGAGGTGGACCTGCTGCCGTGCGGGGCGCTGTCGCCGCGGATCCTGGAGCCGTAGGGCTCGCGGGCGGTTCGTAGGCGGTTCGCCTGCGATTCGTAAGGGGTTCGTAGGGGGCGCCGGGTGTATGCGGGTGTGACAGGGGAGGGTCGGATTCCCGTTACCCTTGGGTGTTCCCTTCCCCGCCCTGGGTGTCCTCTTCCGTACTGTCACCGTCTGGAGTCCGCGTAGTGCGCATCGACCTGCACGCCCACTCCACCGCGTCCGACGGTATGGACACCCCGGCCCAGCTGGTCCGCAACGCCGCAGCCGCCGGCCTGGACGTCGTCGCGCTTACCGACCACGACTCGACCCGCGGGTACGCCGAGGCCATCGACGCGCTGCCTGCCGGGCTGACGCTGGTCACCGGAGCCGAGCTCTCCTGCCGCCTGGACGGCATCAGCATGCACTTGCTGGCCTACCTCTTCGACCCCGAGGAGCCCGCGCTGCTCGACGAGCGTGAGCTCGTACGGGACGACCGGGTGCCGCGCGCCAAGAGCATGGTCGCCAGGCTTCAGGAGATCGGTGTGCCGATCACCTGGACGCAGGTGGCGCGCATCGCGGGCGAGGGTTCGGTGGGACGGCCCCATATCGCCTCCGCCCTGGTCGAACTCGGCGTCGTACCGACCGTGAACGACGCCTTCACCGAGAAGTGGCTGTCCGACGGCGGCCGGGCCTTCGTCGAGAAGCACGAGACCGACCCCTTCGAGGCGATCCGGCTGGTCAAGAGTGCGGGCGGCGTCACCGTCTTCGCGCATCCGGCCGCCGCCAAGCGCGGCCGGACCGTGCCGGACTCCGCGATCGCGGAGCTGGCGGCCGCGGGTCTCGACGGCATCGAGGTCGACCACATGGACCACGAACCGGCCACCCGGGCGCGCTTGCGCGGCCTTGCGGCCGAGCTGGGGCTGCTGGCCACCGGGTCCAGCGACTACCACGGCAGCCGAAAGACGTGCGTGCTCGGGGAGTTCACGACCGATCCCGAGGTGTACGGGGAGATCACCCGGCGGGCCACCGGGGCGTTTCCGGTGCCGGGGGCGGGCGGGGACCAGGGTCTGTAGGTCCCTCTCCCCGGTTCGCCACTCCTGTTCTCGTCATTCCTGGTTCACCCCTCAATACCTGCAAGGCCTCCCCTGTGTTCGACGTTGCTGTCTTCGGTTCTCTGTTTCTCACTCTCTTCGTGATCATGGATCCCCCTGGGATCACCCCGATCTTCCTCGCGCTCACCGCGGGACGCCCCGCCAAGGTGCAACGGCGGATGGCCTTCCAGGCCGTCTGTGTGGCCGGCGGAGTGATCGCCGTGTTCGGGCTGCTCGGGCACCAGATCCTGGACTACCTGCATGTGTCCGTGCCCGCGCTGATGATCGCGGGCGGCCTGCTGCTCCTGCTGATCGCCCTCGACCTGCTGACCGGCAAGACCGACGAGCCCAAGCAGACCAAGGACGTCAACGTCGCCCTCGTACCACTGGGCATGCCGCTGCTCGCCGGACCCGGTGCGATCGTGTCGGTGATCCTGGCGGTGCAGAAGGCCGACAGCGTCGCCTCGCAGGTGTCCGTGTGGGCCGCGATCCTCGCCATCCATGTCGTGCTGTGGATCGTGATGCGGTACTCGCTGCTGATCATCCGCGTCATCAAGGACGGCGGTGTGGTGCTGGTGACGCGGCTCGCGGGCATGATGCTGTCGGCGATCGCGGTTCAGCAGATCATCAACGGGGTTACGCAGGTGATTCAGGGGAGTTGAATTGCGTCGGGGGCGGGTTCGTCAACGGGCGGGTTCGGCAAGGGGCCGGTTCGAGAACGCGCAGAGCCCCGTACGGCATGGTTGCCGTACGGGGCTCTGAAGTCTGTCCGCGTGTTATGAAGCGGATGAGTCGGCCGGGCGGATCCAGAGTCGCTGTCCTATGGCGGCAGCCTGCTGAACGATCCGGTTGACGGAGGCGGCGTCTACAACGGTGCTGTCCACGGCTGTTCCGTCGACGTCGTCGAGTCGCATGATTTCGAAGCGCATGGGCTTCTCCCTTCGTCTGGTCATCCTCCTGAGGAGAACTACTTGAGTGGCGCGTGAGGCGTCGGTGCCCCTCGCTCCATACGGATTCAACGGGATGCGTGTTACAAACATTCCCTACGCTAAGGAAATTTTTCGCGTCGCTAACTACTTGCGAGTACGCGACCCCTCACTACTTGTGAGTAGCGGACTGATCGGGACCGGTTGTGTTCGAAGCGTGACCGCCGGGACAATGGAGGCGATGAACGACGACCTCGGGACGCTCGGCGCCCGCATCGACCGCACGAACGAGTTGCTCCAGCGCATGCTCGCCGAGGTGGCCAAGACGCCCTCGACCCATGCGATCTTCGTCGACGCCGGGTATCTGTACGCGGCCGCCGGACGACTGGTCGCCGGCACCGAGGACCGTCGCTCCTTCGATCTGGACACCGAGGGCCTCATCGAGGCGCTCATCGACCGGGCCCGCACGATCTTCGCGGACAGCAGGCTGCTGCGGGTCTACTGGTACGACGGCGCGCGGCGCCGTATCCACACGGCGGAACAGCAGTCGATCGCCGAACTGCCGGACGTGAAGGTGCGGTTGGGCAACCTCAACGCCAACAACCAGCAGAAGGGCGTCGACTCGCTCATCAGGTCCGACCTGGAGTCCCTAGCCCGGCACCGCGCCATCAGTGACGCCGCGCTGCTCGGCGGCGACGAGGATCTGGTGTCGGCGGTCGAGGCGGCGCAGGGGTACGGGGCGCGCGTCCACCTGTGGGGCATCGAGGCGCCGGAGGGCCGCAACCAGGCCGAGCCGCTGCTCTGGGAGGTCGACAGCCAGCGCACCTTCGATCTCGACTTCTTCAAGCCGTACGTCGCGCGGCGGACCTCCGCCACGTACGACGCGACGGCGGCGGCGCGGCCCTCCCGCGATGACGTGCGGTTCGTGGGCGCGCAGGTCGCCGCGAAGTGGCTCGCGGCGCGGGGGCGCGAGGCACTGGTGGACCTGCTGCCCGGGCATCCGTATCTGCCCGGCTCGGTCGACCAGGATCTGCTGGTCGAGGCCGAGGGGCTGTTGCAGTACTCCCTGCGGGGACAGGCGGATCTGCGGCGGGCGCTGCGGGACGGGTTCTGGGAGCACCTTCGGGCGCAGTACTAGCCCGCCCGTACTAGTGGCGCTCCTGGATCTGGTTCCAGAAGTCTGCGAGGGCGCGGGCTGTTTCCTTGGGGCGGTCCGTGTTCGGGGAGTGCTCCGAGCCGTGGATGACCGTGCGGCGCGCGTCGAGGCGTACGGCCATGTCGTCGAGGAGCGGTAGCGGCCAGGTGTTGTCCTCGTCGCCGGACAGGACATGCTTCGGCAGGGGGAGCGCTGCCAGTTCGGCGACGCGGTCCGGCTCGCTGCACAGCTGGCGGCCGGTCGCGATGAGCTGGGCCGGGCTGTTGCCGAGCCAGCGGCGGCGTAGGTCGGCGCGGTCGTCGAGGCCTGTGTCGAGGCCGCCGGTGTCGGTGTCCTCCGGCGGTTCCATCGCCTGCATGGCTTCCCATACCTCGGCCATGTCCATTACTGCGAGCGCGTCCCGGAGCAGTTTGGCGCGCTGTTGCTGGGAGACGGAGATCTGGGCGGGGCCCGAGGAGATGAGTGTGAGGGAGACGAAGGGGGACGGGTTCAGGAGGACGGCGGCGCGGGCGATCTGGCCGCCGAGGGAGTGGCCGACGAGGTGTACGGGGGTGCCGATGGCGTCCGCCTGTGCGAGTACGTCCCTTGCCAACTCGCCCTGCGCGTACGGCGTTTCGTCGTCCCGTGGGCCGGGGGACTCGTGCTGGCCTCGGCCGTCCACGGCCACGGTGCGGTAGCCGTCCGCCGCGAGCGGTTCGTGCAGCGAGATGAAGTCCTCCTTGCTCCCGGTGAACCCCGGCAGGAACAGCACAGTGCCCCTGCGCTGCCCCTGTGCTGCCGCTTCGAGCGCGGCGAACTCGCCGCGTGCGGTGTGGAGGCGGAGGGCGTGTACGCCGGGGGGAGGGGTGAAGGTGGCGGGCCTGCTCATGGTTCGAGGCTATCCGGCGTTGCTCGTGGTGCGCTGGGTGGGTGCCTGCGGGTGGGTGTCTGCGGTCGGGTGTCTGGGGTCCGGTGGGTGGGTCGGGGCCGGGGGCCGGTACATCCGCCCGTCGCCGCCGGATCAGGCGTTGGGCAGGATGCGGGGGTCCGGTGACGC